>CAYTRB010000101.1:0-11763 GCA_964440215.1 uncultured Methylocapsa sp.
TGCTCGCGAACAAGGACGATTCGCACTCGATCAAGGTGTTCGATCCCTCGATCAAGGGCGAGACCGATCGCTTCGCCTATCGGTTCGTGAAGCCCTGACAGGTCCCGGCGCCAACTTCATGTCGACCTCCCCAAAGGGCGCAAACAAGCCCATCGAAGACATCGAGGCAACCCTGCTTGCCGCCACAAAGTCGGCGTTGGATGAGCTCGTCTGGTGGGCCCACGCGACGATGGCGGCGAAGGCCGCTGAAGCGCTGTGAGGCGCGTATCGAAAGAATTGAGCGCAAGATGACAGGGCTGCGCAGACATGGCTTAATTTCTGGTAGTGGCCCATCGCATCATTTCGCTGCGATGCGGAAGTTGATCGCTACCGGGGCATAGCGGACCCTCGCGAGCCGTCAGCTCGGCCGATTTATGGGTTCACGGCCTAGGATACCTGAGCTTCTCCACGAGGCCGGAAGAGGAGAGAATGCCCGGTAGAAATCCAGGGTCTTTAATTTGCGAGTTGCGGTCACCACAGTTGCGAGTTGTGTGACTGCCAGTTTTCACGATGTTCTCCACGAGACCTGGAGGGGAGAGAGAACGTGCGATAGAGATCCGGGCCCTGTTTATTTGCGAGTTGTGGTCACTACAGTTGCGAGTTGCGTGCCTTATCTCCCAACCGGAACGGTGTTCACGAGGCCCGTAGCGGAGAATGCGCGGTAGAAATCCAGGGCCGTCAATTTGCGAGTTGCGGTCACCACAGTTGCGAGTTGTGTGATTCAGTTCCTACAGGAACGGTGTTTGCGGTTGATGCTGTGGCCTTGCGGCCTGTCTTGCCCAAAGCGTGCGCGTGGCCATCAGGCCCTGGCGAGGATACGGCGGGACAGGCATTCTTAAAGCGCGCCGTTCATTAGAAGCGGTTGTTGATGAAGCGGCGGCCAGGCTCGAATTAGAGCCGGCAATTCCGCTAGAGATTTGGAGTGAGTAACCATGAGCACTAAGAAAATGCAGCCGCTGGAACGAGAGCACCTTGAAAAGCTGCTCGACCATTGTAGGGAGATCCCTAGCGAAGACCCAATTTGGCACAGCATAAAGGCGCTGCAAGATTGGTTAGCCGAACCCGATGACGGCTGGAGTGAAAAAGCTAGTTTGACCCAAGCGGTCGAAAATTTGGATGGATCGGGCAAATGAAGAGAAAGGGCGGCACGAATTCCCAGACAAAGGGGACGAGACGGGACACGAATTTCTAAGTCGCGGACATTGGCGCTTTCCCCAGTTAGCGGCACCATATTGGCCGCCGAATGGATGCATCGCTGCGACGAAGACACCGTCATAAATGAAACGGCGTAAGCTCGATCAGAATCTCCATGCCGAAAAAATTGCACCAGGCTTGCGCGGGATCGACCAGGTGACGATCGGGAAAATATTGAAGCCGCCGCTGAAAGACCGCCAAACCGACATCCATCGGATATCGAGCTTGTTGAGGCCGAGATTGCCGTTTTCGACAGATTTTGGCAATCTAAACGCTCGACATTACCGGATTTCCTGTCCCCAACAGTTTGAATTTATTTCACTGGCTTTGGCCCGTGTCCGAGCGGAACATTTTGGACCACGGTTCCATTATAGGCGTCAAACACAACCCTGCGACGCTGGCCCTGCGGGTCTTCGGTTTCCGCAAGATAAATGTGGCCCTTTTGGCGGGGCGCCGCCACGAGGCGCAACCCCATATTTGCGACCATTCGGCGGATGGTGCCAGGCGGAATCGGCTGATAGGCCGCCTGCGCTGCCCGCGGATAGATAACCGGTGGCGGCATGGGCTGCATGGGGAAAGGATATGGTCCCCATCCGCCGTAGAATTGTGCTTGCGCTGGGGATTGGGAAAGAATCACGGCAAAATTGAATGCCATGCCAGCCGCTTGGCGGCTCCACGGCGCGTTCATGAGCTTCATGGCTCTGCTCCCTTCGCCACTAGAGCATGTTCCGCGAAAGTGGGCACCAGTTTCGCGGAAAAATCATGCGAAAACAGAAATAGAGGCTGAGATTGTCGCTCTGGACGAGCATTGGCAAGGCCGAACCATCGCGCCGACCTTGGGCTTGCCGTGAATGACCGTTGCCGCAGCCATCGACGATAATCAAAATGAAGAATCGGATGGAGATGCGACGCCTGAAACTCTTTGACAATAAATCCTCATACAATGAAGCATCGCCCAATGATCGAGAGGCGTCGCGGCAAACGATAACTCAGCAAAGCTGCCGAGCGTGAAGCCAGTCACAAGCCCCATGATCAACCATGTTGCGTCAAGGGGCGGGGGATATTGGTCATCTGTACATTCACGTTTGAACACTGCTTACGGCAGAGGTTTAATCGGCGAGCCGCGTTTTGATACGGACTGTTTGATTAGTGTGCACCGGCTCTGTCTCAAAATCACGGGAGCCGCCTTGCGGTGCTTGATGGGGGGCTAAAAATTCCTTTTGAAAAGTGGGTGACACGCGGCGGAATTCCTTAATAAAATACGGCCCAGGAAAGTCCCACCTTGTCTCGTAAGTCTTTGAAGTCATTATATAAGTAAAGTTCGGGCGAGGCCTCCAGCCCGCCGCATCCTTCCTGACGGCGAGCTAAACTTTTTGAACGGACACTCGCGGGCGGGATCGATGTCTTTCTTTTGTTCCTGACGGTGAGATAGGCACGCACCAATATAAAGGATTAAGGCGGCCCCCATAGGCGCGCCAAACGCTCGCGCAGGCTCCCGGCGGCGAGCGCCGCTTTTAGCGTCAGCCAGAGTCCTTCATAGGCGATAATAAAGGGGTTGTTGGGGGCCGAGCGCGGATGCAGCAGGCCATAGCGGATCGGAATGTCGGGCCGCTCGGCCTGATAGGACCCAAACAGATGATCCCAGATCAGTAACACGCCGCCGTAGTTTTTATCGAGATATTCGGTATTGCATGGTGTACGCGATGGGCTGAGGGCGTATTGACGGCCCACTCCAGCCAACCGACACGCGGCACGAGTTCAGTATGAACGAAGAACTGATAGGTGAGGCTGGCGGAAACCATGCCATAGACCCAGGCTGGAGCATAACCGACCCAGACGATCGGCAGATAGAACAGAAAAACGCCTGACAGGATGGGTGTCCAGGAGAGGCGGAAGGCGGTCGTGACCAGCATCTTCTCGCTGCTATGATGTACGCTATGGGACGCCCACAAGATCCCGATCCGATGCGAACAGCGGTGCTCTATGTAGAATACAAGATCAACAAGCAGGAACAGCGCGATGAGGCCCGGCCAGTGTTGCAACGAGATTGGGATGGTCGTCAGCCTGATCTCGTAAATGGACATTGCAATGATCCCGAAGACCACACCATGTGTTGCGATCTGGGTGATGAAATGGCCGGCGGCCATACTGACCGATACACCTGCATTCCTCCAGTGATACGTTCCCTCCCGGTGCAAGATGAGCAATGCCTCGGCCAACACGGTGATCAGGAAAATAGGCGCAAAAATCAATATGAGAGGGTTTGCGGTCTTGCCCAGCAATTCACTGAGGCTGAGGTAGAATTCCATCGGCTTCTCCCCCTAGAGCAAGGCGCCAAGTATGACGCAAAATGGCCGTTTGGCTATCCGCACGCGTCACCGATGAGTAAATCCCCCTCATTCGATTGCAGCGTTTCGCAGCCGCAGGGCATTGCCGATCACGCTAACCGAGGAGAGCGACATCGCGGCGGCCGCGATGACCGGCGACAGAAGAACGCCAAACGTCGGGTAAAGGACACCGGCGGCGATCGGGACACCGGCGGCATTGTAAACAAATGCGAAGAACAGATTCTGCCTAATGTTGCGCATCGTCGCCTCGGACAGGCGGCGGGCTCGCACGATCCCCTTGAGATCGCCCTTGAGAAGAGTCACCCCCGCGCTCTCGATGGCGACATCGGTGCCAGTGCCCATAGCGATACCGACGTCTGCCGCGGCGAGCGCCGGAGCATCATTGACGCCATCGCCCGCCATCGCAACGATCCGGCCTTGCTTGCGCAAATCTTCGACCACCGCACTCTTATCGGCCGGCAACACGCCAGCCTTGACATCGTCAATGCCAAGCCGGCGTGCGACGGCTTCGGCGGTGATTTTATTATCGCCGGTGAGCATCACCACCCGAACGCCTTCGTCACGCAGCGCCTTGACCGCGCTCGGCGCCGCCTCCTTGACCGTATCGGCAATCGCAAAGAGCCCGGCGGCCTTGCCATCAATGCCGACGAATATGACGGTGGCGCCATCATTACGTAGACCATCGGCCAGTCCAGCGAGATCTGCCGTCGAGATGCCGCTATCATCAAGAAATCCAGCATGGCCGATCACGAGCGTGTGGCCATCAACCTCGCCTAAGACGCCTTTTCCAGCAGGCGCATTGAAACCCGCAGGCTCCGATAATTCGAGATTGCGGTCCTTGGCCGCGCTCACGATCGCCGTTGCAAGCGGGTGCTCGCTCGCGCGTTCCAAGCTTGCCGCAAGCCGCACGATCTCATCCTCGGCAAAGCCGTTAGTCGTTCGCACCGCTGTGACCTTGGGTTTGCCTTCGGTCAATGTCCCGGTCTTGTCGACGACGAGCGTGTCAATCTTTTCCATGCGCTCCAAGGCTTCCGCGTTCTTGATAAGCACGCCGGATTGGGCGCCGCGTCCGACGCCGACCATGATTGACATCGGAGTGGCGAGTCCGAGCGCGCAGGGACAAGCAATAATCAGGACCGAGACAGCGGCGACGATGGCATAGGCATAGCGCGGTTCCGGCCCAAAGATCGCCCATGCGGCAAAAGCAAGAAGCGCCGCGGCGATCACCAAGGGCACGAACCAGGAGGCAACCTGATCGGCGAGACGCTGGATCGGCGCCCGGCTCCTTTGCGCTTTCGCCACCAATTGCACGATCTGGGAGAGCAAAGTATCGCTGCCGACCTTTTCCGCGCGCATGATGAAGGAACCGCTCTGATTGAGCGTGCCTGCGATGACCTTGGCGCCCGTGTCCTTGCCCACGGGTAAGGATTCGCCGGTGACAAGCGATTCGTCGATTGTCGCATGCCCATCGAGGAGCGCACCATCCACAGGCACTTTTTCACCCGGCCGTACACGCAGGCGGTCGCCAACGCCGATCGAATCGAGCGGCACTTCCTCGTCAGTGTTGTCGCCGCGCAGACGCCGCGCCGTCTTTGGCGCAAGGCCGAGAAGCGCTTTGATCGCATTCGAGGTTTGGTCGCGCGCCCGGAGCTCCAGCACCTGTCCGAGCAGCACGAGAACGGTGATCACGGCCGCCGCCTCAAAATAGATTGCAACCGAGCCGTCCGCGCTCCGGAACACTTGCGGAAATAGCCCCGGCGCCAATGTTGCGACGATGCTGTAGAGCCAGGCAACGCCGGTTCCAAGTGAGATCAGCGTGAACATGTTGAGGTTGCGGCTGACCAGCGATTTGGCGCCGCGTTCAAAGAACGGAAAACCCGCCCAAAGCACGACCGGAGTAGCGAAAAGAAGCTGCACCCAATTCGACGTTTTCTGACCGATCAGCATATGCAGATTGAAGAGATGCCCGCCCATCTCCAGAACCGCCACAGGCAGGCTTAGAACAAGCGCGATCCAGAAGCGTCTTGTCATGTCGGCAAGCTCCGGATTTGGGCCGCTGTCCTCGCTTGCGACCTCCGGTTCGAGGGCCATGCCGCAGATCGGACAATTGCCGGGGCCGTTCTGGCGGATCTCTGGATGCATGGGGCAGGTGTAGATCGCGCCCTCCGGCGCCGGCGCCGGAATTTTGGGATTCTCGGCAATGTAGGAGGCAGGGTCCGCGACGAATTTGGTTTTGCAGCCGTTGCAGCAAAAATAATAAGTGGATCCACCGATGTCCGCGCTGTGTTTGGCGGTGTGCGGGTCGACATCCATGCCGCAAACGGGATCCTTCACGAGACGCGTGGCCCCGCCAGCATCGCCCAAATGCGCTTGCGAGTGGCTGGGATGATGATCATGCATCGACATCGGCTTGCTCCGGAACAGTCTTCGCTCATCATCGATCCGGGCGGGACGAGGTAGCGAAGGAAGCTATTTCTGCCTAAACTTACAATATAGTGGTGGCGCCGCCAGTTCCAAGGATCGCACCCGACTGTTGAATTTCGGCGGCATCGTCGAACGAGCATCCGTGGGTAATGACACTTTTTTGTGTCAGCGCGTGAAACTCGGTAAAGCTGCGAGCGCCTCCCGTCCAAGAACAGGCTTGTCTTTAGGCCAGCACCAAAAATCACCGTGATGGGATATCGCATCCGCGAGGCGGCGCCGGTAGACCTTCTTCGACACTTCGATCGCGCCCAGCGAAGCCAGATGCGGCGTCACGAATTGTGTGTCGAGCAGGCGGAACCCACCCTTCGCCAAACGCGCGGCGAGATGCACGAGCGCGACTTTCGAAGCGTCTGTCTTGTGGTGAAACATGCTTTCGCCGAAAAAAGCGGCGCCGAGGTGGACACCATAGAGCCCGCCGGCGAGCGCGCCGCCATCCCAGCTTTCCACCGTATGAACCCGGCCAATGTCGAATAGCTGGCGATAAAGTTTTCTAATCCTCCCATTGATCCATGTATTCTCGCGGCCTTCGTAAGAGGCGGCGCAAGCATCGATGACCGCATCGAAATCGCAATCGACTTTGATCTCGAAACGATCGGAGCGAACAGTCTTGGCAAGGCTTTTCGATATGATCAGACCGTCGAGCGGGAAGATGCCACGCGCCTCTGGATCGACCCAGAACAGATTGCCATCCGTGGCGCTCTCAGCCATCGGGAAGAGACCGATGGAATAGGCACGCAGCAGAATGTCGGTGGTAATCTCGAATTGGTCGCGCGGACGGCTCATCCGGCAAGACTGAGCGCCACGCCCGTCTGCGTCAAGCGCCAACAGCCGCGCAACCGGCACGAGAACCTCCGCCGCTTGACAAAAGATTGATCCGTGCTTTTGTCGAACGCCTGATGTTCCCCCCTTTGAGCCTTTCCCATGATGGTCTCGACGACAAATGATATCATAGGTTTCAAAACCCTCCGGCATCTTGGCATCGTACGTGGCATAACGGTTCGCTCGCGCAGCGTCGTCGGCAATTTCGTCGGCGGTCTTCAATCCATATTCGGCGGCCAGATCGGTGCTTATGTCGAACTTGCGGAAGCCGCGCGGCAGGAAGCTTTTGATCACATGTGCGCGCATGCTGCCCAAGCCGGGGCCAACGCCGTGCTAGGGATGCGCTATGATGCCAACGAGATCATGGATGGAATTACCGAAGTCTTGGCTTACGGCACGGCGGTCTGGGTCGAGCCCCTGCAGGGGTGGCCAGCAGGGCCATAATTTCTAGCCAAGTTTTAAGAGGTGTATTAAGAAACGCCGCTATGTTGTCCACCATAGTCTTTTGTGAGGATAGGCCCGCGCGCCCTCCCGGCCGTGATTTGGCCGAGCTTTTGGCCCGCACACTGGCGTCCCTAGTGACGGCTACGGTCGAAGGCCTGCTTTGCGATGTCCGGATCGCCGGACCGGCCGGGCAAGATTTGAACATCCTTGCCAATCACGCGGGCTGTGCCTTGATCGAGGCGGAGAACGAGGCGGCTTGGCTTGGTCTCGCCTTGCAAGCGGCGCGCGGCCCCGATGTGTTCCTGCTTCGTTGCGGACGGACTCCAGAGGCGGGTTTTATCGAGGAAGCGAGCGATTTCCTGGCGATCAACACCAAGGATCCGGCGCGCGCAGCGTGCTTACGTACCCTACCCGAAAATTTCATCGAACGGATGTTTCCATCTCTCGCGCCGGTCACGGGGCTTATCGCCTCCCGGGATCTCATGCTGGGAGCGCCGCCCGGCGGCTTTGCAAAGCTCGCGGGCTTCATTGCTCCCGCAACGTCATTCCGCGCGCGTGCACGCCGCATCGGCTAACCGGGATTGCCCGCCGTTAGCCTGCGGGCCTACTGCGCGAACGTATTGCAGCTATCGATTTCGCCCGATTTCAAACCGGCGCTCAGCCACTGGACGCGCTGCGCCGACGAGCCGTGGGTGAAGGAATCGGGTACGACAGTGCCACGCGATGATTGCTGCAAACGATCGTCGCCGATCGCCTGCGCCGTCGCCACCGCCGATTCGATGTCCCCTGATTGCAAGAATTGATATTTGCGTTCCGTATTGGCGGCCCAGACGCCGGCGAGGCAATCGGCCATGAGCTCGACCCGCACCGACAAATTATTCGCGCCGCTTTCATTGCCCTGGCTCGCGGCCCGCTGCTGTGCCGCCTGGACTTTCGGCAGAATGCCGAGCAGATTCTGGACGTGATGGCCGATCTCGTGCGCGATGACATAGGCATAGGCGAAGTCGCCGCCGCCGCCGAGGCGCCGTTTCATGTCCTGGAAGAACGACGTATCGAGATAGACCTTTTGATCTTTCGGGCAATAGAAAGGCCCCATCGCCGACTGGGCACCGCCGCAGCCGGAAGCCGTGCGGCCGCTGTAGAGGACGAGCTTCGGCTTGATATAGGCAATCCCCTTCTGTTGCGGCAAAACCTCCGACCAGACCGTCTCGTTGGCCGCGAGGATGGCGGCAACGAATTGGCCCATGTCGTCGGTCGGCGTCCCGCTCTGACCCGGCTGCGTGGCCTCGGTTTGGGTGCCCGGGCGCATCTTGTTCACCATTTCGGCGCCGCCGATCAGAAGCCGCGGATCGATCCCGAGCGCCCAGCCGATGAGACCGAGAACGACAACCGTCCCGATGCCAAGACCGCCTCTCCCGCCGGGGATGCCACCGCCACTCTGCCCGCGCCGGTCTTCGACATTGGCCGAACGGCCAAAATCCTGCCATTTCATGAGCGACCCCTCACCTAATTCCTTGTAAATCCCGCGCGCGTTCGGCTGGGCTTGCAAAAGGCCATACCCAAAAGCCGCAAGTCAAGTGCGCAGAGACGTTCCCTCGCCGTCTCAACTTACGATCTGCGATCAGAGCCGGTTCAAGCAACTCAGCCGCCGGTGACGCTCATATGACGCGAAACCGCGGGCTTCGCGTGAACGCGGTCAATGACGAAATCATGCCCCTTGGGCTTGCGGGCGATGGCGGCGTCGAGCGCTTCATGCAAGAGTTCGTCGGTCGGCGATGCGCGCAGCGGCGCCCGCAGATCGGCCGCGTCGTTCTGGCCAAGGCACATGTAGAGTGTTCCTGTGCAGGTCACCCGCACGCGATTGCAGCTTTCACAAAAATTATGGGTCAGCGGTGTGATGAATCCTAGGCGGCCGCCGGTTTCGGCGACCCGAACGTAACGGGCGGGGCCGCCTGTCCGGTAGCCGGTCGCGCACAAGGTGAATTGATCGCTCAGCCGCGCTTCGACAAGGTCCAGCGGCAAAAACTGATCGGCGCGCCCGGCCTCGATCGCGCCAAGCGGCATGACTTCGATCAACGTGAGATCGAGCCCGCGCCCATGCGCCCACTTCAGCATTGGAACGATCTCCTCCTCGTTCTTGCCTTTAAGCGCGACCATGTTGATCTTGACCGGCAGCCCCGCCGCTTGCGCGGCGTCAATCCCGGCCATCGTTTGGGCGTGATCGCCCCAGCGGGTGATCGCCCGGTATTTGACCGGGTCGAGCGTGTCGAGCGACACATTGATGCGGCGGACGCCGGCGTCCGCGAGCGCCGTCGCGTAATGCGATAGCTGCGAGCCATTCGTCGTGAGGGTTAATTCCGAAAGAGCGCCGGACTCGATGTGGCGGCCAAGCGCGCGGAACAATTGCATGATGTTGCGGCGCACCAGTGGTTCTCCACCGGTGATCCTGATCTTCTGGACGCCGTGGCCGACGAAAGCGGCGCATAAACGGTCGAGCTCTTCCAAGGAGAGCAAATCGCGCTTTGGCAAGAAATTCATGTCTTCGGACATGCAATAGACACAGCGCATGTCGCAGCGATCGGTCACGGAGACGCGGACATAGGTGATCTTGCGTCCGAACGGATCGACAAGCGGCGCCGTGGGCACGAGGGCAGATGCTGCTTCAAAAGCCGCTTGCGGGAATCGAGTGACGATACTCATGGATTTGCTTTTACCTAGGCGGCTGCGGGAATTCCACGGCAAAATGCTACATAATGGAAGCCGTCCAAAATGCAACGCCGGAGCGATGTCCCGAGCAAGTTGCTCGGCATTCTCAATTTCACCTTGCTCCAACGCCAGAAACAAGAATTACCGATTGTATGGCCTGTGACTCTTCCAAAATAGACTCTGACCGTTCCCGGAACAGAGATCAAGCGCTGGGAACGCCAATGAAAATGAGATCCTCGGCAAACAGCGGAAACGTGTTGAGAATGGTCCGTTTGATCAAACCGGCAGCTGAATTTCGGACCATATGTAGAGAAGCGAGCGTCAATCCGGCGTCCGTGGCCACTTTGGTGAAAGTATAGGGTGTGAAAAAGAAGCGGTGATCGGTACTGATCATCTCCAGCGATCTGAAGATGTTCAGGAGTTTCCTGCCCGGAACGCATTGGGAACGGTAATCACGGCCTCCCTGACTTTTGTTCGGTAACCGGCCAAGAATCCGCTCAGAAAGCAAAAGGATTCGTTGGAATTGTGTAAGTGTTGTTTCCGGACGCCATCACCATATCCGCTCCGAAGCGGCAAGGGAAGCAGCAAGCGTCATAGGGTCCGGGGCGGGGGAAGGTGAAGCCATGCGCGAAAACCAAAGCCATTGGCCAAGCGAGTTGTGCCTGAAGGAGAACGGCCGCGTCCTGCGGATCAGTTTCGAGAGTGGCGCAGCCTACGATCTATCCGCCGAATATTTGCGTGTGATGAGCCCGAGCGCGGAACTCCAGGGTCACCGGCCAGAGGAGCGTGTCACCATCGGTGGCAAGCGTCACTGCAGCATTATCGGAATCAATCCCGTCGGCACCTATGCGGTGCGGCTCAGCTTCGACGATATGCATTCGACCGGAATCTTCACCTGGAGTTATCTCTATGCGCTCGGTTCCCGTCAGGCCGAGAAATGGGCTTTCTACGAGGCAGAGCTCAAAGCCAAGGGGCTGAGCCGCGACCAGGCGGGACAGGCATAATTAAGAAACGCCTCGCGTCATAAGGCTAGCACTTATCGTATTACCGATCGCCTTGTTCCAATTGAGGTGCAGTCTTCAACGGCTCATGGCGAGGCCATAGTTCGCGGATCCTTGCAGGAAGTCCTGAGTGGTAGGCGCGGACTATCCATTCACTCTGAGCTTTCCGAGACAACATTATGCGCGGCAAATTGAACGGATTCTGGAGATCGTGTGACCCGAGGACGCGCGCATGTGTCGTGAAGGCCGCAGTGAAACCTGCCTCTTTGGCGATAGCCGGGACCAACGCGCCGACCTCGGCATGTTGCCCGAATAGGCAAAATAAGCCAGTTCGACGCCGCCCGCTTCGCGAAGCCGGTGCCGACAGCCCTCGATTTCCGCGACGAGCGATGCCCTGTCAAGTTGTCGCAGCAAGGGATGCGAAACGGTGTGGCCGCCGAAAGTCGCCAACCTCGATCCGGCCATTTCGCGGATCATATTCCAATCCAGAGCCTGATTAAAAGCGTCGTCACGCGTCAATCGTGAATCGTTCTTCGTGATGAGGGCATCAGTGGCGGATATAACGTCACGCTAATCTAAGCGGCGGAAAAAATCCGATGTCATCTGATAGGCAATCGCTTTGTCTCGTTTGGTGCAAGATACAAGCTTAACGCCTTGAAATTCAATGATCACGTTGCGGTCGATCACATGTTCGAGGACATGCCACCACATCGGGAAGGTGCGATCGA
>CAYTRB010000102.1:0-11760 GCA_964440215.1 uncultured Methylocapsa sp.
GGTGAGCCCAGCACGCCCTATTCGGCGTGCTCCGCATCCGGAAAGGGCTCGATTTCATCGGCGATTCTTTTGAGTTCGGCGGAGAATTGTCTGGCTTCGTCCGGCGAAAGCACCGCATGCGAGCGGTCGAGATCGATATGAACCTGGTTATCAAACCCCAGGACCGCCCCTCCCGTAACGAGAGCGACACTATATCTGTCATTTCTCTTGTGCAGAGCAAAAAATTGTTGGGATATATTCATGGCGGACTTCTCGTTGCGCTGCATGGATAGATAAGCGCTGCATCAATCAAGTAGTTGGAATGCCAGAAAACTCATAAAAATCATTATCATTCTTAAATGTTATGGTAATATCACGATTTTGTCAATAATAATTCAACATATGAACACCGAATACGAGACGCCTCCAGTATTTGCTGCACTGCATCTATATTTTTATTGCCTCGCTCAAGATACTTGCAAGCTTGGCTGGATATTGAACAAGCTCCGCCGCGACGTTTGCATCAACAGGCAAGGTACAAGTCTCGAAAAAGCCGGATGGTTCCCTTTGCAAGAGCATATGATTAAAAACCATGGCCTCTCTTTCGATCGCAGCCATAGAATAGGTCAGCATCCCATCCTGCAGGCGCGTCAAAACGGTTGGATATGAGATAGATTGCCGTTCCCGGCCACGGCCAGCAATTTCGATTAGGCGTCACGCCATGAACTCCCAAAAATTCGCCGTCACAGGCCGCCCGCATCTCGCGAAAATCACCGAATTTCCCCGAATGGATTTCGCCGATTACGAGCGGCGTCTGGCCTCGCTCCAGGGCGTGCTGCAGCTCATCCAGCAGGCCTATCTCGGCAGCCCGGAACGGGCGATCATCGTGCTTGAGGGATGGGATACCGCCGGCAAGGGCGGCATCGTGCGCAGGCTAGGCTGGGCGCTCGATCCGCGCAGCTTCAAGGTGCATCCGATCGCGGCACCCGACGAGCATGAGCGCGCCCAGCACTATCTCCAGCGGTTTTGGCGGCGCTTGCCGGAAAAGGGGCAAATCGTCGCCTTCGACCGCTCCTGGTATGGCCGCGTGCTGGTCGAGCGCGTCGAGGGCTTTGCCGCCAAGAAGGAATGGCGGCGCGCCTATCGCGAAATCAATGAATTCGAGCGAATGCTGATCGAGTCCGGGATCAAACTCGTCAAACTATTCCTGCATATCACGCCGGACGAGCAGCTGCGCCGGTTCCGCGACCGGCTCACCAATCCGCTGAAGCGCTGGAAACTGTCCTACGAGGATTTCCGCAACCGCGCTCGCTGGGCGGAGTACGAGACGGCGATCGAGGACATGATGACGGAGACCTCGACCGAGCTGGCGCCCTGGCATCTCATCCCGGCGAACGACAAGCCTTATGGCCGTATCGCGGCGTTCCGCATCCTCGCCGACCGGCTCGGACAAGATGTTTCACTGGAGCCGCGCCCGATCGATCCCGGTCTCTTCGCTGAGGCGAAGCGGGCGCTCGATCTCTCGCCCGCGGATATCGAGCGGGCTTCCCGCCCGGCCAAGCGGAAGCTCAAAGCAAAGGGGACCGGCGAGGAAAGCTGACCCTGCCCGGGTTTGCGCCTGCGCACGCCATATCCGGAAAGCAAGGACCCAGTACTAGGGGTCCTGCAAAGGATCGAGCGTGTCGGCAATTCTTTTGAGCTCGGCGGCGAAACGCCGTGCCTCGTCCGGCGTAAGCACCGTGTGAGCGCGGTCGAGATCGATATGCACCTGGTCATCGAAGCCCAAGATCGCTCCCCCGGTGACGACCGCGACGCAAGGCTCGAGATTCAGCTCATTCGTGGTCATGAAACTACTTTCGAGCATTTTCTGTGCTCGCCTAAATGCAGCAGGCCCTAAAACAGCATTCATGTTCGCGTTCCTAGGATGTACCTTGGCAACCTCGCGTATCTGTAAAATATTTTGCAAAACTTACGCTAATGATCCTCACGGATCATCTCAATCCTAGGCCTTGATAATATCACTACACTCGAATACAACTAAATGCTCGACGCGCATGACAAAACTGGTGGGGATTCTCATCAGTATAGGTAGAAGTCAAACCCGTCACTGCTAATAGTTATCACAGTTTGGGCCGACAAAAACGGCAGAGCAAAAATTTGCCATAAATGTGGCAATTGCGCCACAATTTTCTAACACGGCCCGCCGGCTCCATCTAAGTCTTGAACGAATCTCTCACTCGACTTGCAAAAGCACTGCCACAAGTTCGCTTTGGCGATGGGTATAGGTCTTGGCAAAGATGGATTTTAGCTGATTACGAGCGGCTTCCCGTGAAATATTCAGTTCCCGTGCGGCCGTTGGCAAGGGCGCGCCGCGGGCGATGATACAGGCGAGTTTCGCCTCCGGGGCGGTCAGTTGGAACGTCTTGGCGAGGATCGCCGCGGGCGGCCCGGGCTTTGGCCCCAGAGCATTCAACGTGACCAGGGCCTGCACGGCTTGATCGGACATATAGGCGGGCCCTTCGAATAACCAGAGCCGTAAAATCACCGGCAATTTGTCGCGGCGCCGCACGACGATGGGATCGGCAGGCAAAACCTCCAAGTTGGGTGGATTGGTCACGGTATCCAGCAATGTCTTCAGATTCGCGCGCGCTTCAAGGTCACGAACGAAAAGACGTTTGTCGATGATTTTCACACTATCGTCGAAAATCGAAACCGCCGCGGTGTTCACATCGATGACATAGCCGCGCCGATCGAGCGCGATCGCCGGCAAGTGCAGCATATTCATCGCATTAGTGGCGAACAGGCGGGTCCCGCCGGCGCCGGCAAGGGCGGCGATTTCGATCAACCGCCGCGTGAAGGAAGTTAGAATATGCTCTTCGCCAGCGCGAAAATGGCAAACGTCCGAATTCATGCGAATCTTGTTACCGGAATTCTTGTCAAAACTACGCCCCGCCGAGGGAAAGTTTCCAGCCGCGCAGCCATCAAAGCCGCGCCGGCAGGAGGCCAGTCTATTGTCCGCAAGTGAGTTGCTCACTCGCGGCTGGAATCGTTCAACTCTTGCGCAGCTTGCTCGATCCGCAGCGCCGCCTCGCCCAGCGAAACCGCAACCCGCTCGGTCCAATCAGGGGCAGCGGGTGTCAACGCTTTGAGCCGAGCGAGTTCGGCTTCGAGTTCGCGGACGCGCTCGTCCGCTTCCGACCAGTCATCGGCGAGGGTGATCGCCGCCATGATGATCAGACGCTGGTCTCCGATCTCGCCGAAACGCTGCCTAAGCGCGGAAATCTTGGCATCGACCAATTGCGCGAGGTCGCCGAGACGGGCTTCCTCCCCCTCGTCGCAGGCCACCCGGTAAATCCGGCCCGCGATCGTGACCGCAAGTTGCGCCATTTTACCCTCTCAAAATCGAATGTCAGCCGCATGGCCAACGGTGATTTACCCCTCGCGGGACGCAACCTCGGTGAGAACCGACCTTATTTCCGCGCTCGCCTGGTTCAACCTGCGGCCAACTTCCTCATTCGCCAATTCCAAGGCGTTCGACCGCGCGATGGCGCCGTCGAGCTCGACGGCGAGGCGGGAACGGTCGTCCTGCAGGACGGCGAGCTCTTCCTCAAGATTGGCCCGCAAGGCGTCCGCCTTCGCCCGCCGCGCGCCCGCCGCTTCGAGCCTATCGAGCGCGGCGGCAAGCCTCCTCAGCGCAGCGTCGAGGCGTTCCGGCAATTTCTGTGTCGCGGCGGCGTCTCCGGTCATGGATGCGAGCGCCTTCATCAAGAAAACAATCGAAGCATAACTTATGCCTCATCCCGGCAGCCCCGGAAATTGGTCTGAATACCAGCTTAAATTTTGCCCTTCCGGGGAAAAACGAAAATTTGACAAACCATCCACCGTCGATCCTTGCCAAAGCGACCCCGAACATCGCTTTGAGAACTGCCTAGCCAGGCACACCCGGCGACCCTCTTCAGCCTCCTTGTCGCGGCGACGAGACCTTTTACACGGCAATACCTTCAACGCTCCAAGCCCTTTGACGCTCAAGCCGCCGGTCGACAAACCGGCCGCCGCGCGCTAAGTGCTTCGGCCAGGCGAGGATGAAGCGCCGCGACAATGAACACGAGTCGCGGCGAAATCATTTCCGCGGTGGTCAAAAAGCGAGCCCCGCCATAGATATGGAACACAGGCGAAGGTTTGTCACAAGCGTTTCAGCGGTTGCCAGACGGAGCCTGCTGTGCTTTTCCACCCCGGAATCGCCCGGAACCGCTCCCGCTCGGCGGCGCAGCCGCTCATGATCTTTCCGGCAGCTCCCTTATGGTGAAAGTGTGATGGCTGAGTCTGTCTCCCAAGAGAACGTCACCCAAGTGAAAGTCACCCATGACGAAATGGCGAATGCCATTCGCGTGCTCGCCATGGATGCGGTGGAAAAGGCGAAATCGGGTCATCCGGGGCTGCCCATGGGCGCCGCCGACATTGCCACCGTGCTCTTTACGAAAGTGCTCAAATATGACGCCGCTAACCCGGACTGGCCGGACAGGGATCGTTTTGTGCTGTCCGCCGGCCATGGCTCGATGCTGCTTTACGCCCTGCTCTATCTGACCGGCGAACCAAGCATGACCATCGCGGAGCTGCAACATTTCCGTCGGCTCGGATCGATCACGCCTGGCCACCCCGAATACCGCCATACCCCGGGGGTGGAGACGACCACGGGGCCGCTTGGCCAAGGCCTAGCCACGTCGGTTGGAATGGCGCTTGCCGAACGTATGCTGAACGCGCAATTCGGGACAATCGTCGATCATCATACCTATGTTCTCGCCTCCGACGGCGATCTGATGGAAGGGATCAGCCAGGAGGCGATCGCGATTGCGGGGCATCTAAGACTGAACCGGCTCATCGTGTTTCATGACGAAAATCATATCTCGATCGACGGTCCTCTCGCGCTGGCGGATTCCGTCGACCAGGTGAAACGGTTTCAAGCCTGCAATTGGAACGCCGTCCGCATCGACGGGCACGACCAGGCCGCCATATTGCGCGCCATCCGCAAGGCACAAAAGTCAGAGAAGCCGAGCCTGATCGCCTGCAAAACGACAATTGGGTTCGGCATGCCAACCCGCGCTGGCACATCCAAAGCGCATAGCGACGCGCCAGGAGCGGAGGAAATCGCCGGCGCGCGGCGCAATCTCAATTGGCCCTATGAGCCCTTTGTCATACCCGAGCGGATTTTGACGGCTTGGCGAAAGGCCGGCAAACGCGGGCGGGTGCGCCGCAAGGCCTGGCTTTCGGCCCTGCAACTTCTGCCCGGAAATGTGCAGAGTGAGTTCGAGCGCCGTATCCGCGGGGATTTGCCAGCCGCGTTCGGCGAGGCGGTAACGGATTTGAAGCGCAAGCTCGCCGATGACCCTGCTCCCATCGCTACCCGCAAGGCCTCCCAAGGCGCCCTCGAAGTTTTGGCGAAAGCCGTGCCCGAGCTCGTGACCGGCTCGGCCGATCTCACGCCCTCGACCAACACCAAGGTTGCGGCGACAGCGGAGATTGGCCCCTCGTCCTATGCCGGGCGCTATATTCATTGGGGTGTGCGCGAGCATGGCATGGCGGCTGCGGTGAATGGTATCGCCCTGCATGGCGGATTCATTCCCTCCGGCGCCTCATTCCTAACCTTCAGCGATTATTGCCGGCCGGCGCTGCGGCTTGCCGCCTTGATGGGCATTCGCGCGATCGAGGTCTTCACGCATGACTCAATCGGGCTTGGCGAGGACGGCCCAACGCATCAGCCTGTCGAACATTTGGCGGCGTTGCGCGCCATTCCAAACCTGCTCCTTTTCCGGCCGGCCGACCAGACGGAGACGCTCGAATGCTGGCAGCTTGCGCTTGAAGCGAAAACCTCGCCCTCCATTCTCGCGCTGACGCGGCAAAATCTGCCCCCCGTCCGCCACGCGTTCACGCCCGAAAATTTATCGGCGGCGGGCGCCTATGAAATCGCAGCGGCGGAGGGAGGACCCGCCCAAATATCGATCTTCGCCTCCGGCTCGGAAGTCTCCCTCGCGCTCGATGCGCGGCGCCTTTTGGCGAACCAACGAATTGCCGCGCGGGTCGTGTCGGTGCCTTGCATGGAACTTTTCCTGGCACAAGACCACAGCACGCGGCAAAAGATTATAGGCAGCGCCCCCATACGGATCGGCGTGGAAGCAGCCGTTCGGCAAGGCTGGGATGCGATCATTGGCGAAGACGGGATTTTCATCGGCATGACGGGTTTTGGTGCCAGCGCCCCCTATTTGGACCTTTACAAACATTTCAAAATCACGCCAGAAGCCGTCGCCGAGGCCGCGCTGCGGCGTTGTAACGGTTGACGGGCGTTCACCGTAAAGCAATAACCCACACTATGCGGGACGGCGGGCTCCGGCCGGTCTGCCCGCGGAGAAGGAGACACTATGGCGATTAAAGTCGCTATCAACGGATTCGGGCGCATCGGCCGGAATGTCTTGCGCGCTCTTGCCGAATCGAACCGCAAGGATATTCAAGTCGTTGCCATCAATGATCTCGGCCCGGTCGAGACCAATGCCCATCTTCTGCGATTTGATTCCGTGCATGGCCGGTTTCCTGGCGAAATCAAGGTCACGAAAGACTCGATCGATTATGGCGCCGGGCCGATCACCGTAACCGCGATCCGCGATCCGCACGAATTGCCACATAAAGCGCTCGATGTCGATATCGCCCTCGAATGCACCGGACTGTTCACCGCAAGGGAGAAAGCCGCCGCGCATTTGAAGGCGGGCGCCAAGCGCGTCCTCATCTCGGCGCCGGGGGACAACGCCGATCTGACCGTCGTCTTCGGGGTCAACCACGATAAGCTAACCAAGGATCATCTGATCGTCTCGAACGCGTCCTGCACAACCAATTGCCTCGCGCCCGTGGCCAAAATCCTAAACGACGCGATCGGCATCGAAACCGGGTTCATGACGACGATCCATTCCTATACTGGCGATCAGCCGACGCTGGATACATTTCACAAGGATCTGTACCGGGGCCGCGCCGCCGCTCTTTCGATGATCCCGACCACGACGGGTGCCGCGCGCGCCGTCGGCCTCGTCCTGCCCGAACTCAATGGCAAACTCGACGGCGCCGCGATCCGCGTGCCAACCCCCAACGTGTCCGTTGTCGATTTCCATTTCGTCGCCAAACGCAAGACGACGCCGCAGGAAATCAAGGACACCGTCAAACGCGCCTCGGAGAACCAATTGAAGGGCATTCTCACCTTCACCGAAAGCCCGAATGTGTCATCCGATTTCAATCATGATTCGCATTCGTCGATCTTCCACATGGACCAGACAAAGGTTTTAGGAGACACTTTCGTGCGAGTCATGTCCTGGTACGATAATGAATGGGGCTATTCGAACCGCATGATCGATGTCGCCGCTGCCATGGGAAAACTCGTATGACGAGAACGGCACCTTTGTCCTTGTTCCGGACGCTCGACGATGTGGATGTCGCTGGCAAGAGGGTGCTGGTTCGCGCCGATCTGAACGTTCCCATGGAAGATTCGAAGATCACCGATGCGACGCGGATCGACCGCATCCTCGTCAATATTCACGAGATTTCGGAAAAAAAGGGAAAGGTCGTTCTCTTATCGCATCTCGGCCGGCCAAAAAACGGTCCGGATTCGAAGAACTCGCTGAAGCCGGTCGCAGTGGAGATAGAACGCAAGCTCGGACGCTATGTTGCCTTTGCTTCCGATTGCATCGGCGAGGTCGCCAAGAGCGCGGTCGCCGCCATGCAAGAGGGTGATGTCCTCTTGCTCGAAAATACAAGATTTCATGCCGCCGAGACCAAGAACGATCCCGGCTTCATCGATGCCTTGGCCGAAATCGGCGACATTTACGTCAACGATGCCTTTGCCACCGCGCATCGCGCGCATGCCTCGACCGAGGGGTTGGCGCATAAGCTTCCAGCCTATGTCGGCCGCTCCATGCAGCGCGAGCTCGAAATGCTGACCAGCATGCTTGAGAACCCAAAGCGGCCTCTCGCGGCGATCGTCGGCGGCGCCAAGGTCTCGACCAAATTCGAGCTTCTTGGCAATCTCATGCACCGGGTCGAATATTTGTTTGTCGGCGGCGGCATGGCCAATACATTCCTCGCCGCAAGCGGCAAGGAGATCGGCAATTCGCTTCACGAGAAGACATTCATCGATGTCGCCCGCAAGATTATCGCCGATGCCGAAGGAGCAAATTGCAAGCTCGTGCTGCCGGTCGATGCCGTTGTCGCGCCGAGGCTCGCGAATGTGCGGGTGAAGACTGTTGACATCGATTCAGTCGGCGAAGATCAAATGATCCTCGACATCGGGCCGCGCACCATCTCGCAGGTCGTCGGAATTCTTGCTTCGGCAAAGACGCTCGTCTGGAACGGGCCCGTCGGCGCTTTCGAGGTCGCGCCGTTCCAAACCGGCACGGTGACGATTGCAAAGGTCGCGGCGCAACTGACCAAGGTCGGCGCCTTGGATACGATCGCCGGTGGCGGCGACACGATTGCGGCCCTCAATCAAGCCGATGTCACGCAAGACTTCACCTATGTCTCGACGGCCGGCGGCGCCTTTCTCGAATGGCTCGAGGGCAAGCTTTTGCCTGGCGTCGAAGCACTCCGCTGGACTAGCGCTCCGGCGGCGTAAATCCGCTGCAAAGAAACGCCGCCCAGGGCATTTCCTGTGGCTGCTTTTAACCAGGTGCGGAGCAAACCACGGGCAGGCGAAATCGGGAAAATTGGCCGTTCGTGCCAACCTTATGGCATGAACAAACCATCCTGTCGCTGTCGTGCAAATCCCTTGAGGTTCAAAAAGCGACGCCGGTCTCGATCCCGAAACCGGCGTCCAATTTGGCCTTGCCGCTGATCTTAAGCGGCTAATTGTCGAAGTCGAACAAGTCCGTCAAATCGCCGATCGCGGGCGAATTCACCGGAATATAGGGGTTCTTCTCCGTGAGCGGGTTTGGCAGATTATCCCGGCTCCGTTGGGTGATCGGCTTGATGCCCCAGTTCGCTTCGATGAACTTCGCCACCGAGACGTGATCCGTATAGGTGTGCGAGATATGGCCGCCTTTGCTGAACTTGGAGACCACGATCATCGGAATGCGGGTTCCATCGCCAAAGAAGTCGAGCGGTTGCACATAGCCCGAATCCCAATAGCCGCCGCCTTCGTCGAAGGTAATCAGGATAGCGGTGTCGGCCCAAAGTTTTGGATTGGCCTTCACATCATCGACGATTTCCTTCACGAAGCCTTCGAAGAGATTAAGCTTCGAGGAGTTCGGATGGCCATCAACCCAGCCGCTCGGCTTAACAAAGGAGACGGCCGGTAATTGTCCTTTCTTGATACCGGCGTAAAAATCGGCGGTATCCTTGAGGTGTGCTGTCCGCACCGCCGGGTCGGTCATGATCGAGGTCGCATACTGCTCAAAATTGCAGATGTTGCAATACTCGTCGGTCCCGGTGTTATATCCAAGTTGATAGGGATCTTTGAGATAGGCGTTCCATTGATCGCCATAATAGGCCCAGGACACGTCCTTATCGAGCAGCGCGTCGCCGATGGTCCGCACGTTCGACGGCGGAATCGTGAAGACGTAATTGTTTGGATTGGTATCCGTGTAGGCGTTGCTACCATCGCCGAAGTAACCTGGATTGTAGTTATTGACGAGATAGTAATGCCCTTTCTTGCAATTGGGCTCGACCTTGCGCGGAAGCGATTTGAGGTAGTCCAGAACGGCTGGAACACCTGGCTGGTCATCATCGGCGCAATTGACGTAGGAGCCGCCGCCGTAATTGGCCTTGGGTGACACCGCGGCCGGAGAGCCGAAATCCGCACCACCGCCATAACCATCCTGTGTGTAGTAATTGTTCGTGCCCTTCTGCGGATTGGGGTTTTCAACCTCGCTCAGTGCATCGGTGAAGGGGGGCTTTGTTGTGCCAGGATTTTGCGGATCAAGCGAATGGACCGGGGGTTTTTCGGGATGGCCTTTGCCATCGCTGAACCACATGGCATCGCCAGTGCCAAGCATGATGTGGTTGGCGCCGGTGCCGCCTTGCACGGCCTGATGATAATTGTCGCTCATCGAATAGGTGTCGGCGAGTTCCTTGAAGTAGGGCGCATCGCCTTGCTGAACGTTGTAAAAGCCCATTGAGGTCGAGCCTTCGCCGGTCGTCGTGTCGGTGAAGCCTCCCGGCTGTGCCTTGCCGTTCGAACCGGCGCCAACTGTCACTTCGACCCACGGGAAGAGATCCGATTCGCAACCCCAGCCGTTTTCTCTGTCGACCGCGTTGGCGTCGCAATCGAGCTGCTGCCACATCTGGTAAAAGCGATGGACGGGGCTCGCCGCGTAAGCGTCGTATGGGAATGTCTTCGAGGTGATCTGGAACGGTCCAGGCTTTAAATGGCTCGCATCACGGCCGTCATAGGAGATGCGGCTATCCGGCACCTTACTAACTTGACCGGTTCCGCCCGTCAGGAGATATTTATAATAGTCGTCCGGGAGGCCGATCGGTTGGATGTTCAATTTCTTTAAGGCCGCTTCATTGGCCGGCGTATCGCAGGACGTCCCGGTTTTGATACCGAGGAGCTGGCAACCATACGGAGTCGACGGCCCTCCGCTCAGCGCTGGCGGCAAAAGATCGTAGGGTGTCTTGGGCGGAGTGAGATTGTATTTTTCGCGGTCATAGGCGTGATATTGCAAGGCCTCGCCGTAATTCGGTCCCGGTGTACCATCGGCCTTGACGATCCCTCTCGACAGAAGGTTCAAAACTTTTTCGCCCTTGTTCACGGGCTTGTAGGTGGCGAAGATGTGATCAAAAGTGCGGTTCTCGCCGATTATGACGATCACATGTTTGATTGGGGTCAGCGTCGGGCTCTCTTGCGCATATGCAATGGTAGCCGGGGCCATCGTATTGCCAATGAGTGCGGCGGCTGCGACGCAGGACAACAGCCTGCGTTTGAGACTCTTTCGTTGCGATACCTTGGTTCCCATTCCTCACCTCTTGCGTTCGCAGGAACATGCTCCTGGCGAGCGCAGCC
The DNA here is from genome assembly GCA_964440215.1 of uncultured Methylocapsa sp. Classification (GTDB taxonomy): domain Bacteria; phylum Pseudomonadota; class Alphaproteobacteria; order Rhizobiales; family Beijerinckiaceae; genus Methylocapsa. Next base: position 11,012 of record CAYTRB010000102.1, read on the forward strand.
TATAAGTGTGGTGAATAACGGAGGGGTGACACTTAAATGATTGTATGGTTACGAGGCTGGGGAGTGACCACTTGAATGAGATGGGCGTGCGGATAAAGCCGCTGTTTGCTTCAACATTTAACTGGTGCAAATTTGCCGGTTCGCCTTGAAAAACACAAAAAAGATTTTGCCGCGAAATCCGCGAAAAAGATTTTGCGGATAGCACGGACCGGTCAAGTTATTGTCAAAAGATTGGGATATTTTTACGCGGGCACAGATGTTGGCTAGGCCATCCTTCGCACGGCAGCCAGGGCCGCATCAATCCGGCGTTCACCGGACAGAGCCGTCCGGCCCAAAGTCGGCGGATCACGGTCAAAATGCCACATGCAGCCGCACGGCGCCGATCGAGACTGGTCCGCGCACGTAATTGTAACCGGGGTTGGCAATAAATTGATAGTCGAAGGTCATTGCCGCCCAATCGGTGAGACCAACCGAATAATAGGTTTCGATGATTTCTTCGGGCCGAAAGCTGAGCGCGCCATCGCCGATGTTGATGCCAAGACCGCCGGCCGCAAGGAAAGCCTGATAATTGTTTGAAATCCCGTTGATGACGCCGGCTAGGCCTACTCGGTCATTGGGACGGCCCCAGGACGTTCCCTTATAGACACCGCCAAACGATGCGCTTTCGTCGATGTCGGTCCAGGACATGATTTCGGTCTGACCGCTCTGCCAACTCAGCCGCGCGAAGAGGCCAAGATCATCGGTGACAG
>CAYTRB010000103.1:0-11563 GCA_964440215.1 uncultured Methylocapsa sp.
GTCGAGAGGTGTTGACACACGTCAAGTTTTTGCGCGCATTCGGCTCCGGCGAGGCGCTCAAAAAAACGGAGAATCGAGTCACGTTGATATAGCCGCAAAGCTTTTGTTAGCCATCCTATCTTGCCGGATAGGAATGGATCATCTAGAACCCCCTTACAGGATAGTGAATGCCACTTTCGTAAAAGGTCGTTTCACGGAAATTGCGCTTCACAATCTTATCCACACCAAATGTGGTGAGTCCTGTTAAGATCAATACTATATGGTGCTAGATTATGGATTCCGATTCGATTCAGGGACATGACAATGATCGCTCTTGAGGCGCAGAAAGACCGCGCAAAAGTGGATGATGTCATCGATCGAAACGATCCGAATTGGCTGCGCGTGCGAGAGCTCATCCGGGAGCATTCGTTAACTAGTGGCCACTTCATCTTGTCGTCGGGGCGGACGAGCAAGTATTTGTTTCAGCTCAAGCAAACCACGATGCTGCCGGAAGGGGCGGCCTTGATTGGCGAAATTATACTCGAATATATGAAGGCGAATAAGATCGCCTGTATCGGCGGGCCGGAGCTTGGTGCGGTTCCTTTGGTCTCTGCTGTCGCCGCCGTAAGCCATCTCAAGCACGCGCCAGTCGATGCTTTTTTTGTTAGAAAATCAGCAAAAAAACATGGGGCGAAGGAAATAATAGATGGGCATTTGCGCGCCGAGGCCGAGGTCCTCATGGTCGATGACGTCGCCACCACTGGCGGCTCAATTCTGAAAGCCATTGAGGGCATGGGAGGCCAAAACTCCAATGTCCGCCATGCTCTAGTAGTGGTGGATCGGGAGGAAGGTGCTGTCGATAACTTGGCGGAGCACGGAATTCGACTTGCGGCGATTTTTAAGAAAAGCGATTTTCCGGAAATTTGATGGACCGGGGCATCAAGCCTATCCCGCCGGAAGGCTTTCAATTCCTGGTGATCTTCCAAAACCTCTTTTCGATCATCTGCGTGTTTTTCATCGGCCTCGCCTTGCGTAATTATTTCAAGATCAAGTGACGCCGTCGCATCGCGCGCATAACTAAGCCCTCATGCTGAGGAGGGTCCGAAGGACCCGTCTCGAAGCACGAGTGAAAGGAAGCCCGAGATTCCGTTGCGAGCGAAGCAGTCCACAAAGCGGACGCTATGGACGCGGGCGACTGAAGAGGCGTCTCAAAGGGCTGCGCGCGGCTCATCCTTCGAGACAGCCGCTTCGCGGCTTCCTCAGGATGAGGGCGAAGAGTTTGGAACAGATTCGTATTTACCCGTCAAACCCGAGCGCCTCCCGCACCTTGCGCGAATAGCCATAGATGTCGTCGCGCAATTGCAGCTCGCCCGATTGATCGACATAGGCCGTAAAATATTCAAGATGAACCGGCAGCGGCTTTGGCAGATAGACATAGCGCTCCTTGCCGCCGATCAGTTTTTTTACCCGCTCCTCGCTCCAGCTTGGGCCCAGCACCGTGTGGGCGAAACTGAACGGATTATCGACCCGCACGCAGCCATGGCTGAACGCCCGCTTTGACGAGGCGAACAGTTTGCGCATCGGCGTATCGTGCATATAGACCGAGTAATCATTCGGGAACATGAATTTGATCCGCCCCAGCGCATTGCGCTCGCCGGGCGGCTGCCGCACGACAAGATGGCCGCCGCGCGTGAAGACCTCATAGCCGAGCCGGCTGAAATAATGGGGATCGCCGGCTGCTTTCGGCAGCATCTCCTTGCGGAGGATCGAGGGCGGCACATTCCAATAGGGATTGACGATCAGAAATTTCATCGTGTTGGAGAAGATTGGCGTCGGGGTTGCCTCCTTGCCGACGACGACGCGGGTGCGATGGATCACCACGCCGTTTTCGATGACGACGGCTTCATAATCGGGGATGTTCACATCGATGCGTTCGTTGCCGAGATCGCGCGGCATCCAGCGCCAGCGTTCCATGTTGGCGATGATCTCGGCTTCGAGATGCGACGCCTGGCCGCCGGACAAGGCCGCGACGGTGCGCGCCGTCAAAATCCCCGAAGGCGGCAGACCGTTCGCTTTCTGGAAATCGGCGACCGCCGCCGCGATCTTCGTGTCATAGACCAAATCTTGGACCGCGGCCGCTTCCGTGTCATCGAGGCTTAGCCTGGCGCGAATGAGCGGCACGCGCGGATCGCGCATGCCAGGGCGCAGAACCGGGCCCGCCGGGATCGCGGGATCATTTAAGCCAGCGCTGTGCGTGCCGTGCCCGCGCCGCAATTCGAGCAGTTTTTCGCGCAGCGCTGTATAGCCCGTTTGCTGGGGATTGAATTTTTGCAACTCGTCGCCAGCCGCCGCTCCGGCGGTCGCGACCAGCGCCAGAATGACGGCGGGATCGGCGACTTCCGGCTCCTCCCCGATCAAATGCGAAATCGTTTGCGGATCGACCCTTGCCCCGCTCGCCTGGCGGCCGTAGGCGACAACCGCATCGGTCAAGGCGATATCGGCGGCGGCGATCGCCTCGCCGTCGGCGGCCGGAAAAGCCCGTGGAAACCCTTTGACGTCGAGCCCATCATCGGCGGCATGCTGGAGCCGCTGGATCACCGGGGCGGCCTCAGGGTTCGGCCTGCCATCGCTCCACCAGAGCGGTGCGAAATCGCGCATAGCATAGAATGCGGCGATCGCCTCGCGCTCCTTGCGGTGCAGGAGACCAGAGTGGTCGGCCACGCCAAAATGCGCCTCAAGTGCTGCTTTGATCGCCGCGTTGAGCGGCGGCAAGTCTTGTTGCGTGTCCTGTTGGGCGGCGGTGTCCACGCCTCCTGGGTTTGCGGCGGGCTGTTCGACGGCGGTCCCGGTGCTGGCCGCATCCGGCGGCATGGCATCGCTGGGCGCGGGGCTTACAATGTCTGTCTCCGGATTGAGACGCGGGGCTTCCGGCAGCGCATCGAAATACCCGTCACCATGCGCAGAGGACATAGCCATGAAGCCGTGCGAGACTTGCGCCGGAGCGGCGGGCCTCGCCGCGTCTTGCGGAAATGCGGGGGAAGCCGCAAGGCAAAACAAAAGCGCCAGTGCCGAAACGCCCCCCAACTCCACCTGTTTGCGTGGCGCCCGCATCGTTCTACCTCTTAAACACCTGGTTTGAATTCCCGGCGCTTCCGCGCCGCTTTATTTGATAACGCGCGAACTCCTGCTTAAGCCTATGCACGCGACGAAAAATTAGAATTTTTTTTCTGGGCAAAAGGCTGCTCTCCGGTCACCCGCTCGCGGTGAGATTGCCGCCTTCCTCGCAATCTAGCGCCAAATCTTGCGGCACCAACTCATATTCCTTCAATTTCCGGTAGAGGGTCGAGCGGCCGATCCCGAGCTTTCGTGCCACCGCCGACATCTGCCCGTGATAATGGGCCAAGGCGAATTTTATCGCTTCCGCCTCCAACTGATCGAGAGGGCGCGCGTGGCCTCTTGGATCCAGCAGCGGCAGCACGTTTGGATCGCGCACCTCCACCCGGACGAACTCTTTGTCGCGGGGCGCCTGGCTCGCGTGAGGGGGCGCCGCCGGGACGCGGACACCGAACCCCCCGACTCTTGCCGCGATTTGCGGAAATTCGGCGACCGTCAACTCGTCGCCCTCGGCGAGCGCCACGGCGCGAAAGACCGCGTTTTCCAATTGCCGGACATTACCCGGCCAATCATAGCGCGAAAGCAAGGCCAGCGCTTCGGCGCAGATCCCCCGCAGCCGTTTCCCTTCCCCGGCGGCGAATTTCGCGCAAAACCGCGCGGCAAGCCCGGCGATGTCGTCCCGCCTTGCGCGCAGCGGCGGAAGCGTGATCGGACACACATTGATCCGGTAAAAGAGATCCTCGCGGAACCGCCCGCAGGTCACCAGTTCGATCAAATTGCGATTGGCCGCGAAAATCAGCCGGACATCGGCCTTGACCGGGCGCTTGGCGCCTGGCGGAAGGACCATGCCCTGCTGCAGGGCGTTCAAAAGACCGGCTTGCGCATGCAGGGGCAATTCGCAAATCCGGTCGAGGAAAAGCGTGCCGCCATGCGCCTCGATGAATTTGCCGGGGATTCTTTCGCCATCATCGCCGCCAAACAAGACGGCTTCGGCGCGATGATCCGGCAAGGCAGCGCAATTGACCGAAACGAAGGCGCGTCCGCGGCGGGAAGAGGCGCCGTGAATCGCCTGCGCAAAAATTTCTTTGCCAGTGCCGGGCTCGCCTTCGAGCAGCACGGGGATGGCGGTTTTCGCCGCCTTTTCCCCCTGCCGGACGGCACGCGCCATGTCCGCGCTTTCGCCCGCGATGGCATCGAAAGGCAAGGTCCCCGAGGTCCGGCGGTCCAGGAAGCGCAACTCCTCCGCGAGACGGGTGGCGGCGATCGCGTTTTTGATCGCGACGAGCAGCCGCTCGGGCCCGGCGGGCTTTACCACGAAATCATAAGCGCCCGCCCGGATCGCTGTTAGCGCCGATTCGATTCCGCTTTGTGAGGTCTGGATGATGACGGGGAGCTTTTCGCCTGCTTCCTTGAGCCGCGCGAGCACCGCCATGCCATCGAGGTCCGGCATGACGAGGTCGAGAATTAAAAGGCCGATCGGATCCGCGCCGGGGGCGTTCAGCCGGGCCAGCACCGCTTCCCCGCTTGCCGCGGTTTCCGCCGCGTAACCGAATCGATGACAAAGGGTTTCGAGGAGCCGCCGCTGGATGGGATCGTCGTCGGCGATCAGAATTCTAGGCGACATGCGGCCTCCCTGGGGCGCAACTGCCCCGCCGCCCGCACTTTGCGCGATTAGGGTAAATGGGATGTTAACGCGGATGGATTCTCGCAGCTCCGGCGGCCGCCAGTTCGGATTTGAATGAATGCGCTGCGGTTTGCGTAAGAACGTCTGTCGTAAGAACAAAGGAGATTCGATTGGATGCTAGGAAGATGTCCGGTGCAGGGACTGTTGGGACGCGTGCCGTTGCGGCGATCGTAAGGGCTGCATCGAACGGATGAAAGGGACCGCATGACCACTGTGAAGATACTCAGCCGCGGGACCGGTCAACGCCGGTCCGCCGCGGGGAACGACGGCACGGACGCGGATCACCCCGCGGCCGCGGCGCTGGCAGGCGCTTGGCTGCACGCCAGTGCGCCAGGCCATAGCGACCGTGCCGGGCTCGACGTCATCGCTAAGGGCGAACTTCACGCGGCAGAAACGGCATTTGTCGAAAGCGTGTTGAAACGGCTCGCGGAAACCACCGGAAAGGGCGATTTCGATGCCGGGGCAAAAGCCGTGGATGATGCCCTGGCCACACTCGACCGGCAGGCTACGGACCAGCGCCAAACACGAAAAGCTTTGCTCGAAGCGGGCGTCGAGCATGACTTTCTTCGCCGCGATGCTGCCGCCGTCGCACGCCGGATCGAGGCGATCGCGGCCCTCGATTCACCGGACGCAATTGCGGCGTGGTCGCAAACCTATTGGCACCGGTTCAACAGATTTTTTGCCGAGGGGCAGGATAAAAGCGATAGTCTTTCGCTCGAAGCCGCAAGCGAAATGGCGCGGCGCATGGCGGCGACGGGCCGCAACGCCGATGAGCGCGGCGCTGCGTTTATGTTGCTTGGCAATACGCTGAAGGCGCTGGGCGAGCTGGAAAGCGGGACAGAGCGGCTGCGGCTAGCCGTTGCTGCTTATCGCGACGCGCTGATGGAAGCCCCCCGCGAGAAGGCGCCACTCAGCTGGGCCGCGGCGAAGACAGGTCTTGCCGCCGCTCTTGCAATGCTTGGCGAAAGAGAAGGCGGGACCGAGCGGCTCATGCAAGCCGCCGCGGCCTATCGCGAGGCTTTGCAAGAAACGACCCGCGCGCGCGGGCCGCTCCATTGGGCCGCCGCTCAGGTTAGCCTCGGCAATGTGCTCATGGTGCAAGGCGAACGGGAAAGCGGGACGGGCAGGCTCAAAGACGCTGTCGCCGCCTATCGCGAAGCCCTGACGGAACAGCTCCATTACCGGGTGCCGCGCGTCTGGGCCGCGACGCAAGTCTATCTCGGCTCGGCGCTCTACCGGCTCGGCGAGCGGGAGGAAGGCACCGTGCGGCTCGAAGAGGCGGCAATCGCATTTCGCGAGGCTTTGAAGGAAAATACAAGGGAGCGCGAACCGCTCCAATGGGCGATGACAAAGAACAATCTCGGCCTCGCGCTTGCCCTGCTCGGCGAGCGGGAAAACGGGACCGCGCATCTCGAGGAGGCCGCCACCAGCTATCGCGAGGCCTTGCAGGAATATCCCCGCGCCCGGCTGCCGCTCGATTGGGCCTCGACGAAGAACAATCTTGGCCTCGTACTCATGGTGCTCGGGCAGCGGCAAAGCGGGACGCAGACGCTTGAGGACGCCGTCACCGCCTTTCGCGAAGCCTTGCAGGAGTTTACCCGCGAGCGGGTGCCGCCCCAATGGTCAGCGACGCAGCTCAGCCTCGGCGCCGCGCTCACTTTGCTGGGGGAGCGTGAGGAGGGCACCGCGCTGCTCGAGGAGGCCGCCGCCGCCATTCACGAATCGCTCAGGGAAAGGCCGCGCGATCGCATGCCGGTCCGTTGGGCGGTGGCGAAGCTCCATCTCGCCGAACTCTCTCTCGGTTTCTACAACAAGACTGCGAAAGCACAGCATCTCGATGTCGCGCTTGAAAAACTTGATGCCGCTTTGGCGGAGTTTTGCAAAGCAAAGGCTGCCGCGCACATCGAAAAGGCCAAGCGGCTGCGCGAAACGGTTCTCGCGGCTAAGCGCCGCTGACAGGCGCCCGCGTTCCGGCGTGATGTTTGGCGCATCAGTTTTGTCCGGTTCGAGGGTCCAATCGTACCAAAATGTTTCACGTGAAACATTTTTGTCCGATTGGAGGGCAAAACCTTACAAGCCAGAAACCAGCCGCCCGCGTGCAATGTGTAAGACCGGCGTGAAAACCTGTCCGATCGCGATTCGAGGCAGGCGGCGGCGGCCTTGACAAGGCCGATCCGCTCTCCACACTCGCCGCCGTGCGATGAATGGCGCGATGTGATGCCGGGGGGAGGTATGGCCGAACTTGAGAAGAGCCCTTTTGAAAATCTGATTGCCGGGCCATCGGGTTGGCCTGATGCTTACCATCAACTGCAGCAGCTAATCGGTGCTCGCGGCGCGCTCGTATTCATTCTCTTTGCCGCCGCTCTCCTCGTCTGGTGGAAATGGGAAGAAATATTTAAACGCCCATGGATCAAGCCACTTTTTGACTGGTTTACACGCAAGCCTATCCCGGTCGCATCGGCTGGGCACCTCACCATAGCCGTCGCGCATCTCTACAATGATAAATATCTGGATCATGAGAAACTTTTGCTCGACGAGCTGAGGCATTTCGAGGGCGTGGAGACCGTAGCCGTCCCTCGCGTGATCGAACATGACAATTTGGATAATAATAAAGCCGAAGAGGCAGCGCGCGAACTACTGAATAAAAGTGGCGCCGATGTCTTGATTTGGGGCAGTGTTATAAGTTTGGGCGGCAGAAGCGCGATGCGGCTCTATTGGACGCCATCGCGCGAGATCTCCGGCGCCAAGGCAAGCGAAAAATATCTGCCTCAAACCGAGACCCTCGCGCTGCCGGAATTGTTCTGGAGCGATTTGAAGCAGATTTTAGGCTTGCTCACCCAAACCCGCTTGGCTGAGCTTACCTCTGACCTATCAGGTCATTATGTCGCCCATAGGCTTACGCCCTTGATCACTCAGGTCCGCGCGCTGGTTGAGAGCAGTGAAGGCGTCTGGAACCCGGAAACTCTCGCAGGGGTTCGGTTCAGCCTGGCCAATGCTCTCCAAATCCAAGGTGAACAGTCCGGAACGAACGTATCGATCACTGAAAGCATCGAACTTTATCGAAAAGTGTTGGACGAATGGACGCGTGAGTGCGTTCCGCTCCAATGGGCTGGAACGTACAACAATCTCGGCACTGCGCTTGGGCGTCTCGGTGAACGCGAGAGAGGGTCCGAAACACTCAGGAAGGCGGTCGACGCTTTTCGCGAGGCACTGAAGGAATGGACCCGCGAGCGCGTGCCACTCGATTGGGCCACAATTCAGAACAATCTCGGCACTGCACTAAAAGCGATCGGCGAGCGCGAGAGCGGGACGGAGACGCTCCAAAAGGCTGTCGACGCCTTTCGCGAAGCGCTCAAAGAAAGGACCCGCGAGCGCGTCCCGCTCGACTGGGCCGGGACGCAGAATAATCTTGGCAATGCATTCAGGGCTCTAGGAACACGCGAGAACGGGAAAGATTCGCTCATGAGGGCGGCTGAAGCCTATCTCGAGGCGCTGAAGGAATACACCCGTGAGCGCGTTCCCCTCGCTTGGGCCGGGACACAGAATAATCTCGGCAACGCACTAAAAGCCATCGGCGAGCGCGAAAGTGGGATGGAGATGCTCAAGAAGGCGGTCGACGCCTATCGTGCGGCGCTGAAGGAAAGGACCCGCGAGCGCGTTCCACTCGATTGGGCAACGACGCAGAACAATCTCGGCGCTGCACTAAAAGCGATCGGCGAGCGCGAGAGCGGGACGGAGACGCTCCAAAAAGCTGTCGACGCCTTTCGCGAAGCGCTGAAAGAAAGGACCCGCGAGCGCGTCCCGCTCGACTGGGCCGGGACACAGTTAAGTGTCGGCACTACACTCGCAAGGCTCGGCGAGCGAGAAAGCGGGGCGGAGACAATCACGATGGCAATCGTCGCCTTCCACGAGGCGCTGAAGGAATATACTCGTGAGAGTATGCCACTCGATTGGGCCGCGACGCAGAACAATCTTGGCACTGCGCTCCAGACACTTGGCGCGCGCCAAAGTGGAACCCTGACGCTCACCACGGCGGTCGACGCCTATCGTGAGGCACTGAAGGAAAGGAACCGTGAGTGTGTTCCGCTCGATTGGGCGATGACTCAGAACAATCTCGGCAATGCTCTTAGGAGCCTCGGCGAACGCGAAACTGGGACAGAGTTGCTCACGAAGGCGGTCGAAGCCTATCGTGAAGCGCTGACCGTATTCGACCAAGAGCGCTCATCCTACTATTGGAAAGCGACACAAGGAAATCTCAATCAGGCCCTTGCGCTGATTGCCGAGCGGAAGGCGCGAGCGGGCGCTTCATCTGGCAAGTGACAGCTTGCTTAGGCAGTAGGATGCTGTCATGATCGGGCTTGACGTTGCTGCTTGCCGCGCGCCCTCATCCAAAAACCCTGCAATTTTTTGCGATCATTACAGGTTGATCCCTGGGGGCATGATCGCTATGACAGCGATCCCATTGATTGGATCGTTCCATGCCGCGCAAATCGACCAGCAAATCCTTGAGTCTTTTTCGCCCCAAGCCGAAAACCGCCGCTAAGCCCGCGCCCGCGCCCGATCTTGGGCCGTTGCCAGAGTGGAACCTCGAAGATCTTTATCCTTCCATGGACTCGAAGGCCTTTAAGGGCGACCTCATCAAGGCCGAGTCCGAGTGCAAAAGCTTCAATGCCGCCTACCGCGGCAAGCTCGAAGGACTTGCCAAGAAGGGCACGGGCAGCGGGCTCCTTGAGGCGATCCAGCGTTACGAGGCCCTGGAAGAGCTGCTCGGGCGCATCATGTCCTATGCCGGGCTCGTCTATTCGGGCGACACCACCGACCCGGCGCGGATGAAATTCTATGGCGACAGCCAAGAAAAAATTACTTCCGCATCCTCCGATCTTCTGTTCTTCGAACTCGAACTGAACCGGCTCGACGATGATCTCGCCGCCAAATTGGCGGCGGGCGCGCTCAAGCATTTTAGGCCCTGGCTCGAAGATATCCGCAAGGGCAAGCCCTATCAGCTCGATGACAAGATCGAGCAATTGTTCCATGAAAAATCGATCACCGGCTATGGCGCCTGGAACCGGCTGTTCGACGAGACGATCGCGAGCTTGCGCTTCACTGTCGATGGCGAGACAATGGCGATCGAGCCGGTGCTCAATCTGATGCAGGACCCGCATGAAAAGACGCGCGAGAAGGCGGCGATCGCGTTTGGCGCGGGATTGAAGGAAAATCTGCGGACCTTCAGCCTTGTCGCCAACACTTTGGCGAAGGACAAGGAAATTTCCGACCGCTGGCGCGGGTTTCGGGACGTCGCCGACGCGCGCCATCTGGCCAACCGTGTCGAGCGCGAGGTGGTCGATGCGCTGGTCGCCGCCGTGCGCGCCGCCTATCCGCGCCTTTCGCACCGCTATTACAAGCTCAAGGCCAAATGGTTCGGCAAGCCTGCCCTAAAACATTGGGACCGCAATGCGCCGCTGCCGCATGTCGCGCCAAAAGTCTACGCATGGGACGACGCGCGCGACACCGTGCTTGACGCCTATGATGCTTTCTCGCCGGAAATGGCGGGGATCGCCAAGCGCTTCTTCGACGAGCGCTGGATCGACGCGCCGGTGCGGCCCGGCAAGCAGCCGGGCGCCTTCGCGCATCCGACGGTGCCCTCCGCGCATCCTTACGTGCTTTTGAATTACCAAGGCAAGCCGCGCGACGTGATGACGCTCGCGCATGAACTCGGCCATGGCGTGCATCAGGTTTTGGCGGGCCCCAATGGCGCGCTGATGGCGCCGACGCCGCTGACCCTCGCCGAGACGGCTTCGGTCTTCGGCGAAATGCTGACGTTCCGCGCCTTGCTCCTGAACACGACGAACACCACGCAGCGCCGCGCGATGCTCGCCGCCAAGGTCGAGGACATGCTGAACACGGTGGTCCGGCAGATCGCTTTCTATTCGTTCGAGCGCAAGCTGCATGTTGAACGGCGCAACGGCGAGCTGACGGCGGACCAGATCTGCGCCCTATGGATCAGCGAGCAGGAGGAAAGTCTCGGGCCCGCGATCGAGCTTGGTGCCGATTACGAGACCTATTGGGCCTATATTCCGCATTTCGTCCATTCGCCCTTTTATGTCTACGCCTATGCGTTTGGCGATTGTCTCGTCAATTCGCTCTATGGCGTCTATCAGGGCGCCCGGGAAGGCTTCGCGGAACGCTATCTCGCCATGCTTTCGGCGGGCGGCACCAAGCACCATGCCGAGCTTTTGGCGCCGTTCGGGCTCGATGCGCGCGATCCCGCCTTCTGGCAGATCGGGCTGAAGATGATCGAGAACATGATCGCCGACCTCGAAGGGTTGGAGGGGAAGGCCTAACTCAGATCAGACGAGGCGAGCCGGTGACCATGCCTTCGCTCAGATTGACGCTTATCACGCTTGTCTCGACCCTTGCCTATCTTGGTCTTGCTGTTCTGGGCTGGGGCGGCTTCTCCGCATTCTTTTCGCACCCGCCGCTGACCGGCGTTGCGATTGTGACTTTGGTGCTATCGGGAGCGGCACTTTTCAGCCGCGGCAATCTCAGCGCCGGCGTGCGCGAGGATCGCGGCAATCGCTGGATTTTTGGGCCCTTGGCGCTGATTGGCGTGCTGAGCGCATTTTTGCCAGCCTATACCGACCGGCTCAATGTTTGGACGATCGATGGCGGGGGCATCCGCTGGCTCGGGCTTACGCTCTTCACCATTGGCGGTGTCTTGCGTCTCTGGCCGGTCTTTGTGCTCGGCCGGAGGTTCAGCGGGCTCGTCGCGATCCAGCCGGGGCACAC
>CAYTRB010000104.1:0-11507 GCA_964440215.1 uncultured Methylocapsa sp.
TTGTTGGGATCGTGCTCTAACGTATCGAGCACAGTCACGAAACATTGGCGAGCCGGAAAGTCTCGTTTCTATCAACTTGGCCATCGATGGAGTCCGGCCTCAAACCGCCGCGTGCATTAAGCCCGGCGATGGCCATGCGGCCGAGGTCGGCTGCCAGCTGCTCGATGAAACTCTTGTCGATTTTCAGGCTTAGGGGCGGTTTCGACAGCATGTCGTAATGGCGGATGAAGGGAATAACCTGGTTGCTGAGCCAGATCGTCGCGATGGTGATTTCCGTGCGAACCGCATTGGCCGGCAGGAAGCGGCGGACGATCTTTTCGGCCTGGTCCAAAATCAGCAGTTTCTCGCTCGCTACAAATTCGCGGTAGACCGGCGTCGGCGCCAGTGTCTCCCAGGCGAAAATGCGCAGATAACGGCTGACTTGGCCGTGTTTGAGGAGCGGCGTCACCTGCTGGCGGATAAACAGACGCACCGCCTCCTCGCGAGGCACGCGGTCGATTGTGTCTTCATCGAGCAGTGACGCATCACTGATCGCGGCGACGGCCAAACGGAGCACCTCGCGGTACAGCGCCTCCTTGCCGCCGAAATGATAATTGATCGCCGCCAGGTTAACCGTTGCGCGGCGGGTGATCTGGCGCACCGAGGCACCGTCGAACCCGTTCTCGGCGAACACGTCGGTGGCGTGATCGAGGAGCGCCTGGCGGGTAATTTCAGTGATCTTCACGCTTATAACTTCTTGACGAGAGAATTCAACGTATCGCCGACGGAGGCCACACCTTCAACGACCCGTGTTTCCGAGGCTGTGATGATGTTGCCGAGATTGGCGACGAGGCGCATTCCGTATTGGATCGGAGGCAACGGCTCGGCTTTCACGGCCACCGGCACGGCAGCGGGCTCAACCGTCGCGGGCGGCGGCTGCACGGGCGCTGGCGCAGGTTCGGGCGGCAGAACTTTTGGAACGCTGGCCGCAACATGCATTTTGCTGGAACTCGGCCGTTCATGCCTCGGCGCGGCGGCGGGCCTAGGCGGGGCAGGCGGAAGCGGGATGACCGCGGCAGCCGAAGGCTCGCTCGCCGCAATGATTGTTGCTTGGCTGGCTGCGGCGGCCGGTGTTTTCAGACCGACGACATGGGCGAGCGCGGCACGCTGCATGAAATCGCCGAGCACGTCTTTCGTCTCTCCCCCGGCAAGTCCTCCTTCGGAGGACGCCAGCCGCCCGCTGTCCTGCGCAAAGGGAAGGAGGGGCTTCGTCATGTTGGACAAAATCGCCATGGTGAGGAGGGTCGCGAGGCTCGAGAAAAGAACCTCGGTGACCAATTTCCGTGTCAGGACATGCAGCCCGTTGCGGATCATCGTGAAATAGATTGGCACCTGCACCAAGGCCTCCTACAAAGGTTTCAAACGACCGTTCGAATTTCAAACAGGTGTTAGAGGCAAAAATATGACGTAACACAAAAAGAGGCCGCCCCCAGACTTGTTCCGGGGACAGCCGTGGAGCCGGTGCCTTTAACTATGAAAGTTATATAACCGGTGCCGGTCTCTTAGTGATAATTGTCCTCGTCGCCGGACCGGGCGAGAACGACGCCGCGGAGAACTTCCGCGAAACCGGCGGTCTCAAGAATATCGAACTTTTCGTCGGCGGCCAGACTCGCGGTTTCCGGGCGCTCGGCGCCTTCAAAACCCTTTGCCCATCATATCCTGGCGTTATCGAGCTTGCGGATTAGATTTTACTCATCGCAGCCCAGGGATGGCCGCCTGTATTTTCAATGTGTGTAGGGCCGGCCAAACGGAAACGGGCGCGGTTCATCGTCGTCCCCGGCAGGGCCGTACCAGCCGGCGAAGAACGGTGTTCCGACGCCATCATAAGGGTTGAAGACGCCAGAGTGATAGGATTGCTGATCCGTCGGAATCCAGTAATTGTAGCGGGCGGCGTCGGCGGCGATCGCAAAGAGGACCGGGTTTTGCCACGGCGGACGCTGGTGGCTCACACGATAGCGCCAAGCGCCAATGCGATAGCGGACCGGCAGCGGATAAAAGCCATACCCGCTTTCGGGATCGCCGGCGAGGTCGATATAGTGGCCCCTTCGTCCCGTCGTATAGATATGCCCTCTCGGCCCTATGCTGCGGAGCGTGGTGCGGTAATGCGGGCCGCTGACTTGCCTGTGACTCTCCTGCCTATAATGAGAATGGACAGATTTTCTGGACGGCACCTGCGCGGACACCACCGATGCATATGCGAACGTCGAAACGATCGCGAGAACCCATACCTTCCAGCCCCGCCGCATTGCCCTGATCTCCAAACCTTGGCGCTTCCTAAGGGGCAAATGCAGACGCCAGCCTTGCAGTTCCATTGCCATAGAGCCGCAGGTCACGATTTACGCCGGCCTTTCCGCCCCAGCCTCGAAATCACGGCGAGCGAGGGGCTGGCCAAGGAGCGCGATCAGAACATAACTGCTCGCGGGGGTGCGCTCGGAACATTTCGGCTCCGCTAACGTTTTACGAGTGTCAACAGCAACGCTCGGCATCGACCTGGCGTCAAAGGGGAGGAATATCATGCTCGTGCAATGGAGCGCGGCGTTTGCCGCTCTTGGCCTGCTCAGTACAGCGGCTTTCGCGCAAGGGACGGCCAATCCCACGGATCCGCAAATCGCCCACATCGCCTACACCGCAGGGCAACTCGATATAGCGGGCGCCAAGCAAGCCCTGTCGAAATCGAAGAACAAGGATGTCCGCGCTTTCGCCGAAGATATGGTGAAAGACCACACGGCGGTGAATAAGCAAGCGCTGGCCCTCGTGAAGAAACTCAAGGTGACGCCGGAAGACAATGACACCAGCCGCGCCTTGACGAAGGCGGCAACGGACAAGCGTGCCGAGCTGGCGAAGCTCAAGGGTGCCGCCTTCGACAAGGCTTATACGGCCAATGAGGTCGCCTACCACACGACCGTGAATGGCGCGCTTCAAACGACACTCATTCCATCCGCCACCAATCCCGAACTCAAGAGCCTTCTGCAAACCGGCTTAAAAATCTTCCAGGGCCATGAGCAGCATGCCGAGAAAGTCGCCGCTGAATTGCCATAGGAGCATCAAGTGCTGCCGGGGCTGTCTCCATTCATTTTTATGGTCATTTTATGGGGAATGAATTCTGTCCCGGCGCAAGCGGCCGTGATTCAAGTGACGATCGACAATCTTGATTTCTTACCAGCAGGCATTCAAGCAAAGACCGGGGATACGATTACCTGGAACAATAAGGACATCGTCGCGCATACGGCGACCGTGCGCGGCGGCTTCGATGTGATGATTCCGGCCAAGCAGTCGGCAAGTTTGGTTATGAAAAAACCTGGCAGCTTTGACTATTATTGCCGCTTCCATCCAAATATGAAGGGACGCATTGCCGTCGCGCCGGAGTGATTGTCGGGGAATATTTTCCGCGATTGGACAACTTCTGGCGCCAGCGTTGCGGTTCCATGGTGATAGCGCCACGGTTCACGATTTTTGCCGGCCTTTCTATCTCCCGCTCGAAATCACCGCGAGCAGGGGCTGGGGTAGGGTTCGCGCTCTACAATATTTGGTTTTGTCCAAGGTGCAATCTCTGCTTCTGACCCAAAGCGCATACCGCGGGCGAAATTGTCTGTGGGAGAATGGAGGCTTCTGGTGAAAAAGCTTCGAGCTTAAGGTAACGTTCATCTGCTTTAATCAGTTGTCCGTTGCTATCCACGAAATGAACTTCATGTACAACTTTGTGCGTCTCCTGGCCCGCGGGGGTCAGCTTGCGCTGGCAATTGTCCTCGCCGGCCTGCTGGCAACGTCCGCCGCCGAAGCCGCTTCCCCGACGCCAAAAAGGAGCTTCACGGCTGCCGCGGTTGCGTTCGACCCTGCCTGGGGCGATGTCGACGGCAACATCGCGCGGATCGTCGCCGGCATCGAGAACGTGGCGCGGCAGGGGGTGCGTCTAGCCGTGCTGCCGGAACTTGCCACGACCGGCTACATCTTCGACGACTTTGCCATGATCAAGCCCTATCTCGACACGGTCCCCGGCAAGGCGACCGCGGCGATCGAGAAGGTGACACGAGCCCGTCGTATCTTTGTGGTGATCGGCATCGCCGAGCTCGATGCCAAAAGCGGCCTTGGTTACAACACCGCCGCTCTGATCGGACCCCATGGCTATATTGGCAAATATCGCAAGCACGGCCTCAATACCCAAGACCAGCGGTGGACCACTGTCGGCAATCTCGGTTTCCCCGTTTTCGACACAGAGCTCGGCCGGATCTCGATGCTGATCTGCTACGACGACACCTATTGGCAATATGCCCGCCTAGCCGCCTTGCACGATGTCGACATCATCGCTTGGTCGAGCGCATCCGACCGGGTGATGCCAGGTACGCCCGTGGAAAAAACCAAGGGCGACCACTCCACGGTCGCGGGGGTGCAATATCTCTCGGCCCACAGCGGCGCCTTCGTTGTCGCTGCTACTCGCAACGGGATCGAAGAGAATCCGCTGACCAAACAGCGGCTCTACTATAATGGCGGCTCCAGCATCTGGGATCCGAACAGCACAAAGTTAGCCCAGGCTGCGGTGCTGCCGCCCGAGGTGCTTCCATCCGGGGTTCACGGCGTCGCCGTCGCAGAGATTGAGCCGGCGAAGTCCGCGCCGGTCCGCGCAGCACTGCTGGAACGCCGCCGGCCGGAGTTGTATGGTCTGCTTAGCCTGCACCGGGCGCCAACCGACGCGAACGCCACAGTCACACCTCATAACGTCTATATTTCAGTCCAGGGAGGTGACCCGGCCAAACCCGCCGGGACGATCGTCTGGCGTGCGCCGCCAAAAGATGGGCTCTCAGTACTGCCAGCGCTATTCCGCTACGGGCCGGACCGACCGGCCGCAGACTTCCAGCAGCTCGCCGAGCCGCAAGGCGGCCCCTCAGAAACCGCGCTCAAGGATCTCGCCAAGACCAGTGGCGGCTATGTCGCAGGCAGCTATCCGGAACGCGCCGGCGATGCGGTGTTCCATACCGTCGCCCTCGCCTCACCCGCCGGCGAAATCTTGGCCCGGTATCGCGCCACTCACCTCGCTCGTGAAGATGCCTGGGCGACGGCCGGCGACAAATTCGTTATCGTCCCAACTCCAATTGGCCGGATTGCGCTCGCCGTCGGCGACGAGCTTGCAGTGCCAGAAGTGTTTGGAGTCTATTCCGCCGAGCGGGCCGACATTGTCGCCGCGCCCTCCGGCAAATGGCGCGGCGCGGTGTTGGAGATCGATCCGAAGCTCTTCAACACACCCTATCCACCGGGCACGCCCTTTATGCCCTATGCTGCAGCAAAACTCGGACAGTTCTGGGTGGCGGCCGCCGGTTGGGCCGAGGGGACAAAGCCAGCGGCGCTACTGCTCGGTCCCGAACCTGTGATCGCGACGCCACCCCGCGTGGCTTACCCCGGCGAACCGCTCGAGGCACAGGTGACGGCTCCGTGGGCTGGAACCTGGATCAACCAGGATCAACTGATCGATGGCCAGCAGCCCGGGCACACATTGCCATTGGTGCTTCCGGGGAACAGTGCCTGCCTCGCGGCATGGCGCAAGGCAGCGGGATGGAAACCGGGCTGCTGGTGAGCCAGCGGGGCGAAAAGCTACCACGGATCGCATGACCGCTTCTGGCGCAAAGCCCAAATACAATCTGAAATACGGATCGAATTTTGGGCCTTACAGAAAACGATTCAAGGCTTCTAATTTGGGAGCCTGAATGAGCCGGCTTGATGGGCCGCGCAACAAGTGGCGCGCAAGGAAAAGATCTTGCCATTATGGCTGTGCGGTTCACCCAAGGCGCCTGAACCCGCACGCTCAACCGTATCGCAACTTTCCGCGTGCCCCAAATCAAGGCTCCGCACTCCGTTGCGCGCGGAAGAAGTGCGGTTGCGCAAATGTCAATCGTACCAATATGTTTCACGTGAAACATTTTTGTCCGATTGAGGGTCGGAACCGGTCAAAACTGATCACCCAGACATCAGCGCGTCCACATGCGCGGCGGCGGAGTTGGCAAGGCCGATAAGGTCGTAGCCGCCTTCAAGCACCGAGATGATGCGGCCCTTCGCATGGGTCTCGGCGATCTCCATGAGCCGCGTGGTCACCCAAGCAAAATCCTCCTCGGTGAGCATGAGACCGCCGAGCGGATCGAGTCGATGCGCGTCGAATCCGGCCGAGATCACGATCAAATCAGGGGAAAACACGTCGATCGCAGGCAAGAGCGCCGTCTCCAGCACCTCGCGGAAAATCTCGCCATTCGTGCCGGCCCTTAGGGGTGCGTTGACGATGTTGTCGTGCTCGCCGCGCTCGTCGCGGCCGCCGGTCCCTGGAAACAGCGGCATTTGATGCGAGGAGGCATAGAGCACCGTGGGGTCCGACCAGAAAATCTCCTGGGTTCCATTGCCATGATGGACATCGAAATCGAGGATCGCCACCCGCTCGGCACCATGCGCGGCTTGCGCGTGACGGGCCGCGATCGCCGCGGTGTTGAAGAAGCAAAATCCCATCGGCGAGGCGGTTCCGGCATGATGGCCCGGCGGACGCATCGCGACAAAGGCATTCTTGGCGCCGCCGCGCATGACTTCATCGACCGCCAGCGTGACGCCCCCCACGCAATGCGCGATGGCCGCGAAGCTTTTCGCGCTCATCAGCGTGTCGGGATCGAGATAGACGCGGCCCTTCGCCTGGGGCGCGGCCTCGATGGCGTCGGCATAGTCGGCCGGGTGAACACGCAAGATGGCGGCGCGATCGATGCCGGGAGCCTCCATCCGGCGCAGTTTCGCGAACCGTGCATGTTCGAGTGCCCCGGCGATGGCGCGGACGCGGTCAGGACATTCCGGATGACCAGGTCCAGTGTCGTGATCGAGACAAGCGGAGTGGCTCAAAAGAAGCGTCGTCACTATCAACAATCTCGTGGGGTTCGCCTGATCGCTGTATCACTTATAGTGCCTGGAGGCTTTTATCCATCCGGCCGCGGTAACCATGCCAGGCGGAATTCTCTGGCCTCCCGGCGAAGACGACGCTAGGACATCGGGGGGATTATTATCAAATTACGGAAACATAAGGCCTATTGGGCGTTGCCGAAGGAGACGGTGCCAGTCAACAATAATAAGAATCCGGGAGGACAAATTGCCGCGAAGCTTGCTTGGTGAGATCGATACAATGCTGGCGTGGCGCGCTGGCGGACGGCTGCTAATTGGGCGGGAGCGCATCGCTCTGCTTGAATCCGTGATGGAGCACAAAAGCATCACCAAGGCGGCCGAAGTCATGGGCTTTAGCTACAAGACGGCCTGGGACGCGGTCAACGCGATCAATAATCTTTTGCCTCGGCCCGCGTTTATCACACGCACGGGTGGCTCGCATGGCGGCGGCGCCGAAGTCACCGACGAAGGGCGGCGCTTGATTTTGGCTTTTCGCCGTCTTGAGGAAAAACTCGGCAGCATTTCGGCGGCGATTGCCGAAGATGGCTTGGAGAACGAGCGGGACCTGCTCTTTTTGGGAATCGGCCTGAAACTCAGTGTCCGCAATGCGCTGTTTTGCAAGGTTGTCAGAATCACGCCGGCGCCTGTCAATATAGCGGTCAAGCTTGAAGTTTCGCCGGGCATTCTGATCACGACCGTCGTCACCAATGCGAGCGTGCAGGAGCTCGGGCTTGCGCTCGGCCGCTGCTGTGTCGCCATGGTCAATGTGTCCTCCGTGATGTTGGCGCAAGATGGCGAGATGCCGCGCATCTCGGCGCGCAACAAAATCGCGGGAAAGGTGCTGAGCCGCGTTGATGATGAAACCGATAGCGAAGTGACCCTCGATATTGGTGACGGCAAGACTCTCACGGCGGTTCTCACCCGCGAGGGTGCCGATTTCGCTCGGGCCGTGACGGGCGCGCCCGTCCTTGCGATCTTCAAGACCTCGCATGTCATCCTGGCCAGCGATTGACGAGAGGGTTCGATTTGCAAGCAGATGCCGAAGCCCTTCGCCACAAGCAAAAAATGGAAAAGCGCAAGGCCGCGCAGGATGCCGAGGTCGCCGCCAAGACGATCACCCAAAAGGGCCTCCTCATCGTTCATACCGGCAAGGGCAAGGGCAAATCGACGGCGGCGTTTGGGCTTTTGTTGCGCGCCCTCGGGCATGGCTGGCCTTGCGGCGTCGTGCAATTCATCAAGGGCGCCTGGGATACCGGCGAACGCCGGGCGCTCGCCCGCTTCTCTGATCAGCTCACTTGGCACACGATGGGGGAGGGCTTTACCTGGGAGACTCAGGATCGCGCGCGCGACGTGGCGGCGGCGGCGGCGGCTTGGGCCAAGGCCCAAAACCTCATCGCCGCACCGGAGATTAAACTCCTGGTGCTAGACGAATTGAACATCGCCTTGCGCTATGAGTATCTTTCTCTCGCCGAGGTGGTGGCGGCGTTGCGCTCCCGCAGGCCAGATCTCCATATCGTCGTCACCGGCCGCAATGCGAAGCCGGACCTCATAGTCGCCGCCGATCTCGTGACCGAAATGAGCCTCGTCAAACATCATTTCGAAGCTGGCGTGAAGGCACAAGAGGGGATCGAATTCTGAGCATGGCGCCGCGGGCCAGAAGCTTGATGCTGCAGGGCACCGGATCCGGCGTCGGCAAATCGCTGATCGTCGCGGGGCTTTGCCGCGCCTATCGCAAGCGCGGGCTCGAAGTGCGCCCGTTCAAGCCGCAAAACATGTCGAACAATGCCGCCGTGACGGCCGACGGCGGCGAAATCGGCCGCGCCCAGGCAACCCAGGCAAGAGCCTGCGGCGTGCCGCCAAGCATCGAGATGAACCCTGTTCTCTTGAAGCCGCAGAGCGGCAATGGCGCCCAGATCGTTCTGCGCGGCCAAGTGATCGGCCAGGCCACGGCGCGCGCCTACCAAGACTTGAAACCCAAGCTTCTTCCGGCCGTGCTCGGCAGTTTCGGGGCGCTCCGCGAAACCGCCGATTTGGTGCTTGTCGAAGGCGCCGGGAGCGCGTCGGAAATCAATCTGCGTGACAATGATATCGCCAATATGGGCTTTGCCCGCGCTGCCAATGTGCCGGTGGTGTTGCTGGGCGATATCGATCGCGGCGGCGTCATCGCCCAGATAGCCGGGACGAAAACGGTGCTCGATCCGGCCGACGCACGAATGATCAAGGGGTTTCTTGTCAACAAGTTTCGTGGTGATCCCTCGCTATTCGCCGATGGCATGCAAAGGATCGCGGATTTGACCGGCTGGCCCGGCATTGGGCTCATTCCTTTTTGCGCTGGAGCGGCGCATTTGCCGGAGGAGGATTCGCAAGGTCTTCCCCTCGGCAAGCCCAAGCGCGAGGGAGGGATCACCATTGCCGTTCCGGTGCTGCCCGGCATTGCCAATTTCGACGATCTTGATCCTTTCGATTTGGAAAGCGAAGTCCGTCTTGTGCTGGTCAGAAGCGGCGAGACCTTGCCTGTCGAGGCGGCGCTTGTTCTTCTGCCCGGCTCGAAAACGACGATCGCCGATCTTACTTGTTTCCGGCGGGAGGGCTGGGATATCGATCTTTTCGCGCATTGGCGGCGCGGCGGCCATGTATTCGGCCTTTGCGGCGGCTATCAGATGCTGGGCAAACGCATTCGCGATACGCAAGGCATCGAAGGGCCGCCCGGCGAGGCGCAAGGGCTTGGCCTGCTCGACATCGAGACGGACCTCTCCGGCGATAAAATGCTGGCGCCGGTCAATGGGAATAACGCGCAAAACGGGGCTCCCTTCACTGGCTATGAAATCCATGCCGGCCGCACGTCAGGGCCGGATTGCGCGCGGGCTCTGTTGCATTTCGCCGATGGCCGCAGTGATGGCGCGGTGTCCGCCAATGGAAGGGTGAGCGGCTGTTATGTGCACGGACTTTTCACTGACGCCGCGCAACGCAGCGCGCTCCTCGCCCGCTTTGGCGGCAAGGGGTCCGGCGCCTCCTATGATGAGGCGATCGAGGCGGCGCTCGAGTCGATCGCCGCGCATCTCGAAGCGCATATCGATCTCGACCGGTTGCTCACGCTTGCGCGATAACCAGCGCCAGCAAGGTCAGACCGGCGACATGGACGCCGCAGGCGCACCGGTAGAGACGCAGCGCCCGCTTGATGTCTTGGCGGGATGGCGCTCTGCCCGAGCCGATCCAGGCGTCATCGACCGACACGCCCGCATAGGCGCGCGGGCCGCCAAGCCGCAAGCCGAGGGCGCCAGCGAAGGCTGCCTCGGGCCAGCCTGCGTTGGGAGAAGGATGTCCGCGCGCGTCATGCCGCACCGACCGCCATGTGGCCAGTGTGGAAGTTCCTGGCACGAGGAGAGCCGCCAGCGCGACGATAAGGACGGAAAACCGCGCGGGAACAAAATTAACAAGATCATCGAATTTCGCCGCGGCAAAGCCGAACGCGGCGTGCCGCTTTGTCCGGTGGCCGATCATGCTGTCGGCGGTGTTGACGGCCTTGTAGCAAAAGCCCCCGGACAAGCCGCCAAATGCGAGCCAAAAGGCGGGAGCGACGACGCCGTCGGAAAAATTCTCGGCAAGGCTTTCGATCGCCGCGCTGGCTATGCCAGCCTCATCGAGGTTTGTCACGTCACGGCCGACGATTTTTGCAACCGAAGCGCGGCCAGCCTCCACGCCCGTGTCGAGCGCATCGGCGACAGCAAGGACATGCGCATCGAGGCTGCGTTGCGCGATGAGGCTCGACGCGATAAGCGCGGTGAGGATAAGGCGTGCCGCGTATGGGAGATTCAAGGCATCGATCCCGAGGCTTACGACAGTGGCGCCGCCACCGGTAATCGCTAAAAGCAACAAGAGCGCGAGAAAGCCCAAGGCGCGCCGCGCGACAAAGGATTGATCCTCATGGTTCAGGCAGCGGTCCGCGAGCGCGATCAGACGGCCAACCCATGTGACCGGATGACCGATCGTGCGAAACAGGCTTTGCGGATAGCCAACGCAGGCCTCAAAGGCGGCAGCGAGTGCCGCGAGCGCAAAAGTTGCGGCCAAATCCATGCGTGAGAAATCCCGTCAAACTTTTCCAGAATTGCCCCTTGCCGGGCATGGCGGCAATCTCTTTGCCGCGCGAAAGACCTATCCGCAAGCACCAGAACCCTGGCTCGATCTATCGACCGGCATCAACCCTTACGCTTATCCTTTCGACCACCCGCCGCTGGAAAGTTTTACGCGGCTGCCGGAACCAGAGGCGCTTTGCACGCTCGAAGCGGCGGCGCGTGAGGCTTTTCGCGCGCCGATCGGTGTGGAGGTGGTTGCGGCGCCGGGAACCCAGACGATCATCAATTGGCTGCCGTATCTTGTCCCAGCAAAACGGGTGGGAATTCTGGGCTTCACTTATAGTGAGTTTGCCCGCAGCTTTGAGGAGGTTGGAGCGGAGGTGACGATCGCCGACAATCTCGAGGCGCTCGAAAGCATGGATGCCGCGATCATCGTCAATCCCAACAATCCCGATGGACGGCTTGTTCCAGCGGCGGACCTCCACGCGCTGGCGGCGG
>CAYTRB010000105.1:0-11291 GCA_964440215.1 uncultured Methylocapsa sp.
GCGAACTACCTGGCAAATGCCGGATACAAGTCAACCTAAATGCGAAACGCTCTAGTGCATGACTAGGCTTGAGGCAAATATTCTCAAATGTTCTGAAATGTCTCAGGCGTAAATACCTTTATATTTTAAAGTGTTATGAATAAAAACCTTTAGCAATAATAATGGTCATTGGCGGAAGAGGTGGGATTCGAACCCACGGTAGGCTTGCACCCACGGCGGTTTTCAAGACCGCTGCCTTAAACCACTCGGCCACCCTTCCACAAAAATGGCATCAGACCCGAAGCACTCTCTGCCTCATATGCTTTATTTGCTGTCTTCAAGTCCGCCTATATGGCTTTGGCTGTAGAGCTGCACGCCAAGTTGTTTGATGAGCTCCAGCTGCGTTTCCAAAAAGTCGATATGATGCTCCTCGTCGATGAGGAGGTCGTCGTAGAGCTCCTTGGAAACACGGTCATGAACGGAGATGCAATATTCGGCTGCTTCTGTATAGAGTGCGCGCGCGGCGATCTCAGAGGCAAGGTCGCAGCGGATAATTTCCTCCACCGTTTGTCCGATCCGCAGCGGATCGAGGACTTGAAGGTTGGGAAACCCTTCCAAAAATAGTATGCGAGTGACAAAGCGATCGGCATGGCGCATTTCCTCGATCGATTCTTCCCGCCACTTCTTTGCTAATTCCTTAAATCCCCAATTATCAAAAATGCGATAATGCAGCCAATATTGATTGATGGATGTCAGCTCGCTGCGCAGGCTGCGATTAAGATAGTCGAGGACTCTGTCGTCGCCCCTCATGATGCCGGTCTCCTTGATAATTTTCTTTTTCCGGCCAAATATGCTGGCCAAGCTGCGGCACCGGTGCCGAGAGCCCGGCGCCGCGCCGCCAGCACTATAAGCAGATAAACAGGACCGAGATAGATGGCTGGGCGTAGTTCGTTAGCGAGACCAGGATCAATTCAAACTCGATCACTCATAGCATCCATGGAGAGGTTTTCGCGCACGATCTATTCCAAGAAGTCCGTAGATGATACTCTCGGGTAAGACCCCAGAGGCAAATCGCCTAAAGCGGACAGAGCGCGACAACGTCCCGCTCGTGCCTGGCCCGGCACGGGGGTTCGGCAGGTTTGGTCTCCGCCAAGGCCTCATTGATGATCGTCCTCAGAGTTGCAATGCAACGCCCGCAACTTGGACTACAGCCGAGGCACTTATAGACCGCGCCTGGCGTCCGCGGGCACATCCCGCTGGCAACAATATCCTTGATTTTTGTGTCAGTTAGGACATTGCAAGAACAAACGATCATTCAGGCACCAGCGGACGAGGCAATGGACGCATTAGTCAGAAATTCTCTAACCGGCCGTTGAAGAATATACAAGTTGAGAATCCCAGATTACAACTATTCCAAACCATAATTATGACACTCTACAGATTAGATTCACTCAAAACACCTGCCCGCCGCAACCCAGTATCATGGCCGCATTTCAACACCCAGGCAGGCTCCATAATCAGGCTCCATGTATGTAAATGGCGTGCGCGAGCATGGAGTGCAAGTTTGAAGCCATCCAACCGCCCATGACAAATCATTTATTTCAAAAGATCCACGATGCGATGAGCGGGCGGGAAAGCCTGACATTCCTCGAAACCCCAGCGGGCGAAAGCTGGACTTATGCAGACATGGAAAAGCTTTCCGCGCGCTATGCCTCAGCGCTCCGCGACGTCGGTCTTGAGACTGGCGGCCGCGTCGCCGCGCAGATCGAGAAGTCGCCCGAGGCGCTCATGCTCTATCTCGGCGCAATCCGCGCGGGAGCGGTTTTCCTTCCTCTCAACCCTGCCTATACAAACGCTGAACTCGATTATTTTCTCGGCGATGCGGAACCCTCAATTTTTGTCTGCGATCCGGCGCGGCGGGATGGCCTGGCGCCGGTCGCGGCGAAGGCAAAGGTGCGGGCGCTGGAAACACTAGGACCCGACGGCCAAGGTTCATTGCGCGATCGAAGCGAAGCCTCGGCGCCGCATTTCAAAGATGCTCCGCGCGGGCCGGATGATCTTGCCGCGATCCTTTATACGTCCGGCACCACCGGCCGCTCGAAAGGCGCCATGCTGACCCACGGAAATCTCGCCTCGAACGCGGCAGTGCTCGCCGTACTTTGGCGCTTCTCGCCTGCTGACGTACTCCTTCATGCGCTTCCAATCTATCACACGCATGGGCTTTTCGTAGCCATCAACACCATGCTGCTGAGTGGCGGCAAAATCCTCTTCCTGCCGAAATTCGATCCAGACCTTTGCATGGCGCTGATGCCGCGCGCGACAGCGATGATGGGTGTTCCAACTTTCTATACGCGGCTTCTGCGGCAGGAGAATTTGTCGCACGAGAGCACGGCGCATATGCGGCTTTTCATTTCCGGCTCCGCACCTCTTCTCGAAGAGGCACACCGCGCGTGGTTTGAGCGGACCGGACATGTCATTCTCGAACGGTACGGGATGACTGAAACCAACATGACCACGTCCAATCCTTATGACGGCGCGCGCAAGGCCGGAACCGTAGGCTTGCCATTGCCGGGCGTGGCGCTGCGCATCGCGGAACTGGAAAGTGGAGCGATTTTGGGTCAACGGGAAACCGGCGTCATCGAAGTCAAAGGCCCGAATGTTTTCAAGGGCTATTGGCGCAATCCCGAGAAAACCGCGGCGGAATTTCGCAGCGACGGCTTTTTCATAACCGGCGATCTCGGCAAGGTCGATGCTGGCGGCTATGTGCGCATCATCGGGCGCGCCAAGGACTTGATCATTTCCGGCGGATTCAACGTCTATCCGAAGGAGGTCGAAGCCGAAATCGACGCACTGGCCGGTGTGATCGAAAGTGCGGTCGTCGGTCTGCCGCATGCGGATTTTGGCGAGGGGGTCGCGGCGATCGTCGTGCCCGAGCCGGGCGCGTCTCTCAACGAACAATCGGTGCAAGACGCTCTCGCAAAAAACCTAGCCAAATTCAAATTACCAAAGCGCGTGGTCTTCGTCGATGATTTGCCGCGCAATGCCATGGGCAAGGTGCAAAAGACTCTGTTGCGCGAGACTTTCCGGGATCTGTTTACGCGCGCTCTGGATTGAGTCCCACCCTGCACCCCCCTGGCGGCTCAAGCCTGTCACGGAGATCCCCGGGCTTCTTCGAACACCGCGTGGCGTTCCCGCATCCATCCGAACGTTAATACCATACGAACGGTGGCTCGTTCGTTTGCGTGATTCTCAGTGTTCGAAAGTTGTACCATCGATCGCAGCGCTCAAGATCAGCGCCAGCGATCCCAAGAGAATATTTTACTATATAAAAATATAATAAAGAATATCTGCCTACAACCAGCCAAAAGAAAAGGTTCACATACCATGTAAAACAACTATCATATTAGTCTGCTACTAAGATTTAGCCAAGTTCTAACAGAGAAGACTTGGTTTAACCTATAGCAGCGAGAACATGCCCTCTATCAAAGGATTAGCAACGATGTCATCTCAAGACTACCGCATTCAGGAGAACCACCGCCCGGACGATTTTGCCGATGATCCTCGCCGCGAGCGTTACGAGGATGCGCGCCGGTATCAAAGCAGACGCCGGGACTTCCAGGGCCAGGCCGCATACGGCCGCGGCCGTGATTTCGGCCCCCGCGACGACTATGGCCGCGACGCCGACAACCTTGGCCGCCGCTGGGGTGAACCGTCCGGCCGCGGCCGTTACGAGGAGGAGTATTTTGGCGGCGAAAGATCCCACGCTGAACGTGAGTATTACGATCGCAGCCGCGACCCCCGCAATTATGGGAACCCCGAATTGGAGGGCTATGGCAACCGCCAAGCCGGCCAATATCAAGCGGGCGGAAATCGCGGGGGCGAGCGCGATTATGGTTTAGGCCGCAACCAGCATTTTGCCGCCTACGGCGAGGATCGCCGCGATGACTACGCACAGGGCAACCAAGGCGCGCGGCGCTGGTTATTGGACCGCGGTGACGAATGGGCCAGGGGGCCAGCCGACTACCGTGACGAGCACGCTCGTTACTACGGCGTCGGACCGAAAAACTACAAGCGCTCCGACGAACGCATTCGCGAAGATGTCTCCGATAATTTGAGCGATGATCCCTATATCAATGCTTCGGAGATCGAAGTGAACGTCCATAATTCGGAGATCACTCTGAGTGGTTCGGTCGAAAACCGCGTTCAGCGCCGCCGTGCGGAACTCGCTGCCGAGCAAGTCTCGGGCGTGAGTCACATTCAGAACAATCTGCGCGTAAAAAATGCAAACCAAGGCGCCCAATCGGCTTCAGGAGCCGGCGACCAGGCGAATGCCCCGAAAATCGCTGCCCAAGCGAGGTAATGCACTCGTCTTGTGGCAGGTCATAGGGGACGCCCTCGTCCGTATTGTACATGTTCCGAAAAAAGTGCTCGGCTTTCTCGATTGGGAATCGCTCAAAAATATTTAAATCTGAGCGATTCCGCTTCGGTCGCAGGATTTCAGAAGATCGGAAAGCGCTCTAGGCTCAGCGCATTTCTATGAGTTCCAAAGCCAAAACAGACCAGCGGTCGCGCACAGCAACCGCTGGTTTCTCGCGGTTCTGGAGCCTGTTTCGAAAAAGTCGATTGGCTTTTTCGATTCCAGCATGCCCCAGCTCTTTGAACGTGGGCGATTCCTTAATGATAAAATGATTCCTTCTGAACGGAAGCGCTTCATGATGGCATGAATATTGCTTACTTGGTATTCTTAGGTTAAGCGCCTTTGCCCTCCGGGCAGAGCGACCAGTGTCAAGCGGCGGCTGTCATGTCTGAAAAAGTAGTAAGTCTGCGCGGCGGCTTTGCCTTGCCGGCAGCCCAACCCAATAACACCCTGATTGAGGAGATCGAGCGCCTGCTCGAAGCGGCCCGCGCCGGCGAGATCGTCGGCATGGCGGGAACCTATGTCCACAAGGATAAGGCTGTTTCCTACTCCTATGCGGGCGCAGTCGCGAGCTACGGCATGCTCGGCGGCCTCGATTGCGTCAAGGAGCGGCTTATGCGAATAGCCCTTACCAAGGAGTGATCTGCCAAGGGCTGGCCCGGCACCAATTAACGCTCGATAGTACCGAACCGCATGCCGCGAAAAAGCCGGCCAAGTTTTCTGGGACGCCCTCTTCATAGGATGTTGCGCGTCTCCAACAAACGCAAGCTTTCAGCTCAGGGCAAACGAGATCGAACCAGCACGTCTTCAACGGCAGGCCGGAACAAGCTGTTGCATCCAACGCCCTTCCAAATAAAGCGGTGTAGACGTCAAACCGCCCTGCGAAGCAATGAAATCTTGGATGCGAACCGGATACCATCGCAACATATATGTATTGCTTTCAGGGTCGGGCCCAGTGGTTCCGAGTTTTCCGTATCGATAATAGGATGCATGAAACACAAATTGTGCGGTCGGCTCGGCGCATAAATAGGGTGACTTCAAATATATGGTGCATGCCGAGCCACAAAGGCCGCGGACGACGATCCGGCGGCCGCTTGCTTCCCAGGCGCGTTCACGCCGCGCGTAGTTGGAGACTTCACCGCCTTCATCATGGGTAATGATGATTGCTGGCGGATTAGACAGGTGCGACATTTTCACCCCAAGATCCATCGCGCACGCACACGGCCGCGCCGGAAAAATTCGGCGGCCGTATGCTTACTTTCGAATCTCCATGCCGTGCAAGTCCCGCCTTTCGCTGAACGGCGTGATGCGGCGCCCTATTCCCCGGCTTCCTGCTGTTCGAGCTTTTCCTTGGCTTCGAGGTCTTCCCCCGTCACCTGATCGACGATCCGCATCGAAAGGCGCACCTTGCCGCGGTCGTCGAAACCAAGCAGCTTCACTTTGACCTTGTCGCCTTCCTTGACAACATCCGAGGTTTTGGCGACCCTTCCCTTGGCGAGCTGGGAGATGTGGACGAGGCCATCCTTGGCGCCGAAGAAATTCACGAAAGCGCCGAAATCGACCACCTTCACGACCGTGCCCTCATAGATTTGACCGACTTCCGGATCGTTCGCGATGGATTTGATCCAATTGATCGCGGCCCGGATCGAATTGCCGTCGGAGGAGGCGACCTTTACGGTGCCATCGTCCTCGATGTTGATTTTGGCGCCGGTTTTTTCGACGATCTCGCGAATGACTTTTCCGCCGGTCCCGATCACTTCGCGGATCTTATCGGTCGGAATCTTCAAGGTCTCGATGCGCGGCGCGAATTCGCCGAGTTCGGCCCGCGCCCCGGTGAGCGCCTTGCTCATTTCTCCCAAGATATGCAGCCGGCCCGCCTTCGCCTGATCCAAGGCGACCCGCATGATTTCCTCGTTAATGCCGGTGATCTTGATATCCATCTGGAGCGAGGTGACGCCTTCCTCGGTGCCCGCCACCTTGAAATCCATGTCGCCCAGATGATCCTCGTCGCCGAGAATATCGGAGAGGACCGCGTAGCGCTCGCCTTCGAGGATCAGGCCCATCGCGATGCCTGCGGTCGGCCGCTTCAGGGGCACGCCCGCGTCCATCAGGGCGAGCGACGAGCCGCACACCGTCGCCATGGAGGATGAGCCGTTCGACTCGGTGATCTCGGAGACGATCCGCACCGTATAGGGAAATTCCGCCGCGGCTGGCAGCATCGGACGGATGGCGCGCCAGGCAAGCTTGCCATGGCCGATTTCGCGCCGCCCCGGCGAGCCCATGCGGCCGGTCTCGCCAACCGAATAGGGCGGGAAATTATAATGGAGCAGGAAGCGCTCCTTATAGGTGCCTTCGAGACTATCGACGAATTGCTCGTCCTCGCCGGTGCCGAGCGTTGCCACCACCAGTGCCTGCGTCTCGCCACGCGTGAACAGCGCCGAACCATGCGTGCGCGGCAAGATGCCGACTTCCGCGACAATCGGGCGAACCGTCTTGACATCGCGCCCGTCGATCCGGATGCCGGTGTCGAGAATGTTCCAGCGGACAACCTTAGCCTGCAGATCGTGGAAGACCTCGGCAATCTGCTCCTTGGAAAACTTCGGCTCCCCGCCGGCCGGGAAAAGGCCCGTGAAAACCTTCGCTTTCACCGCGTCGACCGCATTATAGCGATCCTGTTTCGCGGTAATCTTATAGGCCTCGCGCAATTCGCTTTCGGCGATCTGGCGCACCGCCGTCTCGGCGTCGCTCTTGTCGGGAACGGCAAGTTCGCGCGGCTGCTTGGCGGCTTTTTCGGCGAGCCGGATGATCGCGTCGATCACCGGCTGGAAACCGGCATGCCCCGCCATGACGGCCTCGAGCATCACCGCCTCGGAAAGTTCCTTGGCTTCGGATTCGACCATCAGCACGGCGTCGCTGGTTCCCGCGACCACGAGGTCGAGCGAGGACTGCTTTAGCTCTTCCAAGGTGGGATTGACCTTTACGGCACCGTTGATGAGGCCGACGCGCGCGGCCCCGACCGGGCCCATGAAGGGAATGCCCGAAAGCGTCAGCGCCGCCGAAGCCGCGATCATCGCCAATATATCTGGATCGTTCTCAAGGTCATGCGACAGCACCGTCGCAACGACTTGCGTATCGTTGCGGTAACCATCTGGAAACAACGGACGGATCGGCCGGTCGATCAAGCGGGAGACAAGCGTCTCCTTTTCCGAAGGCCTTCCCTCGCGCTTGAAATAGCCGCCGGGAATCCGCCCCGCGGCAAAGGCCTTTTCTTGATAATTGACCGTCAGGGGAAAGAAATCGATTCCTGCCTTGGCCTCCTTCAGGGAGACGACGGTGGCGAGAACCGTGGTTTCGCCATAGGTCGCAACGACGGCGCCGTCGGCCTGACGGGCGACCTTGCCGGTTTCGAGCACGAGCTTTCGCCCGGCCCAATCGATTTCCTCACGATGGATTTCAAACATGTCTACGTCTTTCTGGGTATAGGCGAAGCCCAAGCCAGAGCAAGACGGCGAGCAGCTGTGAAACAGCGGCTGGCGATCCTGCCACATGGATTGGTCTTCGCCAGAGTCGGCGCGGCGGCCCAATGCCGCCACTGTCCGGAAAATACAAGCCGTTACCGGCTTTGTCTCATATTATATCGCTCGATGAGCATGTTTTGCGCGCATATCCGGCAAAAGCCAATTGACCTTTTGCATGAGGTTTGCGCGCTAACACATTGATATTCTGTGAGTACTTTCCCGCCACGAGAATCCCCGTGAAGGGCAGGCTCGATGCCCTGTAATCCTTGCGGATGAAACTTTTGCAAGCGTTACAGGCGAAAAAGACTGCGCAGGATAGGCTTTAACGCCGGATGCCAAGCCGCTCGATCAGCGATTTATAGCGCGGCTCGTCCCGCGTCTTCACATAGTCGAGGAGCTGACGGCGTTGCGACACGAGCTTCAAGAGCCCCCGGCGCGAGTGATTGTCTTTCACATGAGTCTTGAAGTGTTCGGTCAGATTGGCGATCCGCTCCGTCAAGATCGCCACCTGGACCTCGGGGGAGCCGGTATCGCCCTGTTTCAGGGCATAGTCTTTCACAAGCGCCTGTTTGCGCTCGGCGGTAATCGACATCGGATTTCCTCTTCAAAAAGGGGGAAAGTCTAAAGGGCTCTCAGCGCGGCCCGGCCGGGATGCCGTCCAGCGGGGTTTTGCGCGGAAGCGTCGAAGGGGCGGGTTATACACCAAATTTGCGGGGAGGAAAGGGGGCTCCGTCAGGAATGGCTGCCTGCGACGATCAACACTGATCAAAACGAGGCCTACGGCAAGGCGATCCGAGCGCTCAAGCGGGCTGGTGAGTTGGAAAAGAGCGTTCAACACCGGCAGCTCAAATGTCTTAACAACCGCCGGAGGTGGATCACGGCGCGCTGAAGCAGCTGATCAATCCGATGCGCGGATTTAAGACGCTGCGCACGTCATCGGCGACGATCAAAGGCTTCGAGGTCATGCGCATGATCCGCAAGCGGCAATACCTCATGCTCGTTTCCGGAACGACGGGAGAAGTGTGCTTTGTGAACCATGTCTTCCGCCTCTCCGCTTGATCCGGCGAGACGGGAGTGAAAAGTTGCGCTGTGTGCTCGCCAGTGCAAAAGAGCCTCTGCTTGGCACTGTGGCATTGGCGAGGCTTCCGTCAAATCAAGACGAAAATGCCAACCAAAATCATTGGTCGATTTTGCGGATTTTGCGTGAAATCGGCTTAATGCAACAGCGCCAGATTCACGGCCTGACGCCATTGGTAACAATGCCGGTGCAGCTTGCCGGCTTTCTATCTGCGGCATTGGTCTCCGTGAAGACGATCGCCGTCGACGTAGTGAACACGGTCGCTGGCAATGTCGAGGCCGGTGCGAGAGCTGGGGCTCCCCCCAAGAAAAGATTGTTCGACTCGCCCGTGAAGCCTTCCCGAACGCAGTTGGGGGGGGTGACGCCCCCTGAGTTCACAGTCGTCCTGACGACAAGTGTCGATCCGGCGCTGAAATTGGCCTGGGAAAGACAACAGTCTCCGAAAACGTTCCATTCAACGGTATTCCAACCTTGCGCCAAATTGAGCACGCTGTCGGCCGCTATCGCCATGGCGGGGCCGGCTGCTGTCGTCAGCACAACTGTGTCCATGTCCCCGGCCGTCCCGGTGAGCGTCGCACCCTGCAATTGGTCTGCCGGCAAACCGGGAGCGGGCGATGAGCAGCTGTTGATAAAACAATCGTTTTCACCGTTTGCCTCGACTGAAGTCCACTGTGGTTGGGGTTGGCAGTTCATTGGTGGTGGAGTTGTTGGGCAGCTCGGGCCGAAGTTGAGGAGCCAATACTCGATGAATACACACGGCGCGGGAGATTCAGGACTCCCGCATTGGTTCTGGCTGAAGACAAACTGTTGCCAGCCTTGACACCCCTCGGCGCCTTGGCACGCTGGGGTTGAGAAGGGCTGTGAGTTGAGCTGCAGCGAGAACGCATTGGGAGTCGGCACGGGAGGGCACGTATTGGGAGTCTGGGCGGTGTCTGGCTCGGGGCATGGTGGTGGATGGTTGCAGCTTGGTGGTGGTGGCGGGCAGTTCTTCCCGAACCACGGCCCCGACTCGGTAATAGTAGCAGGTGTGACGCTGTCGAAGCTCCCTACCGCCTTGGAGATCCCGCCGGACGCTTGAGCAAAGTTGCCGGGCGAGGGTAATCCGGACACCACTGAGGGCTGAGCAGAGAAGTCGTTGCCATTGCCGACGAGGCTGTCGGGTAGGGCGGGTCCGTGTCCGCGGGCCCGATTCGGATAGCGTGACGGCTGGCTGCATGGAGTTTCCTGCCACTCGGTGTTCGGGTACAAGGCCGTGAAGCACCCTTTCTTGGGCGTGGGAGTTCGCGCTATGGCCGCCCGCCAGGCCTCGCGCTCGGCGGCTTTCGCGGCCGATGGCTGGGCGGCTGCGCTGGGCGCAGGCGCCGGTTCGGTTGGCTGGGCGCGGGCTGCGGAGGAGGACATTAGTCCAGGCAGCAGGCTCGCGGCGAACATAATGCTAAGTGACCTCGCGAGGCGCCCGCTCGCTGAGCTGGAATATTTCATGGACAGCCCTCCGACGAATGAGCCGCGCGGCGGCAGAGGCCATGCTACCGCCACGCGTTAACGCTTAAACTCCCCCAGAGTTTCACTACAAAGCTTTGATCGTTTAAGGGATCAGTAAAAGCCCCGAAAGGGGCGGTTTGCCAGGACGGAACGATCGTCCCAGCATCCGCGTCCGCGTGTGCAAAACTTGAGGATACTGTTGAAAAACTCGGAATTCGGAAAATCGTCAGAAAACCAGACTTTGGTCATGCAGGTCAAACTGAGCCACATGTTGCCCTCGCCAACGAACCCTTGAAGCCTTCTGCTGCCCCAAGAATTGTGATCGCGGCAAAACATCGAGTTTTTCAACAGTCTCTAAGACTTCTGCACGAAAGTCTGCCCATTGAAATTATTATCACTTCTCTGTGCAAAATTTGGTGCGGAACCAAAATCAAATATCGTGTCAGCGATTGACCATCCGCGCCAGTGTGTCCGTCTCAAATAATATCAAGATCGAAGCCGCATCCTCCAACCGCCTAAAAGACCAGCTTTCCTCGCGATCTTACTTCACTCGCTCCGCCGGACGTTTGTGGCCCTGTAAGGAAATGCCCTCCAATCGGTCAAAACTGTTTCACGTGAAACACTTTTGTCCGATCGAGGCCCTCGACCGGTCAAAACTGATGGCTTTTAGCAAGCTGCGTATCATAGAGCCAATCGTAGCGGGCGAGCATTTTTTCAGGTCCTAGCGCGCGCAGGGCGGCGTCCCGCAGAAAGGCGGCGGGACCGCCAAGATGATAGATCGTGGCCTGCCGCCGCGATTCTTTTTGCACCCGTGCCG
>CAYTRB010000106.1:0-11250 GCA_964440215.1 uncultured Methylocapsa sp.
GTGAATCATTTGCTGTCGACAACCGCAAGCATCCGTGCACAGGTCTCTTTAGTCGGACACATTGCCCGGTCCTTCCGGATGCGCGGGATCAGCACCCAAACCCATTCGGCCACGCGTTCGTGATTCTCCATAGGCCTTGCGGTCGCAATCATCGAGCGACATGCAATGGCGCGGCCCCCGATAATAGTTTAGCCAAGGGGCTTGGTTTTCGTAATACTCTTCCCACCGATAGTACTTTTGCCACGCAAAATCCTGCACGTATTGCGGCGCATGCGGCTGGGTTCAGCGTTTGTGATGAGCTTCCCCTTCGCCAGTTGCCGCTAGCAATACCGCTGCAGAACAACCAAGACATATGAGAGACGACGAAAGCGCACGGCGTCTCCTCTTGCATGTGGTTCGAAGTGGGTTTTCTGTTCTCGTCATGGAAGTGCGCCGGCCGCTGGGTTCTTTCCTTGGAGCATGGCGCCAAGGCTTCCGCTCATCATCTCCGGGTGTTCAATGCAACCGTATTGCACCGTGAAATCCGGTCGAACCCCGCTGTATTCCGCCGCGCCGGCTTTGCCGTCACAATGAATATATTCGGGGGTTCGCCTGGATATAAAATCATGGCGATGCATCCTATGGCGTGGATGTGCGGACGCCGGCCCCGGAGCACATAGCATGAGAACGGCGGCCGCCGCCGCGATGCCGGCGATCATCCGCATCAAGGCGTTTCTCCCAAATGGCACGGGGCTTTGGCAGTTTGTTTTTGAGGTCAGATCAGAGCGGACGCATCCAGCCCTTGTTACGCATTCGCCTATCTAGCAAAGCGTAGTTCAGCGGTACGCGACGGCCGTGGCCGAACCTCAAAAGTCACCAATCAGTCCGATACATTGCCAGGACCTTCCGGATGCATCGGAGAGGCGCCCAAACCTTCGCGGCCGCGCGTTCCAGAGCGATCGAAATGAGCACGATCCCAACGCGAGGGAGCCACTTGCGGCTGAGCGGTAGCAGCGGTGCCGTAAGATTGATCGGCAGGGGCCGGATAACGCTGCTGTGCGCTAACCGCGCCCATCGTTGCGACAAGAGCCGCAGCGGCGAGCCATGCCGTCATTGCGTTGCGCCGGGTGCTCGGGATAAAGATTTTCATGATATTCTCCAGTCCTGCCAGGCTCAGTATTCGCTTGTCGGCTACTGAGCGACAATAGTATTATAAGCGCTGGATCGCCGTATTGTAGATATGTATAGTATAAAACTATCTTCATATATTTTGATTCATAAAAGTAATTTTAAGACTCTCGGGCTTGCGCGGATCCCCGCTAAGAATAAGTAGGTACCTTTTGGTGATAAATAGGGCTCGTTGATGGCATTGGTCATGTTCGTCCTACGGCGTCCTTATACGGTCGTCGCCGGCATCATCCTCCTTTGCATCATGGGTGTTGGCGCCGCGCTGCGCATGCCGATCGACATTTTTCCGGAAATCAATATCCCAGTGGTCAGCGTCGTTTGGACCTATGCCGGAATGACGCCCCTCGATATTCAGAACCGCATTCTGACGTTGCATGAGCGCCAGCTCGCTTCCTTGGTCGACGACATCAGCCGCATCGAGGCCACGAGCTATTATGGCGTGGGAGTCGAGAAGGTCTACCTCCATGAGGGCGCCGATGTGACACGCGCGGTAGCTCAATTGGCCAGCAGCGCACTTGCTGTGTTGAAATACATGCCGCCGAATATCACGCCGCCTTTGGTCTTACGCTATGGCGCAACGGACGTGCCGATCATCCAGCTCGGCCTTTCGAGCACCTCGTTAACGGATACCAAGCTCAATGACCTTGGCCAGAATACGATCCGCCCCTATCTGGCAGTCGTCCACGGGGCGCAGGTTCCCTATCCCTATGGCGGCAAACCCCGCGTCATCATGGTCGATCTCGACCAGCAGGCACTCGAAGCGCGGGGCTTGACGTCTTCAGATGTGGCTAACGCGCTTCAACAGCAAAACGTGATCATGCCGTCCGGCGATGTCAAAATCGGCAGCAAGGATTACACGCTTGCGGCAAACAATAGCCCCGATACCATCACCGCCATAAACCAGTTCCCCGTGAAAACAGTCGCCGGCCGACTCGTGTTCGTGCGGGACGTCGCGCATGTTCATGACGGCTATCAGATCCAGACCAATTCGGTTGCCGTCGATGGCCAGCCAGGTGCTCTGATGATGGTGCGGAAGACCGGTGGCGTCTCGACCTTGGCGGTCATAGATGGCATCAAAAACGCTCTTCCCGGTATCAAAAACCTGCTGCCGCGAGGGGTCGACATCAAGCCGCTCTTTGATCAATCCGTGTTCGTCAAGGCCGCGCTGAACAGCGTGCTTATGGGCGGAATGATGGCCGCAGGATTGACGGCTCTCATGATTCTCTTGTTTCTGGGTGACTGGCGCTTAACGCTGATTATTCTCGCGTCGATTCCCTTGTCGATTGTCACAGCCGTTATCGTCCTTTATGCCGTTGGCGAGACCTTGAACACGATGACACTTGGCGGCTTCGCCCTCGCGGTTGGCATTTTGGTCGACAATGGCACGGTCGTCATCGAAAACATCGAACGTCATGTGAAACTTGGCGAACCGTTAACTCAGGCGATTGCAACCGGTTGCGGCGAGGTCGGTGTTCCGACCCTGCTTTCGACGATCTCCATCTCCATTGTCTTCGTTCCGGTGTTTCTGCTGCAAGGCACGGCAAAATATCTATTTTCGCCAATGTCGCTTTCCGTCTGTATCGCCTTGTTCGCGAGCCTCGGCCTTTCCTTCACGATGGTTCCTGTATTATTCGAATATTTAATGCGCTCGTCGGCCGAGCGTCAACGGCAAAATGCGCAAACTGATTCGGAACCGGGCCGCCGGCGTAACCCTTTGGCCGCCATTCATCTCGGATTTGAGGCGGGTTTCAACCGTTTCCGCGAGATCTACCGCAACAGCGTCGCCTTTTGCGTCGCGCACGCGGGTATGGCGAGCGTGTTCTTCATCCTTTTGATAGGCTGTTCTCTGCCGCTTTTTCCTCAGCTCGGCAGAGATTTTTTTCCGCAAGTGGATGCCGGCCAGATGCGGCTGCATGTGCGAGCGCCTCCAGGAACCAGAATAGAGGAAACACAGCGTTATTTTGCTGAGGTCGAAAGCGCGATCCGCGAAATCGTCGGCCGCGATCAGATCGACGTCATTCTCGACAATATTGGCCTTCCATATAGCGGCATCAATATCGCCTTGAGCGATTCGGCCACGGTTGGAACAATGGATGGCGAGATCCTCATCTCCCTTAAGGAGAAGCACAGTCAGACGGCAGCTCATATGGCCGATTTGCGGCGCGAACTGCCACGGCGCTTTCCTGAATTGCTGTTTTTCTTCCAGCCGGCCGATATTGTCGATCAAGTCCTGAATTTCGGTCTGCCCGCTCCGATCGACATAAGGGTTTCCGGTCCGAGCAGTGATGATAACTATGAGCTTGCCGAAAAAATCACACGCGACATCAGCGGCATCCCGGGAGTCGTGGATGCGCATGTGTTTCAGGTCCCCAACGCACCGGCACTCACGATTGACGTTGACCGCACACTCGCGCAAGAATTTGGAATTAGCGAGGAGGAGGCCGTTAGGAACCTGTTGGTGACCACCAACTCGAGCGGCCAAACGTCCCCCAATTTCTGGGTCGACCCGGCAACCGGTGTAAGTTATCTTTTGGCCGTTCAATCGCCGACCTACCGAGTGAACTCTGCACAGGATCTTTGGACTGTGCCAATCACCTCGGCAGGCGCAAAGTCCTCGCAAATGCTCATGAACATCGCGAAGTTTGGCCGCACTAAAGTGCCGGTTGTCATGTCGCAACTCAACATCATGCCGGTTTTCGACGTTCACGCCGACGTCCAGGGCCGTGATCTCGCTTCAGCCGCCGCGGACATCGAGAAGGTGCTTGCCGGAGAGAAGCACCAGCCCGCGATCAAACTGGCCCTCAGCGGGCAAGTTGAGACTATGATTGAAAGCTATGACGGCCTTTTCTCCGGCATGGCCTTTGCGGTGGTGCTCGTCTATCTTATTCTCGCGATTAATTTTCAGAGCTGGGTCGATCCGCTGATCGTTATCATGGCCCTGCCTTTCGCCCTGGCGGGCGCTGCTTGGATTCTGTTTCTCACCGGAACGCATCTTAGCGTGCCGGCCTTGATGGGGGCTTTGATGAGCCTGGGGCTTGCCACCGCCAATAGCATTCTTGTCGTTACCTTCGCCAATCAACGCATGGAGGCGGGCGATGATTCAAGGACAGCCGTACTCATTGCGGGCTTTACCCGGCTGCGGCCCGTGCTGATGACAGCTGGCGCCATGATTCTGGGCATGATCCCGATGGCTTTGGGGGTAGGAGAAGGGGGCGAGCAGAATGCGCCTCTTGCGCGCGCTGTCATTGGCGGGCTGCTGTTCGCAACCGTCGCGACCTTGACATTTGTTCCAGTCATGTATCGAATCCTGCGCAGAGACAGCGGCCCCCAAACCAATGCTTCGGCACCCAGTGATCGGCCGCGGAGGCCAACAGGGATCTAAGCCGCCCATGGATATCGGGGATCAAAAGGCAACGGCGGCCGATAAAGAAACGCCCCCGACGAGCTATTCGCCCGGCACGGCAGGAAAGCTCCTACGTCTCACTATTGCGGCTGCGGTCGCCTTGGCTATAGGTTATTTCATTGTTCATCATCAGAAAGCGGCTTCTCAATCGCAGCTCGCATCGATGACCAAGCAATTGGGGTTGGAAAACGCTCGCGTGGATGTGGTGACGGTTGGCCGTCCCCCTGCGACCCGGTCGCTCACACTCCCTGGCGAAACCGCTGCCTGGTACACCAGCACGATCTATGCGCGGGTGAATGGTTATGTTGAGAAATGGTTCGTCGACATTGGCGACCATGTAAAAAAGGGACAAATTCTCGCGACGATCGACACGCCAGAGCTCGATGCCGAGCTCAATGCCGCAAAGGCCAGGTTCAAGGCAAGCGAAGCTCAGGTTCTGGTCAAGCAGGCTCAGTTGGAGTTTGCCAAGACCACCTATGAGCGGTGGAAAAATTCTCCGAAAGGCGTTGTCTCGGAGCAAGAGCGGGAGGACAAGAAAGCTCAAAACGCAGTGGCGATTGCTGAGCTCAATGCCGCCCAGGCCCAAGTCGGGCGCGACCAAGCGGAGATGGACCGGCTCACGGCGCTCGAAGGATTCAAACAAGTTACGGCGCCCTTCGATGGCACGATCATCAACCGTCATATCGACCTCGGTAATCTTGTAACCGCGGGAAGCAGCGCCAGCACGACGTCGCTCTATCAGATCGCTAAAGATGACCCGATACGTGTCTTCGTCGAGGCGCCGCAGAACATGGCGGCACAGCTGATGCAAATCGGCACGCCCGCCGCGATTACATGCGACTATCTGCCGGCCCAGCGCTTCGAAGGCATGGTCTCCCGAACAGCGGAAGCCATCAATCCTGAGGCACGCACGCTGCGTGTGGAAATCGATATTCCTAACCCTAACCGCACGCTCGTTTCCGGTACCTATGTGAAAGTAAGCTTCAACATCAAAAGCAGCGGTCAAATCGAAATTCCAGCGGCCGCTCTTTTGTTTCGAACGCAAGGTCCGCAAGTCGCCGTCATCGAAGACGGAGTCATTGACCTCAAAGATGTCACCATTGGCCGCGACAATGGGAATGTCATTGAAATAAGCTCTGGTCTCAAGGAAGGCGCCAAGGTTGCGCTCAATCTGAGCAGCCAGATCGTGGCGGGCCAAAAGGTTGAAGTCAATGAAATCGACCAAGACCACGCCAAGAATCTTGCAGCGTCGGCGCATTGACATGGTTTTCGCGCACTTTAGCGGACCGGAATTTTTGGCGTGATGAAATGTCTGAGCGCATTGGGACTGGCGGTGGGCCTCACCGCTTGCGCGGTTGGTCCAGATTATCAAACGCCAGGCACAACGGTTCCAGAATCATTTCTTCCCCCGTGGATTGATATCGCGCAAAAAAACACCCAAAACCCGGCCGCCGCTCTCGTCGAATGGTGGCGATCCTTGCGCGATCCGGAACTCAACTCGCTTGTCGGCCGTGCACTCGAATCCAATCTCGCTATCGAAATCGCCTTGACCCGGCTTCAGGAAGCGCGAACACAAGAACTCGTGGTGATCGGCGAAGCGCTCCCATCTGCGGCGGGGAACGGCGGCGGCGGGATAGGCACGGGGACTGATTTGACGGTCGGCCGCACCTCAGACTTTCTTAGATCGGCGCAGAACGGAGCAAACCTAAAAAAAATTAGTGAATCAGGTGGTTTTGACGCTGCTTGGGAAATCGACCTTTTCGGCAAATTCCAGCGTGAGCTCGAAGCCGTAACTTACGATGCCGAAGCCCTCGCCGGCGCGCGCGATTGGATCGTGGTGACGGTTGCGGCGGATGTCGCGCGTGCCTATCTCGACATGCGGGCGCTCCAAAGGCAGCTTGCCGTGCTGCGGGAAAACATTGGCGTTGCCCAGCGGGGTTTGGATTTTGCGAAGGCCCGTTTCCAACGCGGGATTACAAATGAACTCGATGTGGCCTTGGCGGAGCGGCATTTGGCAACTCTGCAGTCCGGCGTCGCGCCCCTCGAGGCACAGATCGCCGCCAGCCAACATGTGATCGCGGTTCTGCTTGGTACGTTTCCGGAGGATCTCGCCAAGGAATTGGCACGACCTGGTAAACTTCCGGTCCTCCCGGCGCGCGTACCGCCGGGGCTGCCGGTTGATCTGTTGCGCCGGCGGCCGGACATCCATGCCGCAGAACGTCAACTTGCCGCGGCCACGGCGCGCATCGGCGTGGCAACGGCCGACCTCTTTCCGAGAGTCATCCTCAGCGGCGCGCTTGGCGCTCAAG
Organism: uncultured Methylocapsa sp.; assembly: GCA_964440215.1. GTDB lineage: Bacteria > Pseudomonadota > Alphaproteobacteria > Rhizobiales > Beijerinckiaceae > Methylocapsa. Next base: position 6,880 of record CAYTRB010000106.1, read on the forward strand.
GAGGACCACATTCGTCCTCGGCAATCCCAATTACTTTAATTGGAGCGGCCGGTCCGTCCGTGTATTGGCCATTGCTTGATTTTGGTACGCTCGATGCAATCGCCGACCTCGCCGAGCTGCGCGCGCATGAAGGCTTGATTGGTTACAAACAGACGATATTGACCGCTGTCCAGCAAGTCGACGATGCGATCGCCGCCTACGGGGCCGAACAGGACCGCTTGAAGAATCTCGATCGTGCCCTAGCGGCCGCCCGGCAAGCCACAAAACTTGCCACCGAGCGGTATGATCGCGGCTTGACGGACTATCTGAATGTCCTCGACGCCGAGCGCCAGGAATTCGATCTCGAAGAGCAATATGTCATATCTCAACAGAACGCAGCCAAACAGCTTGTCGCGCTCTACAAGGCCCTTGGCGGCGGTTGGGAGGCTCATCAATTCGTGCCACAGGTTAGGCAACCGCGGCCCGCCATAATTGCAGCTGCCAGACGTCTGTTGACGCCGGACGGAAGCCAGTAGCGAGACCTTGCCTAAGATGATTAGGCCGTTTGGCGGGGAACCATTACGAAAGCAGCGCCAGGCAGATTATCCTCGACGCGAAGATCAAATCCATGAACATCGGCGATCGTCGCTGCCATGCTCAAACCAAGACCCGTGCCGGGGGTGTGGTGGCAGTTCTGGGAGCGATAAAATCGTTTGAAAATTTGCTCTCGCTCATAAGGCGCGATACCCGGCCCATTGTCCGACACGCGAACAAGGAATCCGGCCAAGTTGAATTTTACCGTGATCATCACGAGACCGCTTCTCGGCGTGAATTTTATCGCATTGTCGACGAGGTTCGCGATTGCTTCGACCAAAAGATCGAAATCGCCAAGGACCCATACCGGCTCCCGTGCTTCGAGCGTGAAAGTGATATCCTTGGCCTCGGCCAAGGGCTCGTAGAGTTCAAAGACATTCCGGCAAACGTCCGTTAAGTCCACGCGGGTGAAAGCGCTTCGCCGCCTCCCAAACTCAATTTCGGATATGCGAAGAAGAGCGGAAACGGTCGCTAGCGCATGATCGAGGTCGGCAAGGGCCCGGTTGGCCGCGAGGCGCAAGTCATGATCGGATTGACCCGCAAGACCGCATTCAAGCTTGGCGTGCATGACCGCGAGCGGGGCACGCAGATCATGGGCTATGTTGTCGCCGACGCTTTTGAGTTGATTAAGCAGGCGGACGATCTCGTCAAGCATGAGATTGACCGCGCTTGCCACATGGTTGAGGTCATCCATCTTGCCCTGCATCGGCAATCTTTCCTGAAGATCGCCCCGCATGATGCGGAGGATTGTCTCATTGATCATCTTGAGCCGGCGGGTGCCGCGCAAACTGAATACTATCCCAGTGACGAGCGCCAAAAGGATCGCAGGCACGATACCGATCATGAGCGCTTGAAGGACGATTTGTCTCAGTTCATTGACTTCATAAAGACTCCGGCCGAGCAGCACGGTGCCGCCGTCCGGTCTGTGTCCGGCAACGAACAGAGCCGGTTCGGTTCCCGAATCGGAACCATGACGTTTCCGTGTCTCAAGGGTATGGGCTTTGCCATCGATCGGCAGGCTCTCCGGCATCGCTTCGACATTGCCGAATTGAAGCTTTCCACTTTTGTCGAACAGCGCCGCGTAGTCGAGCCGTCGCAAATCAGAGGTGAATCGTAGCTCGAGTTCGCGCTTAAGCCGGTCATCGGGTTGCGCCACGGCTCTGGCGACTTCCCCGACCAATATGGCGTCCAATCGTTTGACGTCGAATGTGGCGACCTGCCAATAGATGAAGATGAAAACAATCCCAGTCGAAACCGATACGGCGAGGGCGAAAAGGAGAGCGAGACGAAAGGTCGCCGATCTGAAAAGATCAATCGCCCACATGAAGCATAAAGCCCGAGCGGCGAACGGAGCGAATGAGGGGTGTGTCACCCGCCATATCGAGTTTACGCCGCAATTTGCCGATGTGGACATCAACCAAATTTGTCTGCGGCATATTGCGATAATGCCAAACGTCCTCCAGGAGCATGGTCCGGGTAATGACTTGGCCAGGACGGCGCATGAGATATTCCAGGAGCTTGAACTCCGTCGGCAGCAAATCGAGTAGGCGCTCGCCGCGCATGGCGCTGCGTTCGATCAGATCGATCCTCAGTGGCCCCACTTGCAGGACGGCGGCGCGGGAATCGTTCGACCGGCGGAGGAGCGCTTCAATACGGGCCGCCAGTTCGCCCATGTCAAAAGGCTTAATGAGATAATCGTCTCCGCCAGCCTTAAGACCGCGAATCCGCTCATCGACGGAGGCAAGTGCGCTCACGACGAGCACCGGCATTTTTATGCTTTCCTTTCGCAAAATCTCGATCATCGGCAGGCTGTCTCTCCCCTTGAGCATGCGATCGACGATCATAAGCGCGGCCGGATGGCTACGGGCCGCGGCAAGCGCCTCCGCTTCGGTTTCGGCGACACGCACGTGATAGCCAAGCTTGGTCAGCTCTTCGCTGACTTCCGCAGCCATATCCGGTTCGTCTTCGACGAGCAGGACTGGCACGTTATGAAAAGCAGCGGCCATCGGAATTTCTCCGTTCCGCAGGTCTTGTTGCGGTTTGGTCAGATGGTCCAGTACTGGCATAGACAACCCTCGTCACGACGATGGAGACATCAGCTTAAGTGGTGGCAATGGTACAAGTGGCCGTTACCCTTAGGGAGATTAGGTATTTGACTGGTAGCAGCCATCACATCATCACAAGAACCATCTCGATACTTGAGTTATTCCCTTCACTAAATAATTTACTTCACAGTCGAAAATGACTGAAGCTTCGTTTGCCTCGGAAAGCTAAACCTCTAACCAATATTGGGAGCTTTTACGAATAATTATACCGAAATTTCATAAACTTTGTTTCATGAAATAAGTTTCATACAATAGTTCCGTGCAAAGGCCATCGTGCTTGGCCTTCACAAAATAAGCATCTTCGATCTTTACCGCCGCTTAAGAACGGAAGAGGTCAAAAACCGTGACAAATTTGGCACGCTATTTTTGAAACGACTTAGTTTAGATTTCGGACTGGATTTTGATAGGCAGGTTATTTCAATTACTTATTGCTAAAGCAGTCTAAAAATTAAAATTTGTTTTATAATAGAACCGCTGCGCTGACGCTGAACTGTCACATACAGCGCCTAGCCATTCCCTTCATCCAAAGCCGGTTTGAAGGGAAGCGAAGTCATGAAAGTCCGAGCCAAGAAGCGGGACAAAAACATAGCCGTCGCGGCGATGGCCTTGGGCGCTTTCGCCGCCTGCCAAACCGCCCCGGCCCATGCCGATGACATGTCGGTCGAGATTCATATGCTCAAGGAGCGGCTGAAACAGCTCGAGGAGCGTGTCGCCGAGCAGGGCCGCAAGGAGAAGCAGACTCAGGAGAAGCTCCGCCAGCAAGCCGCCCAGCAACCTGCGCCACCTCCGGGACCAGCCCCTTATGTCTTTCCGGCGGGGATTGGCGTTCCGCCGCAGCCGGGACCCGGCGGCCTCACCGGAACCGAGACGGCGGTGCGCGGCCTGCCGACCCTCGGTCCTTCCACAATCTGGTTTAAAGGGGTCACCATTACACCCGGTGGCTTCCTGGCCCTGGAAAGTGTGACCCGTAGCGCCTTCCTCGGCGCTGATATCGGATCGCCGGGCTTCTCGAATATCCCATTCGAAAATGCTCCATCCAGCCATTCCGGCGAATTCCGTTTCTCCGCCCGCCAGAGCCGCTTCTCATTGCTGACGCAAGGCGACGTCGACCCGGTGACCCATCTCGCGGGTTATGGGGAGGTCGACTTCCTTGGCGCCGCGCAAACCGCCAATTCCAACGAAAGCAATTCTTTCAATCTACGAGCGCGCCATCTGTATTTGACCGTGGATAATGACTTCTTCGGTGCCCATCTACTCGCCGGTCAGACCTGGTCCTTGGCAACCATGAACACTAAGGGCATCGTACCGCGGCAAGAGGATATTCCGCTGACGATCGATTCACAGTACGTTCCAGGTTTCGTCTGGCAGCGTACCCCGCAGATCAGGCTCGTGAAGGACATCGCCGAGAACGCCTGGTTCGCCTTGTCGGCGGAAAGTCCAGCGACCACTTTCGGCACCGCGCCTGGTGCTGGCACGTTCTTTGACGGCGCCACTATCGTCGACACAGTCGCAGCCGCCGGCACCGCGTTTCCCCAGACCACCGTACTCGGTGGATCTCTGTTTAATAGCGCCAATGCGATATCGCTCACTCAGATGCCTGACATCATCGGCAAGGTGGCCTGGGAGCCGACCATTCTCGACCGCACCATCCATATGGAAGCCTTTGGCATCTTCCGTCAGTTTACCGACAGAG
>CAYTRB010000107.1:0-11174 GCA_964440215.1 uncultured Methylocapsa sp.
AAGCCCGTTTTCCAAGGTGTGCATGCCGCCAACCCCGGTGCCGATGATGGTGGCGGTGCGCGGACCCATGGGTTTGGCGGATGTGAGCCCAGCCTGGGCGATCGCTTCGTCGGCGGCCACAAGCAAATATTGCGTCACCGGATCGCAAAAGGGCAAGACGCTAGAAGTAAGATATGCGGCCGGATCGAAATCCTGGACTTGCGCGGAAATCCTTATGCGGCCCCGGTAGGGCCTTATGAAGTGCGTCTCGCCGACACAGGAACGGCCGTCGCGCGCGGCTTCCCACAGAGCCGCCGCACCAACCCCCGCGGCGGAAACAGCGCCCATGCCGGTGACGACAATTCGCCGCGAGTCAGCCATTCAGTTTTTTTCTTTGATGATGTAGGCGGCGATGGCGTCAATTAAATCGCGAATGTTCTTTGCCTCATGGAAAGGGCCATCCATCGGAATATAGACGTCGAATTTTTCCTCGATGGCCGTCAAAATCATCACGATGTCGATCGATTTCAAATCCAGGCTTTCAATCGTCGCATCCAAAGTGGCTTTCTCGCGGTCAACCATTCCTTCCTTGACGATCACGTCGATGATCTGATTGGCAAGCTCGGTATGATCGAGGGCTTTCGTTTCCACCGATTACTCCCTGCAAATGACCCAGAGGCCAAGACATCGCGCCCCAGCGATAAGGGGCCTAGCGCGAGGCATTGATCCACGCCGCGCGCGCAGAACACTACGCCAATCAACTGCAACTATCCAGCAATGCCGGCCGGCAGCGTGACGCAACACACCCCATGCCTGTTCTGGCCGGATGCCGGCGCGGACAGAAAACAGAGGCCGATGAAATTGGTTAGACCAATCCGCGATGGAAATAAAGACCCCGTGCGCGGCACTGCACCGTCGGCTTCCATTGATCTCATCATGGTCAGTTTATGGGCAACCGCTCATCGTCTCTATCTCTTTGTTATTTCAGATGATCCGATGACCATACACGCATGCCAAAAAACAGGCGCGCCAGTATCGCGTGTGACGCCTTGAATTAGATTTGAGGGATTTCCGTATCTTTTCGATTTGACGCATGATCTTACCCGGAAAATGTGAAGCTTTCCGGGATCATGCTCTAGGGGCGCCGCCGCGTTTTTCCGATTCGAGGCAAGCGGAGGGAAGACACTTTACGGAATAGCGATCACCGGCGTCCCGACGGCGACGCGATGATAAAGGTCCATCACATCTTCATTATACATTCTGATGCAGCCATAGGACGCAGCCGTGCCGACGGATTTGCGCATACTCGCCGTCGTTCCATGGATCGCAACTTCGGAAAGGTTCAGGGTAATCGCGGCGACGCCCATGGGGTTGCGCGGCGAGCCGCCGGGGATAAGCGATGGCATGTTCGGATGATCTTGCCGCACGACGGCGGGGGGCGACCATGAGGGCGAGAAGAACTTGCCTTGCACGAAGGTTGAGCCTTGCCACGCCTTGCCGGCCCGGCCTACGGCGATCGGATAGCGAACGGCCGTCCCGGTCCCCGTGGTGAAATAGAGCCTCCGCTCGCTTTGCTTGATAATGATCGTGCCGGCGGGATAGCTTTGTGAAAACGAGACGAATTCACGCGCGCTTGCGGCCTCTCCCGGACCCCAGAGTGCCAAGCCAATGAACAGAGCGCTACCAATCCCAATCTGACCGAACATATGATGAAAGTTCGAGGGCTTTTTCTTCATCGACGTGCCAATCGAATCAAATGAATGGGCGTAAGATCAAGTAAGCCGAGTTTTGGTTAACAAAATGTTGCGTCGCTCCCGGCGGTAATTGCCGGTCATGGATAAGATATGGTTTCTAAATGGCTACGAGGTCACACCCCCTAACCTGGCTCAATCGATTCGGTTGCGTATCAAGTCTTCAACAACAGCGGGATCGGCCAAAGTCGAAATATCGCCGAGGGACTGGAATTCCTTTTCGGCGATCTTGCGCAGAATGCGGCGCATGATCTTGCCGGAACGGGTCTTCGGCAAGCCCGGCGCGAAATGAATGATATCCGGGCTGGCGATCGGCCCGATATCCTTGCGCACCCAAGCGACCAGATCGGCGCGGAGATCCTCGCTCTGCTCGACCCCGATCATCAAGGTGACATAGGCGTAGATGCCCTGACCCTTGATGTCGTGCGGATAGCCGACGACGGCGGCTTCCGCGACTTTTTCATGGGCGACGAGGGAACTCTCCACCTCCGCCGTGCCAAGCCGGTGACCGGAGACATTGATGACATCATCCACCCGGCCGGTAATCCAGTAATAGCCATCCGCGTCCCGGCGGCAGCCATCGCCGGTAAAATACTTGCCGGGATAGGCTGAAAAATAGGTGAGCACGAAGCGCTCATGGTCGCCATGTATCGTGCGCATTTGGCCGGGCCAGGAATCGGCCAGGACCAGATTGCCCGAGCAAGGCCCTTCGATAATGCGTCCTTCGGTGTCGACCACTTCCGGTTTTATGCCGAAGAACGGCCGCGTCGCCGAGCCTGGCTTCAGATCGGTCGCGCCGGGAAGCGGCGTGATAAGAATGCCGCCGGTCTCGGTTTGCCACCATGTATCGACGATCGGGCAGCGCCCGTCACCCACGACATGGTAGTACCATTCCCAAGCTTCCGGATTGATTGGCTCGCCGACCGAAGCGAGAAGCCGCAGCGAGGCACGGCTCGTTGCCTTGACCGGTGCGTCGCCCGCTCGCATCAAGGCGCGAACGGCTGTCGGCGCCGTGTAAAAAATATTCACTTTGTGCTTATCGACGACCTCCCAAAAGCGCGACGCGCTCGGATAAGTCGGGATGCCCTCGAACATGAGCGTCGTGGCGCCATTGGCGAGCGGCCCGTAGACGATATAGCTGTGCCCGGTCACCCAGCCGACGTCGGCAGTGCACCAATAAATGTCGCCGTCGTGATAATCGAAAACATAGTGATGGGTGAGCGCGGCGAAGACGAGATAGCCCGCCGTCGTATGGACTACGCCCTTCGGCGTTCCGGTCGAGCCCGATGTATAAAGGATAAATAGAGGGTCTTCAGCGTTCATCTCGGCGCAGGGGCATTCGGGCGCCGATCGAGCCGTGGCATCGTGGTACCAGACATCGCGGCCTTCCTTCCAAACGACGGCGCCGCCGGTATTGCGGACAACGAGCATGGTCTCGATGATCCCCTCGGTTTTCGCGATGGCCTCGTCGGCGTTCGCCTTGAGCGGCGTCGTGCGGCCGCCGCGCCGCCCTTCGTCGGCGGTAATGAGAAGCTTCGAGCGGCAATCCGCGATCCGCCCGGCGAGTGAATCGGGCGAGAAGCCGCCAAAGACCACCGAATGGACCGCGCCGATCCGGGCGCAAGCGAGCATCGCGTAAGCCGCCTCGGGAATCATCGGCAAATAGATCGTGACCGTATCGCCCTTCTTGACGCCATGCGCCTTGAGGACATTGGCGAGACGGCACACTTCGTCATGCAGTTCCTGATAGGTGATATGTTTCGAGTCCTTGGGGTCGTCGCCTTCCCAGATGATCGCGGTGCGATCTTTGAGCCGGAGCAGGTGCCGGTCGATGCAGTTTTGCGTGACATTGGTGGTTCCATCCTCGAACCATTTGATCGAGACGGAGCCGGGACCGAAAGATGTGTTCTTGACCCGTGTGAAAGGTTTGATCCAATCGATGCGGCGGGCTTCGCTGGCCCAAAAGGACTCTGGGTCGGCGATTGAGCGGGCATAAAGGTCCAAATATTTCGCATTGTCGGCATAGGCGCGTTGCGTCCAGTCAGGGGTGACCGGATAGGTCTTTTCGGACATAGGTTTCCTCCGAATGGCCGCGCGCCCAGCACGTTTATTTTATCTGGCTGGACGGGTGAAAGCGAACAAGCGCCTTTTAAATCAGTACCCAGCGCAGTGCGAATCCGTCTATGATCTCCTAAAGCGCGGCGTGCCTCAAGGGCATTCCTTCGCAACCCTGTCGAGTGCTTGTGACAGACCGGCGAGAGAATAGCTGTCGGTAGTTATATGACCTTTCAGCGATGGCGCCTTGACGATGAGTTTCGAACCCTTTTTCAAAGTATCGACGAATTGTGGCTCATCAGCCTGGTCCTTGATCCATGCGTTGGGTCCCTTGGCGACAAGATCGAAGCCGGAGCTGCCTATCTCAGCCCGCGCCGCGGCGCCTTCCTTCACGGGAAACCCCATGATGACGGAAACCTCCTCTCGCACATGCTCGCCTGGCCGATTCGCAATGAAGACATAGGCGGGGTCACGTTTCAATCCGGAGGGAATTCTTTCCTTCGGCGTCGCCAGTGCGTAACAGGTCTTGGACTTCTCGCCCTGAGCGAGAAATACCCCCCAGTCGCCGTAACTCGCCACTTGCGAAGGTTTGCCCGCCTTCTTCGAATCCGCGTCCGCGGAGTCGGATTGCTCAGGTTTCGCCGTAGGCTTGGCCTTGGAAGCCGCCTGACCGGTGCAGGCGAGCACGGCGCCGAATGCGAGGGATGAAACGGCGAAAAAGACACGAAAAATTGGGCGAGACATGGCGCGTTGATACTCCTGGCCGCCTAGCGCGAAAAGGGGTGAAAATTGTTTCCTGTATATGCCGTGAGCGCGGCTGGTGGAAGCCGGAGAGGCGCACCGCCGCTGCGATTTGGACTAAGTCTTGAGCATGATCCCAAAAACTTGGTCTTTTTGATCTAGATCATGCGGCAAAACAAAGAAATAGTGGCCAAGAGCAATTTGTCTTGACGCGATCATGCTCTAGCGGCGTTGGAGGAGTATCCTGTATCCCGCTGCCACGATAACCGAGATGGCCGTTTGCCTTATAGTCCTTCGGTTTTTGCCGCGGCAAGAATAGCCCCCGGCCGCTCCGGTGTGCCTTTTTGGACCAGCACGACAAAGCCTTCGCCATCCGGCGCCGTGCCCGGCATATCAAAGGTAGCGGTCTCGCCGGTCCAATCGCCGAGCTTATCGATCGCCCGGACGACATTCGTATAGGTGACGACGCGGCCGGCATTCTCGCCGCGCTGGATGTGAACCGTACTGGCGCGCGCAACCCGCAACACGAAAACGCCCGCCGGACCGCCGCCGCCTTCCGCGACCTCGACCGAATAATGACCCCCAGCCTCGGATAGGCGCATCGGCACGGTCAGCGCGCCATCGAGGCCATTGGCCTCCTTGATCGCCCGCTCGATTTCGGTGCGGTTGCCGCCGGCGGCATCGATCATTCCATTGACGATGACTTGAGGGGTATAGACTTGTCCCTCGCCGAGCGCCGCCGCATAGGCTTTCTGGCGCGCCGTGAAAGCCGGGGAGGCGAGCGTATCCTGCCAGCCGATAAAGTCCCAATAATCGACGGGTAAGGAAACCGCGATGACGCCGGGCTCGCGCGCCATCACCGCCAGCAATTGGTCGGCGCGCGGACAAAAGGAGCAACCTTGGCTCGTGAACAGCTCGATTACGTAATTGACTTTGGAGGACGCAACCGGCCCGGCTCCCAGATTGCAGAAAGCGACGACAACGGCTGCGGCACGGGCACTGACGGTGAAAATCGAGCGATTGGATAGAGCCATGAGCGAGCCATCGGCTTTCGGTAGGGGAAGATTTCTTCTGAATTTAGACAAATGATCGATCGGCGCTAGTCAATTCGGGTTTACTAGGGAGGGCTCCAACCCGCCGGCTGGCGGGCCAACGCGGCGGGCTCTTTTGACGGTCTTGAGCAGGAATGCCCTCGGGGATATCCAGTCCTTGCCGAATTTCTTTTCTGTGTCGCCCGGAATCGCCAAGGCCGCCACGGTCCTGCGTCTGCAGAACAGCGCCGTTCGCACGAACTCTGCCGGGACGCCTTCTCCCCGGACCTTATTGCAAATCGCTCTTTGTAGCGGCATTGTATTTGCTTCGGGTATTCTCGCCGGCGCCGCTTGAGGCGCCGCGAGGAGCAGCAAATTGGCCGCGTGAAATTTCTTCTTGCTCATTTGTCCGACCCGCATCTCGGACCCTTGCCAAGTCCGCGCCGGCGCGAGCTCATCGGCAAACGTGTCACCGGCTATTTGAACTGGACAAGCTCCCGCTCCCGCATCCACGATATGGGGGTGCTCGAGCTCATCGTCGCGGATATGAAGGCTCATCATCCTAGCCATGTGGCGATGACCGGAGACATCTCGAATATTGGTCTTCCGGCTGAGTTCCAGCTCGCCCGCAGATGGCTGGAAACCTTGGGCCCTACCGAGGATGTCAGTTTCGTGCCCGGCAATCACGATGCCTATGTGCGAGGCTCCTTGCCAGATCTCGCCCGCACCTTCGCGCCCTGGACAACAAGCGAGACACAAGGAATTGATCGATTTCCTTATCTGCGGGTCCGTGGCGAGGTCGCCTTGATCGGCTTGTCGTCGGGTGTTCCCACCCCCTTGTTCATTGCTTCGGGATTTTTGGGCAAGCGCCAATTGAAGGCCGCCGAAAAACTTCTCGCCGAAACGGCCCGGCGCGGTCTCGTCCGCATCGTGATGCTGCACCACCCGCCGCAAGCCACCGCCTCGCATCTGGGGCGCGGCCTCGTGGACGCACGCGGTTTCGCGGATTTGATCCGCCGGGCGGGCGCCGAGCTGATCATTCACGGCCATAATCATAAGCTTAGCTTGACGCGGATGCAGGGCCCTCGCGGTCTCGTGCCGGTCGCTGGCGTACCCTCGGCATCCGTCATTCGCGGCAAACCACATCATCGCGCCGGATATCACATTTTCGAGATTTCCGGCAGCGTAACCAATTGCAAGATTGCGGCGCGGGCGCGAGGACTTTTGCCGGGCACCGCCATCGTCGGCGATCTCGGTCCGCTGGCCCTGTGATCATCGGCGATGGCGCATGAACTCATCCAAAAAGTCTGCAACTTTTCGGGATCATGCGTTAGGGAACCCTGGCACGGTTGTGGTCGGCCGTTTGCTTAATCTCGATCCCCGGTGTGTGGTGGCCGGCCTCGGGGTGAAGCACTTCTTTCAGCCGGTTGCGTTCGAAAATGATGACAACGAAAATTGACAGGAAAAAAGGAAGCAGCAGGTAAAAAAACCTGAAAACCAGCAAGGCCGCCAGCACCTGAGTTTTTTGCATCTCAGGCATGGCCCCAATGAAGAACCATTCAAACACACCGAGCCCGCCGGGTGCGTTGGAGAACAGAGCGGCCGAAAACGAGGCGATAAACACCGCAAGCACCGCGAAATAACCGGGATTGCCGGTATCCGGCAAAGCGAAGTAGATGATGCCGGCCGCCCCGAGGAGTTCGAGGGGCGCCGCCAGAAATTGCCGCACCGCGATATCCAGTTTCGGATATTCGAGGCGGATGCCCCTTATGATCAGCGGTCTAAATCTGAAAATCGAACCGGCCACATAGATCGCGACGCCGAGGAGGAAGACCACGCCCACCAACCGGGCTGTCGTTGGATCGGTGAGAAACCGGAACTTTTCCGGAAGCATGCCGCGGAACCGGCTTAATTGCTCCGGCTCAAAGACGGAAATAAGGCCGCCAAGCAGCACCGTGCCGAGGGCGAACGTCAGCGAACATATAGCGACAAGAATAGCGACTTGGGCCGCGCTAAGGCCTTTCGAGTGATAGGCACGGTAGCGGACCACTCCACCCGAAAAAACCGTTGCGCCGATATTATGCGCGAGTGCGTAAGTGGTGAAGGAACAAAGCGAGATAAAAACCCAGGAGATATTCTTCACGCCGAGATGAAGAAGCGCGATGCGATCATACCAGGCGAGTGCTGCGTAAGCGACGAGAGTGGAGAGGATCGCCAGCAGATAATGTGTTGGCGAAATCGATTTGAGGTGTTCCAAGACCTCCGGACCAACAGCTTCGCCCTTGAACTCCCGGTGAAGAAGCCAAAGCGATACGGCGACAGCGGCGAAGCCAACCAACGGCCAGAAAAAATCGAGAATGCGCTTCATCGCTCTCCGGATAAGCCTGAACGGCCGCGCCGCACGAGCCGCCGTGGGCCCCTATGATCCGGTCGCATCCCTGCACCATGCGTGCCCCGATGGCAAGGGGGAACTTGATAAAACCGGGTGGTCACGGAAACCGCCGCCGGGGTCTCCGCCGCGAATGACAATAAAGCAGAAAGCTCAGACTTGTATGCGCCGCGCACGGACCGCCCGGGTTTCGTCCGGTTCGGCCTCTAACCCGGCGGCAGGGCCGGCGTGCTTGCCGCCAGCCTCAAGGATCCGCGCATTGCCTGAATCGGCGAGTGTTTCTTCAAGAAATTGGCGGGCCTCGTCAAGCTGACTCGTCAGCTCCTCGGCCGAACGCTGCAAATTGTCCCGCCTTGCCCGTGCCGCGCGCGCATAAGTCGGGTAGGCGAAATGGGCGATATCGGTTATTCCGGATCGCTGCTCCTCCACTGCGATTTCACGGTCGAGTTCCCGTGCCATTTTGGAAAACTCGGCGATCATCGTTTCGATTTGCGCGACGCGGCGGCGGGTCTCGTCGACCTGAAAGCGCCTGAGACGTGCAAGTGTATCCCGCGACTTCATTGTTTCAACTCCAAGACGCGGGCTGGACCTGCGAGAAGCCCCCGGAAAAAGGGGCCTGACTTTTCGGCAACGACCTGCTCCATCGCGATCGGCATTGCGCGGTAGACCCAGAAGAGTCCCGCGCGATCGCAACTCTGCGCCAGTAAAGTTGCCCATTCGTTACCCGTGACCAGGCCCAGGCAATCTTTCGCTACCGTGGCGGGGGTGTATAGTTATGCTGCGCTCTGATTCGGCGAAAGCCTGTCTGCGCAGCGCGGTCTCTCCTTCGTCGCGCAAGCTTGGTTTGCCAAGACTCGCGGCACGAGACGGTGAAACGAATCAACCGCTTGACTGCGGCAAAGCAAGCGTCGGCCAACCGTCTTTCCAATGGAATGTTTTTGTTAACCAATGCCCGTTAAGGTTACGAAATTCGTAGCGAGCCATTCATCGCGGGACGACCGGCCTAACCAGCCACCGCGGGGGACTTCAAGCGATCTTGCGCGCCGGCAAGGCGACCGACGGGGGGAAGGCTGGGACCTCACATGCGCGTTTTACTGATTGAAGACGATAGCGCGACGGCACAGAGCATAGAGCTCATGCTCAAATCCGAGAATTTTAATGTCTATACAACGGATCTCGGCGAGGAAGGCATCGATCTCGGCAAGCTCTACGATTACGATATCATTTTGCTCGATCTGAACCTTCCGGATATGTCGGGCTATGAGGTCCTGCGCACCTTGCGCGTCGCCAAGGTCAAGACACCAATCCTCATTCTTTCGGGGCTTGCCGCGATCGAAGACAAGGTCAAGGGATTGGGATTTGGCGCCGACGATTATTTGACCAAGCCGTTCCACAAGGACGAACTTGTGGCGCGCATCCAAGCCATCGTGCGGCGCTCGAAAGGCCACGCCCAATCGGTCATCGCGACGGGCGATCTCATCGTCAATCTCGATCAGAAAACCGTCGAGGTCGCCGGCTCGCGCGTGCATTTGACCGGCAAGGAATATCAGATGCTGGAGCTGCTCTCGCTGCGCAAGGGCACGACCCTGACAAAGGAAATGTTTCTCAACCATCTCTACGGCGGGATGGACGAGCCGGAACTGAAGATCATCGACGTTTTCATCTGCAAGCTGCGTAAAAAACTCGCCAATGCGAGCGACGGCCGCAACTATATCGAAACGGTTTGGGGACGCGGCTACGTCCTGCGCGAGCCTGGTGATCAGGACGAACGAATCACCGCCTGAGTTTTCTATCCCGGGTTATTCACCCCAAATTTTCACCGGGATTAACCGCGCAGTTTTTTGCCGCCAGAGGCTGTCTCAGCGACCCGGCCACGCCCCAGCCGCTTCGAAATGTCCGCCACTCGCGAGATTCTCCTATACCGAGAGCGAAAGGAAAAGCGCGAGCATAAGAGGAAAAGCGGGAAGCGGTGTTCTTCCGCATCCCGCCCTCATCTCATGGACTTGAACTCATAACCTTGAATTGATTACCGTGACGTGACCTAATTAGACGCCGGAGCCGGGCTTCACTCACGCAGCCGGTCGAACGATGTCTGCTGGCACGAGTTCCCATCGATCAGGCGAACGCCACAGTCGTGAGAGCAGAAGCTCACGCTCGAAGATGAGCTCCTTTGGCAGCCGATCGAAGAATTTGTCGAAGTGCTCCTCGTGCCCGCGCGCTTCGGCGGTGCCCGCGTCCCGGTTGACCACCATCAGGTTGTAAAACTTGTCCGCCGGGAAATCGATGCCATTCCATTCGATGTCCTCGCGCCGCGGCATCCAGCCGATAGGGCTTTCGACAGCGTTGGCGCGGCCGTGAACGCGGTCGACGATCCATTTGAGCACGCGCATATTTTCACCGAAGCCAGGCCAGATGAACTTGCCGTTCTCGTCCTTGCGGAACCAGTTCACTCGGAAAATCCGCGGCGGATTTGAGAGGCGGCGCCCCACATTGAGCCAATGGCCGAAGTAATCAGCCATGTTGTAGCCGCAGAAAGGCAGCATCGCCATTGGATCGCGGCGCAACGCCGCCTGGCCGATCGCGGCGGCCGTGGCTTCGGAACCCATCGTTGCGGCTATATAGACACCGTGGCACCAATTAAAGGCCTCGAACACGAGCGGCAGGTCCTTGCTCATACGGCCGCCGAAAACGAAGGCTGAGATCGGCACACCTTCCGGCTTTTCCCAATCCGGGTCGATCGATGGACATTGGCTTGCCGGTGCGGTGAAACGGCCGTTTGGGTGCGCCGCCGGGCGCCCGCTATCGGGCGTCCAATCCTCGCCCTTCCAGTCGATGAGATGGGCCGGCGGCTTGTCGGTCATCCCCTCCCACCAAATATCGCCGTCGTCGGTTAGCGCCGTGTTGGTGAAAATGGTGTTCTTGCTGATCGTCTGAATCGCGTTAGGGTTGGTCTGCCCGTTTGTGCCGGGCGCGACGCCGAAGAACCCCGACTCGGGATTAATTGCACGGAGTGTCCCATCCGGCGCTTTCTTGATCCAGGCTATGTCGTCGCCGACGGTGCTGACTTTCCAGGATTCAAACCCTTTCGGCGGCACCAGCATTGCGAGATTGGTCTTGCCGCAGGCGCTCGGGAAGGCGGCGCCAAGATAGGTTTTTTCGCCGTTCGGGGCTTTGATGCCCATGATCAGCATGTGCTCGGCGAGCCAGCCTTCATCGCGCGCCATGACC
>CAYTRB010000108.1:0-10713 GCA_964440215.1 uncultured Methylocapsa sp.
TTCTTGCAGCGGGAGTGCAGCTTTGCCGGATCGACGACGAAGGGCTCATCCGGGTCGAAACGGATGAGATCGGCAGGCGCGCCAATTTGGAGCCGTCCTTGCGGGAGCCTAAGAATCTCGGCCGGACGGATGCTCATGGCGGCGATGAGACGCCCGAGCGGAATTTCGCCCGCATGGACCAGCCGCAGACCGGCCGAAAGCATGGTCTCCAAGCCGATCGCGCCGTCCTCGGCCTCGGTGAACGGCAGACGCTTGGTTTCGACATCTTGCGGGTTGTGATCCGAGACAATGGCGTCGATGAGGCCGGAGGCCAAGCCCGCGACAAGGGCGCGCCGCTCATCTTCTCCCCGCAGCGGCGGCGCCAGCTTCAAAAAGGTGCGGTAGTCGCCGATATCGTTTTCGTTGAGGGTCAGATGGTTGATCGAGGTGGCGCAGGTCACGTTTAAGCCATCGGCCTTCGCCTTGGCAATAATTTCCAGGGACAATGAAGTTGTGACAAGGGCTGCATGGTAGCGGGCGCCGGTCAGCTTCACGAGCCGGATGTCGCGATCGAGCACGACGGCTTCCGCCTCGCGCGGGGTTCCGGCAAGACCAAGGCGCGAAGCGAACTCGCCTTCGTTCATGACCCCTTCGGCGGCAAGATCTGGGTCCTCCGCGTGATGGATGACGAGAGCGTCGAAATCGCGCGCATATTGCATCACCCGGCGCAGGACCCGCGCGTTGCGGATCGACCGCGCGCCATCGCTAAAAGCCACGGCGCCCGCCTGTTGCAACAAGCCGATCTCGGCGATTTCCAGTCCATTGAGGCCGGCCGTCAAGGCCGCCGAAGGCAGTACCCGTACCCGGCCCGTGTCACGCGCGCGGCGCAAGAGAAAATCAACGACCGCCGGCTCGTCGACGGGCGGATTGGTATCGGGGCGGGCAAGGATCGTCGTCACACCGCCCGCCGCCGCCGCAAAGGTCGCCGTCGCGATCGTCTCGCGGTGCTCGGCGCCGGGCTCGCCAATGAAGGCCCGCATATCGATGAGGCCAGGCGTCACGCAATCGCCATGGCAATCCACGAGTCGCGCGTGGGGAGGAAGATTGGCCGGTGTAATGGCCGCGCCGACATCGCGGATCAAGCCATCGATGATGAGGACTCCGCCAGCCGTTTCGCGCAATGAGGCCGGATCGATCAACCGCGCATTGACCAGCGCCAAAGGCTGGTGGGCGATGGAGGAGGTCGACGTATGTTTCATGTGAAACGCGCTCTCATCCATTCGGCAGATGCTGCGCCAAGGCTTCCAAGACAGCGATTCGCACCGCAACCCCCATCTCGACCTGTTCGCGGATAAGGCTCCTGTCCCCATCGGCGACGCTCGAATCGATTTCGACACCACGGTTCATCGGACCCGGATGCATGACAAGCGCATCCGGCTTGGCATGCTTTAGCTTTGCCTCGTCGAGACCGAAAAAGCGAAAATATTCCTTGGCGGACGGGATATAGCCGCCTTGCATCCGCTCGCGCTGCAAGCGCAGCATCATGACGATGTCGGCCCCTTTGAGCCCCGTGCGCATATCGCGAAAAACCTCGACACCCATGCGCTCGATGCCCGGAGGCAGCAAAGTCGAGGGTCCGACCACGCGAACCCGCGCGCCGAGCGCCGAGAGCAGCAGGATGTTGGAACGCGCGACGCGGGAATGGAGGACATCGCCGCAAATAGCGACCGTAAGCCCTGCGATATTGCCCTTGTTGCGCCTGATCGTGAGCGCATCGAGAAGCGCCTGGGTCGGATGTTCATGGGCACCGTCACCCGCATTCACGACCGCGCAATCGACCTTTCGCGCCAGCAAATGCACGGCGCCGGCGTGGGCATGGCGCACCACGATAATATCGGGACGCATCGCATTCAGCGTCACCGCCGTGTCGATCAAGGTTTCGCCCTTCTTGACGCTCGAAGTCGCCACGGACATGTTCATCACGTCGGCGCCAAGACGCTTGCCGGCAAGCTCGAACGACGATTGCGTTCTGGTCGAGGTCTCGAAAAAGAGGTTGATGAGGGTCCGCCCGCGCAAGGTCGAGCGCTTTTTTTCGACCTGGCGCGATACCTCGATCGCCGTCTCGGCCAAATCGAGAAGAATCTCGATGTCTTGGGCGGAAAGCCCCTCGATCCCGAGCAGATGCCGGTGCGGGAAGCTGGGCTTTTTCGGCGGATTGACCATCGGCCCTGTTCTATAGGACCCAGATTGCCTCTGTCACAAGTGTTTGCGCAAACCCGCGTCGAACTTCCCACATTTTTCATGAACCTCCGGAGCCGGATGAGAATTTCAGGCATTTTGGCATGCAGCCGATTTTGCTGCATGACAGCATGCCGCCCTTGGGGAAAGCCCTCATGAGACCGCGAAACGCCTTGTCATTTTGTTTTGTTGCAATTTCCGGTGGAAGCGGGTTTAAGCGGTGACCGAAAATGATCCGTGCAACACTGGCAAAACATGAAGACCATTTGGAAAATCTTGATAGGCGCGGCGGTTTTGACGGCTGGAGGGCCAGCATTGGCGGCAAATCAGCCGTTCACTTGCTGGTACAATGCCCATGCCGATTTCACTTCGGCCGATAGTGCCGCAGCCGATGCAACCGTCGGCGCTGTCACGAAGTACGGCAGCGGCGACAAGACTTATAATTATACGATTTCGGCGCGCGACGGCACGGCTTGTCCGGTCCAACTCCCCTTATCGTCACTCACGGCTGTGACAGTTGCGCTCGTCCGTCAGGACGAAGGCAGTTGTGCAAATGAAAATGTCGTTGATAATGGTTCGGCCATCGTCGCTGGCTCCGTGACGATCGCACACGCGACAGAAGAGTCCTCCACCGCCGGCATTCGCCTTGTCGGGCTCGCCCCCAACACGAGCTACCGCATTCTCTTGAAATGCGTCCGCCAGCTCGGAACCGTTCGAACCGATGCCGACGGCAATGCCGGGCGAACGGTCGATTTTAGAAACAGTATCGCGGGAGATGTTTACGCCTTTGAAATTGCTCCGGAGGGTGACCAGCCGGGGATCAAACTGCAGAGTCTGTCTTTTAAGAAATAGTTAGCCGTGCGTAGCGTTGCAAACGCTCGAAATGCCTCGCAGGAGTAGCCGGAACTCCTGTAAAGACCGGTTTCAGCCTCCGCCCGAACGCGGCCTTCAAGTATCCATAGCGATTTGCCGGGCTCATGAAGAACCCGTCAATATACCAGGGACGCCGATTCGTGCCTCCCGTTTATCGACTGGAACCGCTGGCTTAACTATGAGCGGGTGCACCTGGCGCACGTTTCCTGAGACGAAATGATTCGGCTTGGCTGTGGCCTTTCACGCCCATTGGGCCGCCCCTATTTGACTATGGGGCCGCACTCCCCCATCCTCCCGCCTTCAAATTCAGCTAAGCTCCGGCTCAAGGCTTGGCAGGGTGAGCGCCGCCGTTCTATTTTGGAAGGTTTCCGGCTGACGCTGCGCTCCGTTAATTTTCGGGGAAAACGAGGACCGTTGCATGAATGTTGTCATCGTCGAATCGCCGGCGAAGGCCAAGACGATCACCAAATATCTCGGCAAAGGCTATGAAGTTTATGCTTCCTATGGCCATGTCCGCGATTTGCCGGCCAAGGATGGCTCCGTCGATCCGGACCATGATTTCGCCATGCTCTGGGATGTCGATTCGCAGTCATCGAAAAGGCTGGCGGACATCGCCAGGGCGGTGAAAGACGCGGACCGGATCATTCTGGCGACCGACCCGGACCGCGAAGGCGAAGCGATTTCCTGGCATGTCCTTGAAGTCCTGAAGGCGAAGAAAGTTCTCGGCGCAAAGCCCGTACAGCGGGTCGTTTTCAACGCGATCACCAAAGCCGCGATCCTTGAGGCGATGCAAAATCCGCGAGAGATCGATGCCGCCCTTGTCGATGCCTATCTTGCCCGCCGCGCGCTCGATTATCTGGTCGGCTTCAACCTATCGCCGGTGCTGTGGCGCAAATTGCCCGGCGCCCGCTCGGCTGGAAGAGTTCAATCCGTCGCCCTGCGCCTGGTCTGCGACCGTGAGCTTGAGATCGAAAAATTCGTTTCGCGGGAATATTGGTCGATCGCCGCGCATTTGCTGACCGCGGCCGGGGCGCCTTTTGTCGCCCGGCTCGCGGGGGCCGACGGCACAAGGATCAGCCGCCTCGACATAGGCACGGGAGCGGAAGCGGAAGCCTTCAAGGCCGCCCTCGATGCAGCCCAATTCTCGGTGGCCAGTATCGAGGCGAAACCCGCAAAACGGCACCCGCCGCCACCCTTCACGACCTCGACTCTCCAGCAGGAAGCCTCCCGCAAGCTCGGTTTTGCACCGGCGCGCACCATGCAACTCGCCCAGCGTCTCTACGAAGGCGCCGAAATCGGCGGCGAGACCGTGGGCCTCATTACCTATATGCGAACCGACGGCGTCGACCTCGCGCCGGAGGCGATAACCAGCGCCCGCAGCGTCATCGGCAAGGAGTTTGGCGCGAACTACGTCCCGAAGGTCCCGCGCAAATATGTCGTGAAAGCCAAGAATGCCCAAGAGGCGCATGAGGCGGTCCGCCCGACCGACCTTGCCCGCCTCCCAAAACATGTCGCGGCGCACCTCGATCCAGATCAGAAGCGGCTCTACGAACTCATCTGGACACGCACGATCGCGAGCCAAATGGAATCGGCCGAACTCGAACGCACCACAGCCGATATTTTGGCGCAAGCAGGGGCGCGCAGGCTCGATCTGCGCGCGACCGGCCAAGTCATTCGCTTCGACGGATTTCTGAAGCTTTATCAAGAGGGCCGCGACGACGAAGATGAAGAAGACGGCGGCCGTTTACCCGAAATGCGCGCGGGCGAAAACCTCGGCAAAGACAAAATCGAAGCAAGCCAGCACTTCACCGAGCCGCCACCGCGCTTTACCGAGGCGACGCTGGTCAAGCGCATGGAGGAGCTCGGCATCGGCCGGCCTTCGACCTATGCCTCGACCCTCGCTGTCCTGCGCGAACGCGACTATGTCCGCATCGAAAAGAAGCGGCTCGTCCCCGAAGACAAGGGCCGGCTCGTGACAGCTTTCTTGGAGAGTTTTTTTAGCCGCTATGTCGGCTATGATTTTACCGCCGGTCTCGAAGAGCAACTCGATCTTGTCTCGAACCACGAGCTCGACTGGAAGCAGGTGCTGCGCGATTTCTGGGCGGATTTTTCCGGAGCGCTAGCCGGCATCAAGGATCTGCGCACGACGGAAGTGCTGGACAGTCTAAACGAGCTGTTGGGGCCGCATATTTTCCCCGCCAAGGAGGACGGCTCGAACCCGCGCGCCTGCCCATCCTGCAGCAACGGCCAGCTCTCCCTCAAACTCGGCAAATTCGGCGCTTTTATCGGCTGCTCGAATTATCCCGATTGCAAATTCACCCGCACCCTGGCGGACACCAACGCGGAAGCTGGCGCCAATGGCGAGCGGCCGGGCGTCCGGATCTTGGGCAATGACCCAGACACTGGGGATGAGATTTCGGTGCGGGATGGCCGTTTTGGCGCCTATGTGCAGCAGGGCGAAGGCGAGAAGCCAAAGCGGGTCTCCCTGCCAAAGACGATCGAACAGGGCGAAATCACCCTCGCCCAGGCCATCGCCCTGCTGTCGCTGCCGCGCGAAATCGCCAAACATCCGGAGACGAAGGAACCGATCCTCGCCGGGATCGGCCGCTTCGGTCCTTATGTCCAGCACGGCAAGACCTATGCGAATATTGGCAAGGACGAGGATATTTTATCGCTCGGCGGCAACCGCGCGATCGATCTCATCGTCGCCAAGGAAAGCGGCTTGACCGGGCGGCGCTTTGGCGACAGCGCCAGCGCGCCGGCGCGGGTGCTCGGCGAGCATCCCTCGGGCGGCACGGTGGTGGTCAAGGCCGGGCGCTACGGCCCTTACGTCAACCATGGCAAGGTCAACGCGACCTTGCCGCGCGAGGCCGACCCCACCACTTTAACGTTGGAAGATGCCATCGCGCTGCTTGCCGCGAAAGCCGAGGGCCATGGAGCGGGGAAGGGCAGCCTTCAGGGCCGCCTGCTCGGCGAACATCCCGACGGCGGACCGATAACAGTGCGGAGCGGACGCTTCGGGCCCTATGTCAATCATGGGAAGATCAATGCGACCTTGAAAAACGGTTTGTCATCCGAGACACTCACGCTGGAAGAGGCGATCCGTTTGATCGAGGATAAGGCGGGATCAGGAAAGGCAGCGGGAACGGGGTCGCGGACCGCGAAAAAGCGACCGGCCACGCCCAAGAGAGAGGCGCCCAAAAGAGAGGCATCCAAGCGAACCGCGAAGACAGCAGTGGTAAAACCCGCGCGCAAATCCGCGGCGAAACCGGCGGCGCCAAAATCGAAAAAGGTAAGGCAAGCGTGAATACATCCCCCGGCGGCGGCAAGGGATCCGGTCAAGACCTCGCCGATCCCGCGCCGGCGAGGGAGAATGCGGCGGGCCAAGCGCTTCCATCGCGCGCGGACATTCTCGCCTTCATTGCCCGCGAGCGTGAAGCCTTGGGCAGCAAGACGCCGGGCAAGATCGGCAAACGGGAAATCGCCCGGGCGTTCAATATTAAAGGCGCGGCGCGGATCGCCCTCAAGCGCATGCTGAAGGAGCTCGAGGCCGAAGGGGCTGTCGAGCGCAGGCAGAAGAATCTGCATAAACCAGGTCTGTTGCCAACGATCGTACTCGCCGATGTGATCGCGCGCGACCGCGACGGCGATCTCCTCGCCGCGCCCGCCGAATGGGACCTTGCGCAAGGACCGGCGCCCAAAATCCTGCTCATGACCAAGGCAAGGTCAAAACCGGGGACGCCCGCCCCCGCGCCTGGCGACCGCGCCTTGTTGAGGGTGGAACAGCTGCGGGACGCCGGACCTGACGAGCCTGCCTACGGCGGCCGCGTCGTCAAACTTTTGCCGCGCGCGAAAACCCAGCTGATCGGGATCTTTCGCGCTAGTATGGGCGGCGGCGGCCGGATCGTGCCGGTCGACAAGAAAAACGTCAACCGCGGCGAATTGAGCGTCGGTCCTGGCGACGAAGGCGCGGCGCGCGATGGCGATCTCGTAGCTGTCGAAGTTTTGCGCAGCGGCCGCCTCGGTCTACCAGCGGCAAAAGTGCGCGAAAGACTGGGTGCCATCGATAATGAAAAGGCGATCAGCCTGATCGCCATTCATTCGCATCAAATTCCACATGTTTTTCGCAATGAGACCATCGCCGAGGCGGAGCAGGCGCGCCCGGCAAGCCTGGCCCATCGCGAAGATTGGCGTGCGATCCCTCTCGTGACCATCGATCCGGAAGACGCCAAGGACCATGACGACGCGGTTCATGCCGAGGCCGACCCCGATCCCGAAAATCCCGGCGGCTATATTCTGCGCGTCGCGATCGCCGATGTCGCCGCTTACCTAGCCGCTGGCGGCGCGCTCGACAAAGAAGCGCGGGAACGCGGCAATTCGGTTTACTTCCCCGATAGGGTCGTGCCGATGTTGCCGGAGCGGATTTCCAACGACCTCTGCTCGCTGCGCCCAAACGAGGATCGCCCGGCGATCGCCGCCCGTATGGTGATCGCTAGCGACGGCCACAAGCTCCGCCATAGTTTTCATCGGATCATGATGCGCTCGGCGGCTAAACTCTCCTACAGCCAAGCGCAGGCAGCGCTCGACCATGGAGCGGACGCGGGCGTGGAACCTCTTCATGCCTCCATCCTCGTTCCCCTATACGAGGCCTATCGCGCCCTCAAAATCGCGCGCGACAAACGGGGGCCGCTTGATCTCGATCTCCCGGAACGCAAAATCATCCTCGACGAGAAGGGTGCCGTGAAATCCGTCGCGACGCCGCCAAGGCTCGATTCGCACCGCCTTATCGAGGAATTCATGATCCTCGCGAATGTGGCGGCCGCCGAGGCTCTCGGGGCGAAACAGCAGGAGTTCATCTATCGCGTGCATGACGAGCCAGCGCTCGAAAAGCTCAACAATCTTGCGGAATTTCTCGCCTCCATCGGGATCAAGCTCGCCAAAGGCCAAGTTCTTCGCGCCGCGCAATTCAACGGCATTCTCGCCCGCGTAAAAGGCACGGACAACGAGCATATCGTCAATGAAGTGGTGCTGCGCACCCAGGCGCAAGCAGAATATTCCGTCGAGAATTACGGCCATTTCGGTCTTAACCTTCGCCGCTATGCGCATTTTACCTCACCGATCCGCCGTTACGCCGATCTCACTGTCCATCGCGCCTTGATCCATGCGCTGCATCTCGGGCCGGATGGAGCGGTCCCGGAAGCGAACGGGGAACTCGCCGAAATCGCGGCGGCTATTTCCGCCTCTGAGCGCCGGGCAATGGCGGCTGAGCGCGAGACGTCCGAGCGGCTGATAGCCGCCCATCTCGCCGGCCAGATCGGGGCGGTGTTCCAGGGCCGGATTTCGGGTGCATCCAGCGCCGGGCTATTCGTCAAGCTCGACGAGACCGGCGCCGATGGCTTTATTCCGGCCGCCATGCTCGGCGACGACTATTTCCGGCATGACCCGTCGCGCCACGCGCTGATCGGCTCGCGCAGCGGCCAAATGCACCGGCTTGGTGATATCGTAACGGTCAGGCTTGTGGAAGCAGCACCGCTTGCTGGCGCGCTCCGCTTCGAATTGCTGCGCGAAAGCGCACCCAACCACGTGCGGCCAAGCCTGGCAAAAGCCAAGCGGACAGCGCGCCGCGGCAATAGGCCCTCTGGCGAATTGACCAGCGGCCGCCTATCAGGGGGTAAGGCTGCGAAGCGCTGAATGGTTAAAGCGCGAGGAAGAAATCATGCCAGACGACGGCCTCGTGAGCCTCCGCAGCGTTCATTCGGCGCAAGAGACAATAGCGCGCGTCGTAGCGGACCTAGAAGCAAAAGGCGTGACAATTTTCGCCAAGATCGATCACGCCGCGGGAGCCGCGGCAGCCGGCCTGATATTACGTCCCACGACATTGCTCATTTTTGGCGGGGCGCGGGCAGGCACACCGCTCATGCAAGCCGATCAGCGCGCCGGTATCGACCTCCCTCTGAAAGCGCTCGTTTGGGAGGACGCGGATAGCACGGTCTGGCTGACCTACAATGAGCCCGCCTCGATCGCTCGAAGGCACGCCCTCGGCCCTCAAATCGAACCTGTCGTTCATGCCATGTCGGCGATGCTTGCCGCCGTTGCACGAAATGGAACAGAAGCGGGTCCGGGCACCCCATAATGATCGAACCAACGCAGAAGGATACAACAATGGTATCGTCGGTGGCAGCCGATTCCCCCGAGTTGCATGCGGCGCTAAGCACCCGGCGCGAGACGGAATCTACCGACACCTCGCGCAATGTTTGGCAGGCTATCGGAAGAGGTTTGCATGGCACGTGTCCCGCCTGCGGCAAAGGCAGGATGTTCCGCGCTTATCTTAAGGTCAATGATATTTGTCCGCACTGCGGCGAGGAATTGCATCACCACCGCGCCGACGATGCGCCGCCCTATCTGACGATCTTGGTCGTTGGCCATATCGTCGGGAGCTTGATGCTTATGACCGAGACCTATTGGCCTGATGCGCCGATCTGGCTGCATGCGATGATCTGGCCGACCTTGGCGCTTATTCTCTCGCTATGGCTCCTGCCGAAGTTCAAAGGCGGTCTCATCGCCTATCAATGGGCCTTGCGCATGCACGGCTTCGATGGCAAGCAAGTGCAGCTTGACCAAAATCAAGCCTCCCCACAGCTTAGAGCCTGACTTTTTAAAAGTTGCAGGCTTTTTATTAGAGCCGATCCAAGAACTTGTTGAGTCGAATGAATCATTTGTGATTCCCTTGCGATTGGTTGATTCGCAGGGGGGAGCAATGTGGAAGCCGGAACATCGCCTGGCCGCGGAGCGTCGCGGCCCTCGTTATCCGAGCGATATGAACGATTCCGAATGGATACTCATAGCGCCTCTGATCCCGCCGGCCCGGCGCGGCGGACGGCCCCGCGACGTGAACTTGCGCGAGGTCTTGAACGCGATCTTTTATGTGCTTGCGACAGGCTGCCAATGGCAAGCCTTGCCGAAGGATCTGCCGCCCAAGAGCACGGCGCATCACTACTTCATGCTGTGGGACTGGGACGGCACGCTGGAGCGCATCCACGAGGCGCTCTATGTCGCGGTTCGCGAGGCGGCCGGACGCGAAGCGAGCCCCACCGCCGCGATCATCGACAGCCAGACCGCCAAGGCGGCTCAAAAAGGGGCTCCCCGCTCGATCCGCAGGGCTATGACGCGGGCAAGAAGGTCACGGGGCGCAAGCGCCACATCCTCGTCGACACGCTCGGCCTGCTGCTTGGCGTGAGCGTTCTGCCGGCCAACATTCAGGACCGCGACGGCGCCCGCGATCTGTTGCGTGAGGCGCGGCGGCACTTTCCATTCGTCGAGCGGATCTTCGCCGATGCGGGATATCAGGGGCCGAAAATGGCCAAAGCCGTGGCCGAGGCCGGATGCTGGAAGATCGAAATCGTCAAGCCCTCCGATCTCCATCGCTTCGTCGTCCTGCCAAAACGATGGATCGTCGAACGGACGTTCGCCTGGATCAGCCGCAATCGACGCCTGACCCGCGATTTCGAGCGCTACGCGAGAACCGTCGCCGCCTTCGTTCGGCTCGCCATGATCCGGCTCATGCTGAAACGCTTGACCAAGCCAAGCCCTTGCTCATGAATCCATTCTTCTTGGATCGGCTCT
>CAYTRB010000109.1:0-10523 GCA_964440215.1 uncultured Methylocapsa sp.
CGGGGCCGGCTGGGACAGGCGCCGATTACATCAATTGCCCGCTGACGAAGGATCAGTACATCGCCTTCGTGGATGCTCTCGTCGACGCTGATCGCAGCGAGCCCCACACGCTCGCGAAGGAATTCGAGGACACGCCTTATTTCAATGGCTGCCTGCCGGTCGAGGTCATGGCGGAGCGCGGCAGCGAAACCTTGCGGCACGGGCCTATGAAACCTTTTGGCCTGACTAATCCGCATGCGGGCAGCGCAAAACCCTATGCCGTCGTGCAACTGCGTCAGGACAATGCTCTCGGCACGCTTTACAATATGGTTGGATTTCAAACCAAGCTGAAACATCATGCGCAGGTCGAAATTTTCCGCACCATCCCAGGGCTCGAAAACGCCAGTTTCGCGCGCCTCGGCGGGGTGCACCGCAATACCTTTCTGAACTCGCCCAAATTGCTTGATGGCACCTTGCGGCTCAAGGCCGACCCTAGACTGCGTTTCGCCGGTCAGATCACCGGCTGCGAGGGTTATGTCGAAAGCGCGGCGATCGGCCTCGCCACTGGCCGCATGGCGGCGGCCGAAAGAAAGGGAGAAACGTTCCCGCCGCTCCCTCCGACGACCGCGCTGGGCGCTCTCATCAACCATATCACCGGCGGCCATATTGCGATCATCGACGCGGGTCCGCCTTCGTTTCAACCCATGAATGTTAATTTCGGTCTGTTTCCGCCGATTGCCGGGCAGGCTTCTGGCGAGAAATCACGCGGCGCGGAAAAGGGGCGGGCCCGCAAAGCCGCAATCAGCATGCGCGCGTCTTGCGATTTGGACGCATGGCTGAACCAAGACCGTGCGGCCGAATGAAGCTTCTTAGGATTGTCATCGCCAGCGAGCCATTTTGGATCACTGTGCGCAACCATCAAATAATCACCTCGCCTCCCAGAAGGCCAAGCACCAGGAAAACAAGAAACACGACGAGGAAGATAAAAAATAGGATGCGCGCAATCCCTCCGGCCGCCGCGGATATGCCGGTGAAGCCGAAGACACCAGCGACAATGGAGACCACGAAAAAAATGATTGCCCATCTTAGCATCGGCGCTCCCCATAAATAGATCCCAACTGGCCGGAGACTCTTAGATTGGATC
Organism: uncultured Methylocapsa sp.; assembly: GCA_964440215.1. Taxonomy (GTDB): domain Bacteria; phylum Pseudomonadota; class Alphaproteobacteria; order Rhizobiales; family Beijerinckiaceae; genus Methylocapsa. The sequence continues at coordinate 1,124 of CAYTRB010000109.1, forward strand.
ATGCAGCTCCGTTGGGTGGGAATTCGTTCGCGATGCGATAGTTCCATTCAGCTTCTTCATCTCCGTATCCCGCCCGGCCGGCATCTTACCTTTGCGTGAGAAAAATGTCGGCCGCGAGACCCGCGAACAGGATAAGTCCCGCGTCACGGTTGGAACGGAACAGGCGCAACGCGAGCGTGCCATTACCCGCATCGATCTGCATTGCCTGCCAAGCGAGATGCGAGGCGAAAAGCACAAGGCCGCCTTGCGCCCATCGCCCTGCCCCAGCGGCAAGGAACGCTGCCGCGACGCAAACGACGGCAAGCGCATAAAGACCTCCGACCCCCAAACGGATATGGCCGCCGAAAGCGCGCGCGGTCGAGCCGATACCGGCGAGCGCATCGTCCTCGATGTCCTGCACCGCATAGATCGTATCATAGCCGATGGTCCAGAAGACCGCACCGCAATAGAGCAGGAGAGGCGCCGGCGCGAGCGATCCCATGGCCGCCGCCCAGCCGACCAGAGCACCCCAGGCGAAGGCCGCGCCCAGCACCGCTTGCGGCCAAGAGCTGATCCGCTTCATGAAAGGATAGAGGCCAACGACACCGAGTGAGGCAAATCCCAAGAGGATCGTAAAGCCATTAAAACTTAGAAGCACGGCAAGTCCGGCTAGACATTGCGCGGCAAGAAAGACAGTCGCGGCCGTTGCGCTGATGCGTCCCGAGGCGAGCGGACGCCACTTCGTGCGCTCCACTTTCGCATCGATATGGCGGTCGATAATATCATTATAGGTGGAGCCGGCGCCGCGCATGACGACAGATCCAACGAAAAATAAGAATAGGTCGCGGCCATGCAACGGCTCGCCTTGTGAGAGGCTCGCGAGTGTGCTCGACCACCAGCAAGGCAACAGGAGCAGCCACCAGCCGATCGGGCGATCGAGGCGCGCGAGCTGAAGCAGGGGATGCCAGGATGCTGGCGCAAGCCGGAAAACGAGTTGCCCAGTAACAGAATCGGGGAGCGTGGCCGCCGTGGACCGGTCGCGCGGACCGGATGCTTCTGGCTCGATCGAGTGTTGCGTCAAAGCGGTCCGGCGGGAAGCTTCGTTTGCGGCGTGTTGAGGGCGCCCGAGGCCTGCTGCTCTTGCGCTTTCTTCATTTGCGCCGCGACCTTGCAGGCTTGCTCGGCAACCTTAGCGGATTTTCCCGCGCTCGCCGAAATATTTTGGAAAGCTTCGTCGGGAACGCCGCACCAATCCTTATTCTTGGTTAGATATGAAACGAGATCTCGCTCGACGGTGACCAGGGCGCGCAGTTTCGGGCACGAGGCGATGGGGTCGAGCTGTTTCTTGCCGCCCTGGGCGAGTTGATTGAGTTGATCGATAATGCCCTGGCGCTTCTTGGTGAGCGAGCCGATATCCTGGTTGCAATCGAGGGCATAGGCCGTGCCGCCAAACACGAGTGGCGCCGAGGCCATGATGGCAAACACGGCTTTACGGACAGAGCCAATGCGCCTATGTGGCAACATGATGCGAGCCTTTCAGTGACGTATCGATATCAAATCGCGTTCGACGTCTTGCCCAGATTTCTAACCGAGGACAGTTATTTTCGCGGCGGCGTTTTGCTTCAGTAAGGATCGGTGCCAAATCACGGCAAGAAATATTATGCGTGTTCATAGCAAAAAACGCCCTACACGCGCAAGCGTCACCGGTTCTCGCGGGACGCGGCGCGCCTTTGACCGTAGTGATCCGCCGCATGTCCCGTTATGATTTCACCGCCCAACGCCTGTATGTCAGGGATCGCCTCGCGGAGGCGGTACAAATCAATCTTGATCACCTGCAGACAAATTATGTCCGCAATGTGTTGCGCCTGTCCGAAGGTGCCGCGATCCTGGTATTCAATGGCCGCGACGGCGAATGGCAATCTTCTATTAGGAATTCTCACCGCAAACATGTGACGCTCGTTGTCCAGGCGATGACACGGCCACAGGAGCCGCATCCTGATCTGTATTATCTGTTCGCGCCCCTCAAACATGCACGGCAGGATTACTTGGTTGAAAAAGCGGTGGAAATGGGGGCCGGCCTGCTGCGCCCAGTGCTGACCCGAAGGACTCAGACGAGCCGGATCAACAATGAACGGATGCGGGCGCATGCGATCGAAGCCGCCGAGCAATGCGGCATCCTGACGATCCCAGACATCGCTCCCGCGATCGGGCTCGAGGCGCTGCTCGACAAATGGGACAAAGAGCGCCTCCTTGTTTTTTGCGACGAGGATGCACCATCCTCCGATCCCCTGGCGGCTCTGCGCCTGCGCATCGATGCCGAAAGACCCTGCCCTCTCGCCGTCCTGGTCGGCCCGGAAGGCGGTTTCGACGGCAAAGAACGCGAGGCACTTCTGAGCTTGCCTTGCGTGGTGCGCCTGCCTCTCGGTCCGCGCATTTTGCGCGCCGATACGGCCGCCGTTGCGGCTCTCGCGTTGGTCCAATCGACATTGGGAGATTGGCGAGGATAAATATTAACGCATCATTATATCGCCGCATTGTACGATCAAAAAATTGCCTTGTGATCGCTGAATGAATCGTTTGGGCTTCATATGAATTTGCGAGAAATGATCGTTTCGATTGGTTGTTGCGCCGCCGCAGTTTTCTTCGGCTTTGGCAAACCGGCGCAGGCCGGCGAGCCTCAGTCCGGCAATGAGACAATTACGCGCGGGAATGAACGATGCGTAGTGCATCAGCAGGGCATCGCCGCCGAGGATAGTCCCGGATGCGAACGGATCGGTGGCCATGTCCGTGTCGACTTAGGATCGCGCTTGCCCTATCCGTCCGGTTATAGCCGCACCGAGGCTTCGCCCGTTGCTGTACGTCTAGACGAGGGCACGGCGACGCGTGCCCATCTTCGCGTGCCGGCCGGCGACTAAAGCTTTATCCCCAAAAGTTACAGGTAGATTCAAAAACCAAGTGCAACGCCTTAAGAAGGTGTCGCGATTGGATAGCATTATGAACAGCTCCATGAACTGGAGTACGGTGCGATAAGTTCCGCCGGCACGATGTCATTAAAACTTGCCCTCATAGGGCGCCGCCATATTTCTTGAAGGACGCGAATGGATCTCTTTCGCCCACGCCGCAGCCATTGATGGGAAGCGGGCGCTCGCTGCCATTGGCAAGCCAAAAATCTTGCACCCTACCGCCGGCGCCATCGGAAGCACGCCAGCAGACCTGCGCATTACCAGCAGTCGAATCAAAAAACACCGTCATATTATTGCCGCCGCAATCATCCGCCTCATTGCACGACCATGCTGCGAAAACGCCCTTGCCGTTGCTTGCCACCGGCGCATCCGGGCTGTGCGTGGCCTTTTGAAAAAGTGCGAAGAACCGTTCGCCCATCGCGGCGCGCATCGCCGCCTGAACACCGGGCTGATCCCAGAGCGGCTTGCCATCGATAATTGTCTCGGAGGGATCTTGGCGAACCCACTTCTCGACAGCCGAGAGATCGGCCGCCAGCGCTGCCCCGCCGCAAAGACCAGCAAGGATCGCTCCAAACAATGCGTTGCCGCTGAATATGCGCATTCCGTTTCATCCCTCCGTTGCCGATTTTAAAATAGCTTATACGGCTTCAATAAACGCATTCCTCAAAGGCCGGCTCGACGCGACCCGCCCATTGCGTTGTAAATTTCTTTATTAATCTTCCCGCTTCGCTTGTTTCCGCAACAACAGCATCAAGGGGATCGAGGAACAAGGTTTCGTCGAAACCTCGTGCATCGCACCGGTTGCGCTTGGCTAGTCCCACGCGGGCAATATGCAGAACTTCGGCCGCGACTTCGTCGAGCCGCCGCCCGTGGATCGTCGCGGCAAGGCCGAGACGTGGAACGTCGGCACGCAATTGTTCGCGCGCCTCGGCACTCCAGGACTTCACAATGTCCCAAGCCGCGTCCAGCGAGGAAGATTCGTATAGAAGCCCTACGAAAAGTGCCGGGAGTGCCAGAAGAAACGGCTGCGGCCCCGCATCCGCACCGCGCATTTCGAGATAGCGCTTCAGCCGTACTTCCGGAAAAATGGTGGACAGATGATTGGCCCAATCGGCGAGCGTCGCGTGCTCGCCTGGGAGTGGCACCAGCCTGCCCTGCAAAAGATCGTGAAAATCAGCGCCCGACACATCGTAATAGATTTCGCCGCGTTTAACGAAATACATAGGCACCGAAAGCGCGTAATCGACATAGCGCTCGAAAGACATTCCTTGCTCGAAAGCAAATGGCAGCATGCCGGTGCGGTCTGCATCCGTATGGCGCCAAATCTCCGAACGCGCCGAAAGAAAGCCGTTGAGCTTGCCCTCCGTGAATGGCGAATTGGCGAAAAGCGCCGTCGCGAGCGGCTGCAAGGCAAGCGAGACGCGAAGCTTCTTGACCATATCGGCTTCGCTTGAAAAATCGAGATTGGCCTGCACAGTGCAGGTACGAAACATCATGTCGAGCCCGTGCGATCCAACCTTCGGCATATAGTTGGCCATGATCGCATAGCGATGCTTCGGCATCAGAGGAATTTCCTCGCGCCGCCATTTGGGGCTCATGCCGAGAGACAGAAAACCTATCCCAAGAGGTTCGGCCACGGCTTTGATGGCCGAAAAATGAGCATCAAGCTCGGCAACGGTTTGATGGATCGACTCGAGCGGCGCTCCGGAGAGTTCGAATTGACCGCCGGGTTCGAGGGAAATACCCGCCCCGCTCGTGTCATCATAGAGGCCGATGATATGCGGGTCGTCAATGACCGGTGCCCAGCCGAGTCTCTTTTGCATTCCTTCCAAAAGTGCACGAATGCCACCTTGATCGCGTGCTGGCACACCTTCATAAGGCACCGGGGAATGGCCGTTCTTGTAGAATGGAATTTTCTCGTGCTCTGTGCCGATCCGGAATTGCGCCGGGGGCTTCACCCCTGCTTCGAGCCAAGCGACAAGCTCATCGCGCGACGTGATGGGGGTTTTGTCCGTAACGTCGCGCGCCATTGCCACACTTTCACTTGACAGCCATCGTCATGCGGCTTGGCGCAACATGCGCGGCCGGCCGCTGATTTACGAATTTGCGGCCGGTTTTCTTCGGACCTCCGCGCGCCGCTTCATAGGCGGGTGAAAGCTCTGGCGCAATAAGAGCGGCTGGACGGATATACGTCAGGGCTTCCAGATCTCATCTAATTCTATGATTGGAAAGGACTTGCTCAGTGGCGCTTCCCGCTCAAGATGTCACTGATCTCGGCCTGAACCCCGCCTTGCTGCGGTCCCGCGGGCGGCGCCGTTCCCGGCTGCAGCATTTTGGTGAGGGCCTCAAGGCCCGCCTGGATCGTCGCCGCATCCAAGCCCGGCACTTGAGGGCTTCCACCGGGGGCGGCGGATCCGGCCGCCGGACCGGACCCAGGCCGGCCGGCGAGATTTCCCAAAATGGATCCCAACAGGTCGCCAAGACCCCCTTGCCCGCCAGCTGGACCTGGGCCAGCTGCCGACGGCTGCGAAGGCCCCGATGGACTCCGGCCGCCTCCCAGAATCTGGCCAAGGATGGAGCCTAGGCTTCCCAGCCCTCCGGTTTGGCCTGGGGCCGGAGAAGGCTGCGGCTGCGGATTTGCCGGAGCCGAACCGCCCCCCAGAATCTGACCCAGAATAGGGCCAAGGCCACCCTGCCCCGCGGCATTGGTGAGTTGCCCGAGGATTCCGCCATAACCTTGATTTTGTAAGGATTTCGTAAGACCGCCGAAGATCATCGAAGTGATCACCGGGAGCATTCGGGTCAAGATATCAGGGCTGATCCCCGTCGTACTCGAAGCCCGCAGGGCAATCGCCTCGTGCGCACTTTGAGAGCCAAGGACTTGGCTTAGAATATCGCCACCCTTTAGTGCGGTGGCTGGGTCTTGCGCGGATGCCGGATCTGTAAAAGCGGCAAAATGCTGGCCCTCTCCCAGCGCGCCAAGCAAGGACCCCACCCCAAGCGGATGCGATGCTTGCTTCAAGAACCCTTCGGACAGAGCCGGCACGACGGCTTTGACCGCCGCGTCCGCCTCTTCGGCCGTGATGTTGAATTGAGCCGCCAAATTATCGATTGCTTGACCGCCCTGGGCATTACGCAAAATCTCGTAAAGATTGAACATGCAGTCCTCCACACATGGCTCGCACCACCGGCCGGCCGGAGTGATCTCCGGCAAAAGCAACCGGATGCTACAAGACCTTGGGATGTTTTGCGAGCCTCGCCGTGACGTAATAGGCCGTGATCACGGCGCCCGCTCCAAAGAGAGCCGAGCCGAGGATAAGCCCTACATAACCGCCCTCTGGTCCAAAGCGTGCAGCGCCGATCGTCACGAAGGGGAGCGTTCCGAGTGTGGCGCGTCCCCAATTAAAAATAGTCGAGAGAAATGGAAACCCGAGATTGTTGAAGGCGGCGTTGGCGACGAAGATAGCGCCAAGGAAAAGCCAGAGTATCCCGCCGTAGACGCAAACGAAAGTGACAAGCTCGGCAGTCTCGCCTTGCGCGTGAAAAAGTTGGACAATCAAAGGGGCAAACAAGCGCAGAAGAATTGCGACCGCCACGACATAGAGCGTGGCGAAAATCAAGCAGTCCGTGAGCACCTGGCGCACACGCAAGATCAGCTTCGCGCCAAGGTTTTGGCCCATGATCGGACCAACCGCCGATGACAAGGCAAACAGAACGCCAAAAGCCATCGGATTCAGCCGGTCGATGATGGCAAAAGCCGCGATGACGGCTTCGCCGAAATGCGAAAATATTCGCATCGTATAGGCATTGGCCGCCGGCGCCGCGAGATTGGTCAAGACAGCTGGAATAGCGATCGCCATCATCGGCGCGAGATCCAAGCGCACCGCCTTGCGGCTCGGCTTTGCTATGAGATCATGCATGCGAATGGCGCCATTCAGTCCAACCGCCACGAAAATGAATCGTGAAATTAGTGTGACAATGGCCGCCCCGGTTACACCAAGGCCGAGACCAAAAATAAAGACCGGATCGAGAAGAGCGGTGGCGATGGCTCCCGCAAGAGTCACATACATGGAGCGCCTGGCGTCGCCAACGGCGCGCAAGATGCTCGCGAGCGCCATGCCGAGACCGAGCAAAACAGTAGCCGGAAGCGTGATCGCAAGATAGGTCGAGGCGACTTCAAGGGTCATGCCACGGGCGCCGAAGAGGGCCAGAATCTCTCGCCGGAACAGCCAGGCGGTACAGCTGACCAGGGCCGCGATCAGAAAGATATGGGCAAGGCCGGAAGCCGCAAGGCGCCGTGCGCCGGCTCGATCTCCCTTGCCGTGCGCCCGTGACACGAGGGCGCCGATCGCGATCGAAATGCCGATGTTGATCGAGACCGAAAAAAATAGAACCTGCGAGGCGAAACCAACGGCCGCGGTGAGCTTAGGATCGCCCAGCCAGGATACGTAAAGCAGCGACAAAAGATCGACCGCGAAAATCGCCATCAACCCAGCCGAGGTCGCCGCTGTCATGACGGCCACATGACGCATGGTCGAACCCTCGGTAAAGACCGCGCGTGGGATGGGACCTGGACTCAACGGGCGGTTTCCTGTTTGCCGGGTGCGGGCAGCCACCGGTGCGGGGATGGGACATAGCAGAGGCCCGGGATTTGGTCGATGTGACGAGGTTATTGGCCTACTGCCGTCTCGCCCGCGTCACGTCGTGCCCCGATGATGAAGGCTACGCGGGGCTCGCTACGAACTTCGCCGTGATCAGGGTCAAATTTTCGGTGCGGTCCAAATGACGATGTCGCGCATGACTTCGGTAAGTGCCGCGTCGAGCGCGGCGGCGACCGCCGCCGGATCTTGTGACGGCACCGGAACAGTGTTGGAAAATAAGTGCCCGGCGATGATGCGTCCACTTTGGTTTAGGATTTGCGCGGAAATCTCGACGACGGCCTCACTCCGCGCCGCATCGAGTTCGAACCGCCGGATGCTAGTTTGGAGACTGACATCGGCGAGGATGCCCGGCCGGCCGACCTCGCGTAACAAATGCGCGTTCTGAAAGCTTTCGATGAGCCGGCTCTGGACCAGCGAAGGCAATTTGTCGGCCCATTGCGCGCCGGTAAGATAAGCGACGGATTGCGGATCGAAGCGCACGACAATGCGGTCCGAATCGGCGGGCTGCGTCGCTTCGGGCCGTAAAACCGCGAGCTGGCCGCGCCCCGCGCGCGCGGCAAACCCGCCGCTGGCCGGTGTGAGGTCATAAGTGGCCAATGGCGCCGACGAGCAAGCGGCGGCCAAGAAAAACGGCAATCCAGCGCACAAAACCGGCCACACATGACGCCTATGTGCCAACCGCGATTTGGCCAAATCAAAAACGCCGGTGAGGCTGTCATAGCCCATATGAAAATCCATTCCCCACAAATAACATTAGAAAGGCCTTGCCGGAACAATCGGCGCCCCATCGGAGCGAGGGTGTCCTCGAAACGCGATAGCCCAAGCCTCCGCCAGATTCTGCTTATAGCATCGGGCGTTCGTCAAGATTAGCGCGAACAAGACTGGCCACGTTTAGGAGCGCGTCAATTCATGCGAAATAGTTAACGGCCGCCGGAATATTCCGGAACTTGCGGTGATTTTCCGAACAGGAATTGCTGCGGATTGCTCTCGATCGAGCGAACCGCATGATTGAGTTCCTCGAGCGTCTTGCGGCCGTCCACCGCCAAGGCCTCGTACTGGCGCAGTCCGGAACCGGTGAAGCGGGTGAGGTTGGCGGCGATTTCCTTCATCCGGGAATCGAGATCGTCGGCAACCTTTTTGATCGATTTGGCGGCCTCGGCAACTTGGGGACTCATTCCCTTCAATGCATTGTCTGCGTCACCCACGAGTGCATCAAGCTTTGTGGTCAAATCCTTGATGCCATCTGAATTGGCGGCAAGCGCGTCGGAGAATTTTTGAACATTTTTCACCGAAGCCGTGACGGACGCCGAATTTTCATCGAACAGATGGTTGGTCTTCTCAAAAAAATCCGATGCCTGCGCCGCGATCTTCTGCGCTGTCGCGATGAGATCCTGGAATTGCGATCGCTCGGCGATGATGACACCTGGCTCCTGGGCACTGGTTTTAAGCGGCGGCGCATCGCTAGCCCCTCCCGTCAGGGCCACCGATCCAACTCCGGTAAAGCCGGTGAATTCAAGTTGCGCCTTGGTGTCGGCGCGCACCGGCACGTTCTCGTCCACGTCGATCAGCGCATAGACACGGGACGGATCCTGCGGCATCAAATCGATCTTGGTGACCGCGCCGACTGGAACCCCGTTAAAGAGAACGACGCCGTTCTTCGTCAGTCCCGAAATCGATCCGGTAAACACAATTTTGTAGGTCCTGCGTCCGACCGCGTGATCAATTCCCGAAAACCATATCAAAAAGCCGAAAGCCCCGGCGATCACCGCCAGGGTAAAAATTCCAATCAAAGCGTAG
>CAYTRB010000110.1:0-10393 GCA_964440215.1 uncultured Methylocapsa sp.
TGACGCCGCGCCGGACTTTCGGATGCCGGTCGCCGGCCTCGTTGCCGGTGCCGCCGAGAGTCACATTCTGCAAGATAGAAACGTCATCGTCGATGACGCAGGTGGCGCCGACAACGAGGCCGGTCGCGTGATCCAGGAAAATGCCTTTGCCGAAAACCGCCGCCGGATTGATGTCGGTCTGGAACACGTCGGATGACCGGCACTGCAAATAAAGTGCGAAATCGGTGCGCCCGTTGCTCCGCAGCCAATGCGCGAGCCGGTGCGTCTCAATCGCGTGGAATCCCTTGAAATACAGGAATGGCTCGATCAACCTATCGCACGCGGGGTCCCGGTCGAGGACCGCCATGATGTCGGCCCGGAAACCCGCACCTATTCCCGCGTCGTCATCGACCGCTTGGGCAAAAACGTCGGCGATGAGATAGGCCGGAACAATCTCATTGCCGAGCCGCGCCGAGATCCGGTGAATGAGGGCATCCTCGAAGCTCGCGCGGTTCAATATCGAGTTGACAAAGAGGGCCCCGAGAGCGCACTCCCGCGAAGACGCCTCTTCGGCTTCCTGGCGCAGCCGCGTCCAAAGCGCTGCGGAGGTGTCCGCCTTTGCCTTGGCGGCTTGAAAGCGTTCGATGTTTGTAACCAGAGACATGTCCTGGCCGTCCATGGGTTAAGCGTCCATCGAGTTTACACACGCGGCCCGAAGTCCCGCGCTCGCTGGTGTGAGCGCGCAGCTTTCCTGCGGCAGCATTGCTCTCCAGGGAGGATCGCCAGGAGCAAAAATATTATAGTCTATAAAATTAGTGTAGCAACCGAAATATCAAATGTGCCGCGCGCGCTTGCCGGGTAGCGGGACCATCCGTAGGCGGAGTTCGCTCAGGCGTCTTTTGTCATGGCGTAACGAAAATCACAGCCGTCCGCGCCTTCCATGATCGTCTTGGTCCGCGTCAAACGGATCGCCGGATTGAAGCCTGTGCAAAAAGCGCCATCCCGGTTGCAGGAAAGAATGCGGCCGAGCTCAGCCATGCCGAGTTCACGGTACATTTCAGCGTATCGGCAACGCTTTACATCGAATTCCAGGCGATCGCTCTCCTTCACTTTGAGATCGACCGTCAAGGCGCCGTCCTGCTGCCAGAGCGCCAAAATGTCCGCATAGGCCAAGAGACCTGCCGGATCGTCCTCTGCCATTTTGTCTGATTGCTCGCGCCCTTGCCCGGCGAAGGCTGAGCCCGCCTCCGCCGCGAGCCGGATCACCGCTTTCGCAAGGATTTCAGCTGCCTTTTCGCGGCCGGTTTCCTCGGCGAGAACGTCGAAAATGGCCTTGGCGAATTGGGCTTCGATCCGCCGGCGTTCCAAAAGACTCTGTGCCATTGATCCGCTCTTCGTCTGTTCAAAGAGCGCCATCGTGGCGGGCTCGTCAAGCCTTTATGATACGATCCGAGCGCCGCTCATCGTCCAGGCACGCCGCGCTTTGGCTGGTTCGCCGCGGGAAATTCATCGAAGGGTTCGACGAGGCTTGTCCGGTTTTCGAAACTGACGATCTCGACCTTCGTCGCGTTCGCGGCTGGGGCGTCGAAGAATTTTTCTTCCCTAAACTGCTTAAAGATCTCGAAGTTCAGATCGCTCTTCACGCGGACGCTAATTTCCACATCGCCGACGAAGACGCGCAGCTCGAAATTGAGAAGGCTGGCGGACATTCCGGTGAACAGGATTTGCGGGGCCGGTATGGTCAAAACCAGCGGATTGGCCCTGGCGATCGCAATCAAAACCTCGCGAACGCGTTCCGGATCGGCGGCCGCCGCGACTGAGAGGGGGATCACCACCCGGCCTGTCCGGTCGTTGCGAACAAGATTGGTGACAACGCCCGTGACGAGGTTCGAATTCGGGATGATGACTTGGGCGCGGTCAAACGTCTCGATTTCGGTCGAGCGGACATTGATGCGGCGCACGAATCCCTGGTCGGCGCCGACCACGATCCAATCGCCGACCCTGACCGCGCGTTCCCACAGAAGGATCAGGCCCGATACGAAATTGTTGACGATCGATTGAAGGCCGAAACCGATACCGACCGATAACGCACCCGCGACAAGGGCAAGCTTTTCGAAATTCAATCCAAGATAGCCGAGCGCGAGGCCGGCCGCGACAAGAAAACCGAGATAGCCAAGACTGGTCTTGATCGAATTCCGCAGGCCGAGATCGAAATTCATATGCGGCAAGAGTTTGGAATCGACCCATTGCACCACGCCATGAACCATCCCGAAGACCAAGGCGAAGAGGCCGATGGCAATAAAAATGTTAAACGGTGAAATCGTTACATCGCCAACTTGGAAGCCGAAAAAAGCGGCGCCGAAATCGATCGGGACATCGCTCCGCTGAAGCCCCCAAGGGGCCAGCACGAGAACGGCCGCTAAAGCGAAAAGCACAAGCCTAATCAGGCCGGCAATGAGAACGCCGGTTAGCTCGAGCGAATTGCGGGTGAAGCCGATGCTGGTGACCAGCCGGTGCCCGATCCGAGTCGTTGGCACAAGAGCGGCGCTGATTGTCTCTTCGGCAAGGGCAATCGTCATGAACAGCAGGCTGATAACCGCGCAAACCCCGAAGAATTGTTCAAGAAGGAAACTGCCGAAGGCCGCGTAACCGGTCAATATCGAGATGGCGATGGCGAACGTCACCACCCAAGCGGCCACGCGCAAGAGATCGAGCCATCCCCGCGATTGGGCGACCTCGGGGCCGAACACTTCGTCGGTATCAAGAGTGCTGCCGAAGCCCCACAACTCGACACCGAGCAGGATCGCTCCGAGCATCGCGGCAAGCCCGCGCATCATGACGGCGACCGGCAAGGAGGCGCCGACAATGTCGTTGAGCGCATCGAAAAGCCGGATCACGGAGACGATGCACGCAAGGCTGATCGCCGTGCGGACGATGCCTGCCGCTGCCCTGTCGCTGACCTTCGGCAGGCGCCAATTTGGGCGGGTCGGTGCAAACAGGCCGCGCGCTATTCCCGCTGCCGCGGCAATGCGGATCAGCGCGCCGCTGGAGGTCTGCATGAAAGGCTGCAACTGGGCATTGGTGAGATTGAAATATTGAAACACGAGGCCAATGATCGTGATCATCGCGATGGCCGGAACCACGATGACGAGCGCGATCCACCAGGCCCCAAGAATTTTAAGAAAACGGCTTGGCTTCTGGACTTCCGGTCTGCGCGCGAGGATGCGCAGGGCGAGCCGCGGAAGCGGCAGAAACAGCAAAACGATCAGCGCGACGCCACCCCAGAAGACCGGCAGGCGCTGTCCATCGAGCCTCTCGTTGATGCCCTTGAGCCAATCGCTGAACAGCGCTTTGATGGCGGCGGTGTCGCTTGGCGCTTCGTACCAGAGATCGGTCCAGAGCGCGGGGTTTGCTATGCTTGCCGCCCGCGCGAACAAGGAGCGCGTGAAGAGGGCGCGCCGCCGCGCCGTAACATTCGCGCCGGTTTGATCGGCCTGCACCCCGATAAGGCGGCCACGTTTCAAAAGCTCGTCGGTGTCATTGTAGAGCTTTTGCTGATCGGCGCGGTCCGCTGTCACCGCCGGACTTTCGGGCGGCGCCGAATCGTCCGGTTTTGGGCCAAGCTGGTCGAGGCGCGTCTTGATCCCAGCGAGACGGGGCGTCAGGCGATCCAGCGCATCGCCGACCGCCGCCGAAATCGGATCGATCTGCTGACGCAGCGCCTGGAGTTCCGCGTCGGTCAGGTCATGACGTTCAAGGCTTGCATCGATTTGCTTGAGGGCCGTGCCGAGCTTGTCGAGCACGGCACCGGTTGGCAGCTGGTCTGGCGGCGGGGCGGGAGCTGGCGGCGCTGGCGGCCCCATGGGCTGCGGCGCTTGGCCATTGGCCGGCGGCGGTTTCTGGACCGGCCCCTGTTTCTGCGAAGACGCGTCGCCTTGCGCCAGCTTCTGTTCCTGGACCGGCGCGGGCTTGGGGTGCGCCAGTCCCGGTGCGGGCGCCATCGCGGCGAAGGTGATAAGACCGATCAAGCAGGCAAGAGTTTTCCGCAAGGCTTTTCCCATAGACGCGTGGCGCAGCAAAGACTGAGGCCAATCCAAAAGCATGGCCAAATTACAGAGGCTCAACTGGTGCTTTTCAGACGAGTAGCGTCGCTGCCGCGTATCTCGCCGGTTTCGCGTGTTTCCAGCGGGTAGCGGTGCGGCTGACCTTTGTAGTCGATAACCCAATAGGCCTCTCTGGGAGAGCTTTCTGTAACATAATTTGGGCCAATCGGTGACTTGCCGTGGCCGCCCGGAATATCCAGCATAAAATGGGGCTGGCAGAGGCCGGACACGCGGCCGCGCAATTGCCGCATCAAGTCGCGCCCTTTTGCGAGCGGCACCCGGAAATGCCCGGTTCCCGGTGCCGGATCGAGCTGGTGCAGATAATAGGGCTTTATGCGTGCCTCGACGAAGGCCCGCATCAGCGCCGTCAGGGTTTCGATATCGTCGTTGACGCCGGCGAGAAGCACGCTTTGACTGAGCATCGGGATACCCGCGTCGATAAACTTCGCGCAGGCCGCCCGCGCCGCTTCCGACATTTCGCGCGGATGATTGGCGTGCAAGGCGACATATACCGTCTTGCCGGAGGCAAGCAAAGCGGCAGCGAGCTTCGCGGTGATCTTCGCGGGATCGGCGATCGGCACACGGGTATGCAGGCGCAGGATCTTCACATGATCGATGGCCTTGAGCCTGGCCATGATCTCCGCAAGCCGCCGCACCGATAAAGTCAGCGGATCGCCACCGGTCAGAATCACTTCCCAGATCGCGGGATGGTCCGCGATATAGCCGATGGCAACGGCGAGCGAATCGGATGAAAGATGCGTGGGGCTATTCGGCCCAACCACCGTGCGGCGGAAGCAGAACCGGCAATAGACAGGACAAATGTGCAGCAGTTTCAAGAGAACGCGATCGGGGTAGCGGTGGACGATGCCATCGACCGGGCTGAACAGAAGATCGCCGGTTGGATCGGCCATTTCGTCTGGCTGCTCAGCGCGCTCGGCCAAATCCGGCACGAACTGGCGGGCAATCGGATCGTGCGGATCGGCGCGGTCTATCAGCGCCGCGACGGTGCTGGTTATCCCAATCGCATAAGTCGCGGCGAGCCGCTCAATCGCGTCCCTTTCGGCGTCCGGTAAGAGACCGGCTGCGACGAGGTCCGCGGCGCTGCGCAAAATGGCCGGAGGTTTCTTCATTGTCCGGCGGCGCCCTGTTGAACAGGCGTCCATAGGACCTGCTCGATATGGGACGCGCCCGTCGCCAGCATCACCAGCCGGTCGAAGCCAAGCGCAATACCGCTTGCCTGCGGCATGATCGCGAGAGCCGCCAAGAAATCCTCGTCAATCGGATAAGACTCGCCATAGATCCGGAGCCGCTCCGCCATGGCCTCCTCGAAGCGGCGCCGCTGGAGGGCTGCATCCGTCAATTCGCCAAATCCATTGGCAAGTTCAACGCCGCAGGCATAAAGCTCGAAACGCTCGGCGAAACGCGGGTCGTCCTGCAATTTGGCGAGCGCCGCCTCGCTCGCCGGATAATCCATGAGGAACGTGGGGCGGCCGTGGCCGAGTTGCGGCTCGATCTTCGCGGCAAGGATCTTGCTGAAAATATCCCGCCAGCTGTCATCTTCGGTGATTCTAATTCCATGGGCGCCGCCGGCGGCGGCCAGCGCCGCACGATCGGGTTCAGGTCCCTTGAGCGTGGCGAGAAGATCGATGCCGGCATAACGGTCGAAGGCCTCGGCCACGCTTAAGATTTCCGGCTCCGCGAAAGGATCGGCGATATGGCCGCGAAAGTTGAGATCCCGGCTGCCCGCGGCGGCAACCGTGTCCGCGAGAAGGCCCATGCAGTCCTCGATCAATCTTTGGTAGGGCTCGCCCGCGCGATACCACTCAAGCATGGTGAATTCGGGATGGTGAAGCCGTCCCCGTTCGCGGTTGCGGAACACATGCGCGAAGGTAAAGATGCGCTCTTCGCCGGCGGCAAGCAGTTTCTTGGCCGAAAATTCCGGCGAGCTATGCAGATAAAGTACTGATTTTGTTGTATAATCATCCACAATTTCGGTACGAAAAGCGCTGATATGGGCTTCGTTTCCGGGCGAAACTTGGAGGATTGCCGTATCGACCTCGATAAAGGCTTGACCCGAAAAAAAAGCCCGCGCCGCGGCCGTCATCCTCGCCCGGCTCATGAGGAAAGGCCGCCGGTCGCGGTGAATATGCGGATGCCACCATGGCGATGGTTCGGAGGAGGGCTTGCTCATTGCGCCATTTCGCAGGAAAAGCGGCCGAAGGACTTACGATTTTTCTAAAGATCACGATGATTTTGGTTTGAATCCATCCAAACTCATCGTGATCGATTCCAAGAGTTTAGAGCGGATGCGGGCAAAAAACCGGTTCTTGCTTTTCCGCACCTCGCCCTGGCGTATTTTCTTAAGCCGCCCTCGTCCGAAAATGCTCTGGCGAAAAGCCGGAACATGGCTATTGTGCCGCCCGGCACGAACATGCGGACCCCGGCGCTAATGGATCGGGCGCTCCGGAAACGTTTCTTCGTATAAGGGAAAACCAGTGAAGGTCATCGCCAGTTCTATTCGAAAAGGCAATATCATCGAGAGAGAGGATGGTCAGCTCTATGTTGTTTTGACAGCGGAAAGCTTTCATCCCGGGAAGGGCACGCCTACCACACAAATCGATATGCGGCGTCTTTCGGACGGTGTCAAAACAACCGATCGCTATAAGACGACCGAGCAGGTCGAACGCGCCTTTGTGGAGGATTCGAATTTTAGCTACCTCTTTCACGATTCGGACGGCTACCACTTCATGAATTCAGACAATTACGATCAGATCATCGTTCCCGCCGAGGTAATTGGAGAACAGGCGCTCTATTTGCAAGAAGAGATGACTTGCGTGCTGTCTATCTTCAACGGCACCGCCGTCGGGGTTCAACTTCCGGCGCGGGTGACCCTCGAAGTCGTGGAGACAGAGCCCGCCATGAAGGGTCAAACGGCGTCGTCTTCCTATAAGCCGGCAAAACTCTCGAACGGGGCGCGCGTCATGGTGCCGCCGCATATTTCCCCGGGTGTCCGCGTTATCGTTCAGACGGGGGATGGCTCTTATGTTGAGCGAGCCAAGGACTGACTATTGATAAACTGCGTCATCTGCGCCTCCCATCTGGAAAAGCTAATTCGCTATTTAGGTCATGGAGATGGAGTGAATCATTGTGATTATTGTTCAAATATAATCCATGGCCGGACAACGCCCACGTTGCAATGCACCTAAAAATTTGTTAGGTTAATTACCAGCGTTGAAATTGATAACGCTCTGTTTAGCCAAAAGCCATAAGCCGAGCCTTGGCACCGGAGAATTAACCTTTGCGGGGTGCAGTTATGTTTGATGGCGAGTTGTCCGTGCTCTTGGGGCAGTTTAAAGTTGCTCCCTATACAACGGGCGGAAAAGCAAAAAGAATATTTGACGTAATTGTTGCTTCTCTTACGCTTATCGCGTTTCTGCCATTATTTTCGTTCGTTGCATTATGGCTTAAGGCGACAGATCCGGGCCCGGTCATTTTCCGTCATATGCGAGTTGGACGGGGCGGCCGCTACTTCGCGTGCTTGAAATTCCGGTCCATGGTGCCCGATTCAGACAAAGTCTTAAAGGCTTTACTTGCATCTGATCCGGCTGCCCGGATGGAATGGGAACGCACGCAAAAGCTTACAAATGACCCCCGAATCACCGACGTCGGGAGATTTTTGCGCCAATCGAGCCTCGATGAGCTGCCTCAGCTTATCAATGTCATCCGGGGCGAGATGAGCTTGGTCGGGCCACGCCCTATCGTGCCCACCGAGTTGACGCGCTACGGCGACCATCTGGGATTGTATCTTCAGGCCCGGCCCGGCATAACCGGAATCTGGCAAGTCAGTGGCCGCAATCATTGCGAATATGATAGGCGTATTGAAATGGATGCCGATTACGTGCGCGATTGGCGTTTCTCAGCCGACCTCGCCATATTGGTACGCACCCTAGGCGCCGTCCTCGCGCGAACAGGAAGTTATTAGCGGCCCCGAGGTTTGCTGCAGAGCCTGCGATCGGAATGGGACCGTGGATATCTTATAAGCGGTACCAGGGCGAAACACAGCTACGTGGCAGCAGGATTGGCCCATTTTGGGCCTTTCGGCCAGCTCCGCCCTAGAGCTTCCAGAAAAGTCCTCCGGCTGAGGACCCCTTAACGTCTGGACAGTCCCACTCGGTCCTCCACCCGATTCACTCACCGTCCTGCTCTCGCTTAAGACGCATATCACCGCGCCCTGCGTTCTTGTGTCTCTATCCCCGTGAACAAGGAGGGTTCCGTGCCGTGTTTACCCAAGAGCGCTTCCCGGTCCTGTGGAAGCAGTTTACCGGAAAGCGAATCGCACAAATTCACTCAGTTGAAGCATGTCCTGATCGAGACAGCCGCGCGCGTATTTTGGGCTTTCCGGGACATGCTGTAAGACCCTACGGCAAGCGGGAGAATAATCGGCATGCGCGTGGCGATCGTCCATTATTGGCTCGTTTCCATGCGGGGCGGCGAAAAAGTTCTCGAGACGCTTTGCCAATTGTTTCCGGAAGCCGATATCTTCACCCATGTCTACGATCCCGGAATTGTGTCCGAAACGATCCGTAAGCACAAAATCATCACTACCTTTATCAATTCGCTGCCTCGGGCGCGCCGCTACTACAAGCATTACCTCCCGTTGATGCCCCTCGCGCTCGAACAGATCGATCTGCGCGGCTACGACCTCGTCATCAGCAGCGAATCAGGACCGGCCAAAGGGATCATACCGCCCGCGGGCGCGGTGCATATTTGCTATTGTCACTCGCCGATGCGCTACGTCTGGAACATGTTTCACGACTACCGCGAGCAGGCCGGCTGGCTGCGCCGCCTCCTGATGCCGCCGCTCTGTCATTATTTGCGCATTTGGGATGCCACCGCGTCGATGCGGGTCGATCGCTACATCGCGAATTCGGCGACCGTCGCCGCTCGCATCGAAAAATATTATCGCCGGGACTCGGAGGTGATTCATCCGCCGGTCAATGTGGAGTTGTTCGAGACCGTTCCGGCGGCCGAGGTTGAAGACTATTACCTCATGGCCGGCGAACTCGTCGCCTACAAAAGGCCGGAGCTTGCCGTCGAGGCATTTAATGTGCTCGGCCGCCGTCTCATCGTGATCGGAGGAGGAGAAATGCTTGCCGAGGTCCGCGCACTCGCGGGCCCCACGGTGACGGTCATGGGACAACAGCCTTTCGGCGTCTTGCGCCACCATTTTGCGCGATGCCGCGCCTTGATATTTCCGGGTGAGGAGGATTTTGGGATCATCCCCGTTGAAGTGATGGCAAGCGGGAGACCGGTCATTGCTTATGGGCGCGGCGGGGTGACCGAATCCGTCGTCGCGGGCGTGTCGGGATTGTTTTTCGAGGAGCAGACCGCCGCCGCGATTGAGCGGGCTGTCCATGACTTCGAGCGGATGCGATTTGATTCGCGCGCAATCCGGGCTCAGGCCGAGAAATTCACCGCAAACCTATTCATCTCCGCATTCACCGCCGCCGCCGAGCGCGCGCTCGGCCGCAAGCTCGATACCCCGGGAGTCCC
Source organism: uncultured Methylocapsa sp. (assembly GCA_964440215.1). Classification (GTDB taxonomy): domain Bacteria; phylum Pseudomonadota; class Alphaproteobacteria; order Rhizobiales; family Beijerinckiaceae; genus Methylocapsa. The sequence goes on from CAYTRB010000110.1 coordinate 9,636, forward strand.
AGACTCCAAGGCGAACCTTTACTCAGCGATTCAGTGAAGCATACAATGGCCTGATGACGGCTGCTTGTTTAGATTTATTCCAATATCCCTCTAGTATAATGGAATAGAATCGTTATAATTATAATCTACATATATTTTATTGACGCTCGTCTTGGCCGTCTTTATTTTGAACATTGAAGATGTTCGGTCCTGGACGCCAGGAACACGCTCTTATTGGGTGATCTTGCAGCCGTGCGCGCGGCACCGCCGCGGGATGCCTGGCTGCGGGGCGGGGTAAGTCCAATCGTCTGGCTGGACTATGAGTTGCTGGAGGGTGCCTTGCGCCTGCGTAATGTTTTGGTATTTGGCACGATTGCCCTTGTTTCCGGACGCGCTTCCATGGCGCAGGACGCGTCTCCGGGCGGCGCGTTGCCTGTGGAATCCTCCGGCGCGATCGAGCTACCCGAGGTTGAGGTTGAGGCCATGCCTGGGAATGCCAATCCCAACCCCAGTGTCATGCAGGTGTTCCAGGACAAAATGAACGCCATGGATCAGTCGCGGGACAATTTCCTGCTGCCAAAGTTTGGCGCGACGTCCTACAGCATGGATCGCGAGGCGCTTGAGACGCTGCCGCAAGGCGACAACACGCCAATCGACAAAGTGCTGCTTCAGGCGCCCGGTGTTTCTTACGATTCAGCGGTGAGCAATCCCGATTTTCATGTCCGCAACGAATATGCGAACGTGCAATATAGGATCAATGGCATTCTGCTCCCCGAGGG
>CAYTRB010000111.1:0-10339 GCA_964440215.1 uncultured Methylocapsa sp.
CTAGCGTGATACGCGAATGCCAGCGGATCGGATTGGAAACCGCGCAGACAATATGCAAAATGGCGTTTTGCATGAGAGTTCCATTCAAGCGTGAGAGATGCACGAGTCATCGTGAACACGAGACCGCGAGCTTTATCCAAGCTGCGCCTATGTAATGGCTGCCCGATCCCGAAACTATTGTGGCGCTTGCCATGCCTTTATCGATTTAATCATCAATATAGAGGGGCTTGGAGTTGCAGTTGTTGGCCACCCGCTGCCTATGCCCATATCAACGAGAATGTAAAATGGCTGTTTAAAAATTGGAGCGGTGGGAACCGACCAAGTTTGAACGCCGTCAACATATATTGCCATTATCTCAGCCGTCCACAAAAACCCATACGCATGATAGGCCGTCGTCTGAGTTGCCGGAGCCGCATTCGAACAGGTGCCGGTTGTGTTATTAGCAGGTGAATAATCGTGGAAAACGGAGCAAAATGTCCAGTTCGGGCCAGAGCCGTATTGCTCCAAGATATCAATCTCAGCCGCCCCAGGCGAGCCGCTTGGTAGCATCCAGAAACCGGGCCATGTCCCAAGGCTCGGCCCTGGAAATTGCGCCACCATCTCAAAATAGCCGTACTGCTGAGCAAACCCTTGAGTCCCCGTCATGGATGTCATGACGCCGGAGTTCCATGAGGATTTCGCACCCGTACTGAGGCTGTTCAGCGCCCCGGTTGAATTGTTATAATTGGCGAGGGAAATATTTAGGCCGCCACCAGGAATAAGCGAGTAGGGATTGACTGGACGGCCAACTCCAGGCACCCCCGTTGGAAACATTTCCGATCCGGAACCGTCCGACGGGGTTAGGCAGCATTGCTCTGTTCCATTCCACCATTTGCAGGACGGGCTATAAACCGAGTTTGGACAGACATCATTCGTCGTAAATGTGTCACTAAAAGTCAACGTATAACCGGACGGAGGGATCTGCAACTGGCAGATAGGTACGGTTATAGAACTGTACCCAACGGGGCACTCCGCTAGTGCTATACCAGGAAACAACAGTAGTATAGCCAGGAAAATATCAGAGATCCGAGCCATGCATTTCACCTCTAAGGGTTTGGCTTAGTCGTTAAAATCCACCCTGACCCATTCCACCGGAACCAGTTGCCACCAGTATTAGTACTATATACAATGTTATTGTTATACAACACTTCAACTGTGTTGTAGCCGCCGCCCGCCACAGACCCGTTAATCATAGGAATCCCCTTGACAAGTGTCCACACGTTTCCGCTGGAGTCTTTGAAAGAAATCGCGGGGGGAATACTGGTTGCTATGCTATTTAGCTGGCACGCAAACACGTTACTCAGTTGCGTATAACCAGTGGCACACTGAGCATTCGCCGAAGAAATTACTCCGAGAGTTAATCCGAGAGCTAGCAAGATGTGCCTCATGTAAATTCCTCCAAGTTTTCATGTTCAAGTGAACAACACATCGGTGGAACCCTCTTACCTCAAACCAAAGCATTCACGGCCGCCGCCGTCCATGCCGCGCGCAGCGCATATCCAGCCGCATTCGGGTGATATGGATCCGTCATTAGCCCAAGAGAACTATTGGCCGCCCAACTGCCTTGATTCATCAAATTCCAATTGTCAATAAATGGAATATTATTGATTTCTGTCAATAATTACATTGCTGCAACATACGGTCTTACCCCTGAAAAGTGATTCTCCCTGAGGTATGGCTTTTAGAGCCGAAGGAGGAATCGAAATGGCACGGAAGAGATACAAGCCCGAGGAGATAGTCGCGAGGCTCCGGCAGGTTGAGGTGTTGACGGCGCAGGGGAAGACGGCCGTAGAAGCGATCCGATCGATAGGGGTGACGGAAGTCACGTATTATCGGTGGCGTCAGGAGTATGGGGGCCTGAAGGGCGATCAGGTCAAGCGGCTGAAAGATCTCGAGCAAGAAAATGCGCGGCTTCGGAAGGCAGTCTCGGATCTGACACTCGAAAAGCTGATCTTGAAAGAGGCCGCATCGGGAAACTGGTAAACCGCGAGACCCTGCGCGCCTTCCTGAAGCCCGAGACGACCGCCTGGCAGTACACGCACGGTGTCCCCGATGCGGCGAGAGTCTCCCCGGACGGCTATTCGTTCGATAACTTCTACTTGGCCCGGCCCGGCGCCGATGAAGTGCAGCTTGATCTGTTTGGTGACTACAAGAGCAACGTCGTCCTCTGCCCGGCCTTCCAGAACTACTTCCGGACCCACAAGCCGCCCTTCCTGGCGGTGTGGGGAAGAACGATCCCTTCTTCCTGCCGGCGGGCGCCGAGGCATTTAAGCGCGACATCCCGGATGCGGTCGTCCGCTTCATCGACACCGGCCACTTCGCGTTGGAGACGCACGCCGCGGAGATCGCGGCGGCCATCCGTGACTTCCTTCCCCGCTGACTTCATGACCCGGGCCTCACTCTCCGCGATGCCGCTCGGGGGCGGTCGCCCAACTCATCGGGAGTTTATTATGCGTGCCATTGTTCTCGAGAAATTCGGCGGGCAAGACAGCCTCGTTTACAAAGAGATTCCGGAGCCCGAGCACTGGGCTCCCTTGCACAACATGACGGTCGAGGAAACGACGGCCAACTTCCCGAAGGAAGCCGGCATTGCGAGGTACGGCAAACCAGAAGAGATCGCTGAGCTGACGGCATTCCTGGTGTCACCCGGCGCCCGCTGGTTGACCGGCTCAACCCTTCGCATGGATGACGGCGAGGTGAAGTCAATCTGAGCGAGAACGTCTGCTCTTGCGAAGTGCGGCTACCGCTCGCAACAACCGCAATGGGCGCAAGGCCGGAATTCGATTGCTTACGTTGCCACTTCTTTTAAATTCCGTCCGTATTGGCTTAAGATTGGATAGGGCTTGCAGGCTCTGATGGAGACTAAGACATGGTCCAATCACATGGCTGTTTCGTCTGGTACGAGCTGACGACGCCGGACATAGAAGCGGCGCACGCCTTCTATGCCGCTGTGCTGGGCTGGGGCGCGCGAGACGCTTCAATGCTCGGCATGGCCTATCGAGTCTTGACTGTCGAAGACACCCCTATGGCAGGGCTGATGAGCTTGCCGGAGGAGGCGTGTCGCGCCGGTATCGCACCGCATTGGATCGGCTATGTCGGTGTCGATGATGTCGATACTGCCGCCATGCGGGTCATGTCGCTCGGCGGAACGGTGCATGTCCCGCCGATGGATGTCGTGGATATCAGCCGCTTCTCAATCATCGCCGATCCGGAGGGGACAACGCTTGCCTTAATCAAGTGGCTGAAGCCTACTGATGCGCCCTCCACCGCGCTGGCCGCGCCGGGGCGGGCTGGCTGGCACGAATTGCTCGCCGCCAATTGGGAGAAGGCCTTTGCTTTCTACGCCGCGCTCTTTGGCTGGCAGAAGGCCGGGGCGCAGCAAGGTGCGATGGGCACCTATCAGCAGTTCACCGCCGCCGGCGAGACGATCGGCGGCATGTTCACCAAGCCGCCGACCCTGCCGCTTCCCTTCTGGCTTTATTATTTCAACGTTGCCGACATCGAGGTGGCTAGCCGGCGCGTCGAGGCCGGTGGCGGCGAAATCCTCTATGGCCCAATGGAAGTGCCAGGCGGCGCCTGGATTCTTCATTGCGCCGATCCGCAAGGCGCGATATTCGCGTTGCTCGATCGGCGCGTGCGCAAGGCGGTCGGCTATTACGTGCCTGGCTATCCCGACCGGCGCAAATAAAGTGTGCGACGCAGCCTTACTCAAAACATCTGCTTCGTGATGTGTGCAACATCATTTTGTGTCGGCCTCTTGGCCCTGCTCCGAAGGCGTCGCGCCGCGGCCGAGTGCGAATTGACCTACCGGGCCTTCGACATAGAAGGCGATCCCCGTCATCTTCGCGAAGAGATCGATATTGGCGATCCCGAGTGCGCAGCCGCCAAGCCCCATATCTGTCGCCAGGAGATAGAGCGTTTGAGTCAAGACGCCGACGTCCTTCAGGATGAGTGAATAGGCGAGCGAGCTATATTTCCAAGACATGCGGGCGAAGCGTGCAGCGATGGTGATAAGGATTTGCGGCGGCGCTGGCGCCCCCATGGAATATTGTGATCTCGCGAGCAGCGCATCGAGATGATGCTTCTGAACCTCGATCGGCACCAGCGCGTACACGCTGGCATCGTAATGATAGAAGCCCCGCGCAAGGCCCTCGCATTTATCAGCCGCCAGATAGAGTTCTAGTTCATAGGCGGCGCCTGCCGAAGGGTAGGGCCTGACCGCATGGCCTCCGTCGTCAAGATCGGGGCTTGGCTTCGAGACAGATAAGACGCGCGCGGCGGCGTCGAGAAATTGCGAAAGCTCGGCAATCGTAATCGGATGCTGGTTGTCGAACGTGCGTGTCGAAATGCGTTCGCGCAGCAACTTTGCAAGCGGCGAGAGTGCCGGCGCAGACGCCGCCCGAGCCTTGCTCAGATCGATCTTCTTGCCGGGCCAGCCGGGCCGTAATGCCGGTGGCGGCGGAAGGACGCCAGCATAGAAATAAACGCCGCCGAGCGGGTTGGCGTGGCGGCCTTCCGTGCTGCGCGCATGGAAGAGAAGATCGTGGAAGTCCCAAAGGACGAGGTTCTGGTCGCCCTCCGCCGTACGCAACCCGCTGTCCCCAACATCGACCCTGAAAAGAATCTCGCAATCGACGAGCAGACCGAGAAGCTCGATGCCGGGAAAATCCTCCAGTCGGCGAAGCACCTTGATCTGTTGCGGCATCGACAGCATGGCCAAAATGGAAACAGTCTTCGGACTGCAGATCTTGAACAAGGCACCGGCGCGCGGCGATTCAAGCACCAGCTCGCTGCCACGCCGTCGCATATAGGCAAAGCGCGAGAGAGCGAGACGATCCGTAGCGCCGATCTGCGCCACACGCGGCCAATAAGCTTGCACCTGCGGCTCAATGATGACGAGAACTTCATCGCAGCCCGCGCGCGTAAGGTAATAGTCCAGGAGGGCGTTTTCCGATAGGCGCCGGATGAGTAGATCGACCTCCTTTTCGATCTTTCGGCCGCTCGCCGAAAACGAGGCGAACGGCAGCCCTTTGCGCAGCTCTCTCGCGCGTTCCGCGGCGCCGGTGCTGAAGCGTCCGATGCTCAGCGGATAGCCATCAACATAGGCGAAGAGTTCACCGCTCGCATGCGCTTCGAGCGTAACGTGATCACGTAGCCGCGCGGCAAGCTGTGCCGGAACGGTACGTCGCACTCTCTTTGGTTCGGGAGCGCGCAAACTTCGATGGCTTTCAAGTATGCGGGTGAATCGGATTGAGATCGTTTTCTAGGATCGGCCGGTCGCGCCACCCAAGCTTCACCGGCACATCGTAAAGGCGGCCAGGCGCGAAACGGCGATAGAAATGCCGTAGGTGCGGAACGATAACGCGGACAACAGGAACCTCGATATCGGGCCGCGTCTGATCGAGGACAAGGAAATCAAGGCCAGCATCTTTCGTCAACGCGACGCAGGCCGCAACCTGCTCATGCGTGTCGAGTTGGCCGAACTTAACGCCGAAATCCGGTTGCACCGGCGCATCTTTCCTCGGAATCAGATAGGGATACACCTCCAGGCGTAAAGGATTGATTCCGTCGAGGCTCGATTTCTCGCCGGTGCCGCCGCCCATTAGGCCCAAAGACAGAAATTGATTGAGCTCCGTCAGCGCCCGCATCAAGGCGATGCGCGCGTCGAAATGCGCACCGGAACCGAATTCGATATTCTCCCTTCCATCTTGCATCCAATGCGTGATCGCGATGAAGGTCGGGATGCCGAGATCGCTGGTGATGTCGAGCACCCAAAGCCGGCGGCCGGTCTGCGCGAGCTGCTTGCGCAGATCGCGGATATAGGAATCGTCGAATTGGCCGAGATCCACTTCGGGCCGCTGCAATCTATTGTACCACCAGATCGCATAGGCATCCCGCTCGACCAGCTCGAGAAAGCCTTGGACGATCGCCTCTTCGAGCGTATTGCCGGCCGCGCAGCCGTTCGAATCGGCGCTGAACGGTGCTTCTCCGCGGTAGAAGAAATAGAGAAGGCTCGTCGGAAGATACTTCAAACGCCCGTCGCGCAAAGACCAGACCGGCGACCAGTCGATCTTTGCCGAGGGATCGAAGAGCTCTGGGACCGCCTCGGGCTCCGGCGCCTCGGGTGACTGATCCTGCTGTAATTGCGCATCGCTGAACAAAAGGACTTGGTTTGGGGCAATGGCCTCGTCCGGCGCGATATCGGCGAAGCGCCGCTTGGTCCTGATCTCGTCGCCCTGGAAAATCCCCGAATAGCGCTCGATCGCCTCCATGAGCGCGCTGGCTTCGCCTTGCTCGGCGGTGCTGCCCTTGCCGAAGCTGCCGCTGCTCAAGCCCGCCCGCAGCTCGTGAACCGACTCGGTCGGCCCGGCAAAATTATGTGCGGCATGATAATTGGTGTTCATGGGCAGATCGGCTTGGATCCGCTCGAGACGCGACACGACGCCGGTCAGCGGGCTCACATGGCGACGGAAGCGCGCAACCGTCGTTGCGGGCGAAACGCTGCGATAGCCGCCGCTCGTCATCACGACCTTGCCGCCTTTGCCGATCTCGATTGGCGCCGGCGCGCGGCGCGGGTCGCGCAGCTTCTTGCGGCCGCACTCACGACATTGCGGGCGGGCCGCTACATGATGTTTGACAACGGTCGAGCCCAGGAGATCGAGGCTCACAATATTATTAGTCAAATCCGTGCGGAAATCGCTAGCAATCGCTTTTGCGATTTCCAGAGCCGCAAGTTGAATGGCACTCTGCCCGAACGCATGCTGAGCCAAAGGCGAAACGGCGATGCTATGAGCTTGTCTGCGGTCGAGAAGCGCCTTGATCTCGCGATTCCTTTTCATCCGCTCGGCTATGCATGTCCAGCAGGCGCCGCTTCCTGGTCTGAGCACAGGCCCGACGAGCGGAAAAAGACCGGAGGGCTGAACGAGGAGCCATGGCGTGACCTCTGCCAGATGCTGCCGGTTCACCTCTTCCAATTGGGCTTCTAGGTAATCATTGACCAAGGTGATCGTCATGCCGGGCGAACGCTTGACGACGCGAACGCCGAGCTCTTTCAAAGCCGCTTCGAGTTCCTTTGCGCCATCGACAGCAATCGATTGAATGCGGACACGACATTTCTGGAGATTTTTCTCCGCCGTCTCCGGCGAAAGGCCGAGGCTCGCCCAATACGCCGCTGCTATGCCCGTCGAAGCGCGCGATGCGGTCAGGATATAACGGCGCTCAATGAGCCTCTTCAAAGCTTCGTGGATCTGGTCGGGCGGAAAATCCTCTTCTAGCTCGCGGATGATTTCGCGAAAGCTCCTTCCGCCCTCGCCGATCGCCACGGCGAGCCTGCAGTAAAGTTCTCCGTGAAGCAGAAACTTCCGGTCTTCGGAATAGAGACAGACGACATCGGGGGGCAGCAGATATACAGTGAAATTGGGCGCGAATTGCGCAATGGCCCTGTCGTTGGGCAGTGTGAAGCCGTTCTCGCGATCGCCTGTCATGAGGTTCGCACGCGCACCTTGGTCAATCCCCCGAATGCCGGTGCAAGAGCAAGGCGGCGCTTCTCAATTGGACGCCATTGGCGCCGCTGCCAAGCGCGCTTGGCTTGGCAGAACCCAATTATGACATGCATCTCTTAGCAATCAGAATCCGCGCTGCCTAGCACGGGTAGCATCCGCCGCGCGACAAGCAGTAGCCACCCCAGCCCCAGGCGCAACCGCCGCAGCCGCCCCAGCTGCAACCTCTCCAGCCGCCGCAGCCTCTCCAGCCACCACAACCTCTGCCGCCGCAGCCCCTGAAGCCACCACAACCTCTGCCGCCGCAACCTCTACCGCCGCAACCATGGCCGCAGCCGCAGCCGCCTCTGGCCATCTGTATAAGGCCGGACTGCGATTTTGCTAGGTTCTCGTTATCGAAAAGATGGAACGTCGCGAGGCTGACGTCTGAAATTTCCTCATCCCCAAAAGCAAGGAAATGAGACGGCACGGTACTGATGGGCGCTATCTCTGCGACCGAGCCCTCGCCAGACGCCGCGAAAGAGATCCCCGCGACTCCCAGAACCGATATGGCTTTACTCGGATATTTTCTCTTCGAAGGACGTTTCGCTTGGGACATAGCAGAGCACCTCTACTTCTATGGGCCAGAGACGAGAAAAACCTAAAGTATGAATGTGCTTGTAGCGCTTTTCGTTCGCCCGGTATAGCTGGCATCATATGCAAAACACGATTTTTCAGAGCGTCCGCGATTGCCTGAAACGTTAACGTCAGCAGAGCAATGACACGCCGCGCCTCCTTGTTCCTCGATCGCACCGCAAACGCTTGCAATCGTCGACTGATGTCTGGCCAACGTCTACTTAGGTCGACAACGGTCGGAACAGCAACAATTGTTGCGATGTCCGGTTTCGGGAGCACCATCAAGTACTGGGAACGGCGAGGATGGGCGCGAAACAGAAGCGGCTGGCCGGATGGGGAAGGTCCGGTTCCCGGTCCGAGAATGAAGTGTTCGACATTAGCTTCGCAAGTCTCGTGCGTTCGGGGAAGAGCGATCCTTCTCTTCCCAACCTCGTCCGCCTTGCGCCAATTCCGGAAATAACCCCGAGTCTTCGACGGTACATGTTCGGCGAAGATCAATCGTCAGCAAGAACATATGTCTTGTGTATTACGGCTGGCTGGTTTGCCCTTGGTTTGCAACTCACGATGCTCATGGTCTGCAGCTTCTGCGCAGTTCCTAAACCGTCCAGCAATGGCTTTTGGCGAATTTAATGAATGCGTTGAGTTCGTCCTCTCGTTCACGCGACCACAGAAGAGCGTACGTTGTAATGAATTCCATGTCGGCGACCTGCGCCGGCTTCACGGCCGGTGTCCTGAGGCGAGCTGAAATAAATTATAAACCTGCTCCGGCGGAGACGAGAGCCAGTGTGCTGTCAATTTTGAGTATCTAATGCCGCGAGAGAAGAAAGCATTGCTCGCGTCCTCGAATCTGTCGCGACCTGTCCGTTTGGACCTTATGCATCGAGGCGGCTAATCCGCCATTCCGATCGTGCATTCCCGGTGTCGCCCTGTCACTTAAGCCGTCCATACCTCGTCTTTTAGGCGCCGCAGGCTTGATGACCGGCGCAGATTGTGCTTGCGATACGAACGCGGCTAATGGAAATAGCCCATGAAGTTTGCCACACCGCTTCCGATTGACGCCGTTCTGGACGAATTGCGTACGGCCTTGGCCGCGCGCGCATCAGCCGTCCTCGTCGCCCCACCCGGCGCTGGCAAGACGACACGCGTCCCTCTCGCGTTGATGGACGAAAGCTGGCTCCAGGGCCAAAAGATCCTGGTGCTGGAGCCGCGCCGCATTGCCGCGCGGGCGGCCGCCGAGCGCATGGCGCAAACCTTGTCGGAGACTGTCGGAGAACGGATTGGATTGCGCGCGCGGATGGTCTCGAAATCGGGGCCGAAGACACGCGTCGAGATCGTCACGGAGGGAGTCTTTACCCGTATGATCCTCGATGATCCTGAGCTTTCCGGCATCGGCGCGGTCCTGTTTGACGAGTTCCATGAGCGCTCGCTCGATGCGGATCTGGGGCTTTCCCTCGCGCTCGACTGCCAGTGCGGCTTGCGCGATGACCTGCGCATCCTGCCGATGTCGGCGACGCTGGATAGCGCCCGGGTCGCGCAACTTCTCGGCAATGCTCCCGTCATCATCAGTGAAGGACGGGCGTTTCCGGTCGAGACGCGTTATCTCGGCCGCGATGACAATGCCCGTATCGAGGATCAAATGGCGGACGCGGTGATGCGGGCCTTGCGGACGGAGTCCGGTTCGATCCTGGCGTTCCTGCCGGGCCAGGGCGAGATCCGGAGGGGCGAGGAGCGGCTGAAGGAGCGCATCAGCGATCCGGCGATCGCGCTTGCTCCCCTTTACGGCGCGATGGACATGAAGGCACAGGACCTTGCGCTCAAGCCAGCGCCCAAGGGTCTGCGCAAGGTCGTGCTCGCGACCTCGATCGCCGAAACATCGATAACCATCGAGGGTGTGCGGGTCGTCATCGACAGCGGTCTTGCGCGCGTTCCGCGTTTTGAGCCGGACGGCGGCATGACGCGGCTCGAGACTGTGCGTGCGTCTCGCGCCGCCGCCGATCAGCGGCGGGGCCGCGCTGGCCGTACTGAGCCCGGCGTCTGCTTTCGCCTGTGGGACGAACCGCAAACCCAGAGTCTCCCCGCTTTCACTGAGCCCGAGATTCGCTCTGCCGATCTCGCAGCCCTGTTGCTCGACTGCGCGGAATGGGGAACAACCGATCCGCTCTTGCTGTCTTGGATCGATCCGCCGC
>CAYTRB010000112.1:0-10321 GCA_964440215.1 uncultured Methylocapsa sp.
ATCTCTCCTGGGGCTATCCGTACCCGAGCCGCTAGCGGGATCGACCGCTTCGATGAACTGCTGGCGGCGGAGGCCGCCGCTGCTCCCGAGCACCAGCTGGTGGACGTCGATGACGTCGGCGCTCTGGCTGCGTTCTTGGTCAGTGACGGCGCGCGCCGCATCACCGGCACGATCATTCCCGTGGATGGCGGGCAGCACGCGATCGCATGACATCGAGCCTTCCGGTCATTAAGTCAGCAAATAGGTCTGCTCCACGAGGTATGCGGTAAGGAGGTCCATTATGGCACTTGCGGATCACGCCTCCAACCGTTTGTCTTCGCGCGGCAAAAACCCGGATCGGAGCACGGCCAAAGTCTATCTCGTCGGCGGCGGGATCGCCTCCATGGCCGCAGCCGCATTCATGATTCGTGACGGCGATGTCCTGGGCCACAACATCACCATCCTCGAGGAACTCGACAAGCTGGGTGGAAGCCTTGATGGCTCTGGCTCTCCGCAGAACGGCTATGTGCTGCGCGGCGGCCGGATGCTCGAAAGCAAATACCTCTGCACCTACGAGCTATTCTCCTCAATCCCCACACTCGACACGAGCCGAACGGTCACTCAAGAAATCTTTGATTGGAACGAGACGATGAAGACCTCGTCCAAATCGCGCCTCGTCCAGGATGGCCGCCGGCAGACGGCGCCCCCATTCGGGCTCAGCGAAAGACACATTTTGACGATCGAGCGTCTGGCGCTGGAACCCGAAGCTATGCTCTGTATGACCAGCATTGCAGATCAATTCGATCCCACATTCTTCCAGACCAATTTCTGGTTCATGTGGTGCACCACTTTCGCCTTTCAGCCGTGGCACAGTGTGGTGGAGTTCAAGCGCTATATGGTGCGGTTCGCCCATATGGTGGCCGGCTTCGACCGCCTGCAAGGAATCATGCGCACCGCCTACAACCAATACGATTCGATGGTGCGGCCGCTGCAGAAATGGCTCGATGAGCGCGGAGTCCGCTTCGAACTTAATACCCGTGTCACCGACCTTGCGCTAAGGGAACAAGACGGTGAATTGACCGTGACGAAGATCGCCTGCCAGCGGGACGGCAGAGCCAGTGAGATCGCGGTCGGCGCGGGCGACTATGTTTTGGTCACGCTGGGCTCGATGACCGAGGCCTCCAGTCTTGGCGCCATGGACGCGGCGCCTGTGCTCAACGGTAAGGAAGACGGCGGCGCTTGGACACTCTGGGAGAAAGTGGCCGCGGGCCGGCCCGAGTTCGGACGCCCATCGACCTTCGCCGATCATATCGACGAGTCCAAATGGGTGTCGTTCACGACGACCTTGCACGATCCAACCTTCCTCCACATCGTCCGGGACCTCACCGGCAATGTGGCTGGGGAGGGCGGTTTGATCACTTTCCCGGACTCCAACTGGCTTGCTTCGATCGTCATCCCACACCAGCCGCATTTCATCGGCCAGCCCGACGGCGTCAGCGTGTTCTGGGGCTACGGCCTGTCCGTCGATAAGCCCGGGAACTTCATCAAGAAGCCGATGTCGGCCTGCACCGGCCGCGAGATTCTGAGTGAAGTCCTTGGACATCTGCATATCGAGGCGGAGGCATCCAAGATACTGGAGGCCTCCATTTGCATTCCTTGCATGATGCCATTCATTACCAGCCAGTTCCTCCGGCGCGAAAAGGGTGACAGGCCGCAAATCGTCCCGAAGGGTTCGAAAAATCTGGCCTTCATGGGTCAGTTCTGCGAGTTGCCTGAGGATGTGGTGTTCACCGTGGAATACTCGATCCGCTCGGCGCAGACCGCCGTCTATGCGCTGCTCGGCTTGAAGCGGGAACCACCAGCTGTCTACCAGGGAAAGTTCGACCCGCGCGTCCTCTATAAGGCTTTTATGGCTTTGCACGACCTCGGTTCGTAACCACAGGCCTCAGCGTGGGGTTGGACATATGTCAACGCGAGACGACGGCGGTGAAAGGCTACCCATTATGGAACCAGACGCCGGCCAGCCCAAGGCTCCCATTTCGAAGCCTGTATCAACGTCCAATGGAAAGGACGATTTGAAATCCTTGCCCCTGCTGGAGGTAGAAAAACAATTAAGATCGTCGGCAGACGGCCTCAGTCAAGCCGAGGCGCAAAAACGGCTGACCCAATATGGGCCGAACGAAATTGAAGAAAAGGATACCAATCCGTTCCTGAAATTCCTAACCTATTTTTGGGGTCCCATCCCGTGGATGATCGAAACGGCCGTGATCCTCTCGGCGGTAGCGCGGCACTGGCCGGATTTTGGGATCATCCTGCTTCTGCTTCTGGCCAACGCCGTCGTCGGATTCTGGGAAGAACATCAGGCGGGCAACGCCATCGCTGCGCTGAAGGCGAAGCTCGCGATCAAGGCCAGGGTAAAACGGGATGGCAAGTGGATTGATCCGCCGGCGCGTGAGTTGGTGCCGGGCGATGTCATCCGCCTGCGCCTCGGAGACATTGTACCGGCGGATGCACGCTTGTTAGAAGGCGACCCCGTGGAGGTGGATCAATCCGCGCTGACGGGAGAGTCATTGCCGGCCACGCGCAAGTCGGGCGACGCCGTGTTTTCCGGTTCGATCATTCGTCAGGGCGAAATCGGCGCACTGGTCTATGCCACGGGTGCGAAGACCTACTTCGGCAAGACGGCGCAACTGGTGCAGGAGGCGCACACTGTCAGCCATTTTCAACGCGCGGTGCTGAAGATTGGCGACTACCTGATCATTCTCGCGGTGGTTTTGGTGGCGGTGATTATTGCCACGGCGATTTTCCGCGGCGACCCCATCCTCACGACGTTGCAGTTCGCCTTGGTGCTGACCGTGGCCGCGATCCCCGTGGCGATGCCCACGGTTCTTTCGGTGACCATGGCGGTCGGTGCGCGCCTCCTCGCCAAAAAAGAGGCGATTGTGACCCGGTTGTCGGCCATCGAGGAACTCGCTGGCGTGGACATATTGTGCTCGGACAAGACGGGCACCCTGACCCAGAACAAGTTGACGCTGGGCGATCCATTCAGCGTCAACGACATCCCTACCGATCAAGTCATCCTGAACGCCGCGCTGGCGTCGCGCGCGGACGATAAGGACACCATTGATCTGGCCGTGTTGGGCGGCCTGAAGAGTGACCAGGCCTTGAAGGGCTACCAGGTGGTTCATTTCCAGCCCTTCGACCCGGTGCATAAACGCACCGAAGCCACCGTCAAAGACGCGGACGGAAAGGAGTTCAAGGTCGCCAAGGGCGCGCCGCAGGTGATCTTGGAGCTATCGGTCAATGCCGCGCAGGTGCAGCCCGCCGTCGAGAAGGCCGTCAATGACTTCGCGGCGCGCGGCTTTCGCTCATTGGGGGTGGCGCGGGCCGAGGGAGACGGGAAATGGCAGTTTCTCGGTGTGTTGCCCCTGTTCGATCCGCCAAGAGACGATGCCAAGGCAACCATCGCGACGGCGCGGCAGATGGGCGTAAGCGTCAAGATGGTTACGGGCGACGCACTGGCCATTGCCCGGGAAACCGCCAAGAAACTAGGGATGGGTACGAATATCCTCGATGCCAGCGGCTTCGGCGACACGAAGCGTCACGAGACGGCGACGCTGGCCGAGTCGATCGAGAAGGCGGATGGCTTCGCCCAAGTATTCCCCGAACACAAATTCCACATTGTGGATGTCCTGCAGCAAGGCGGTCACATCGTCGGAATGACGGGCGACGGGGTAAATGACGCCCCCGCGCTAAAGAAGGCCGACTGCGGTATCGCCGTTTCCGGCGCGACGGATGCGGCGCGCGCAGCGGCAGCCATCGTGCTGATGACACCCGGCCTATCGGTCATTGTTGACGCGATCAAGGAGAGCCGGAAGATTTTCCAGCGGATGAACAGCTACGCGATCTACCGCATCGCCGAGACGCTGCGCGTGCTTCTGTTCATGACTCTGTCCATCCTGATCTTTAACTTTTATCCGCTGACGGCGGTGATGATCGTGATGCTGGCGTTGCTCAACGACGGCGCCATCCTGTCCATTGCCTATGACAACGTTCATTACAAGGATCAGCCCGAGTCCTGGAACATGCGTCTTGTGCTGGGGATAGCAACGGTGCTGGGCGTCGTCGGCGTCGTGTCCGCGTTTGGCCTGTTTTATCTTGGCGAGCGCGTATTCCAGCTCGACCGCGCGCACATTCAAACGCTCATGTATCTGAAGCTGTCCGTGGCCGGACATTTGACGATCTTCCTGACCCGCACCCGCGGCCCATTCTGGTCCATTCGCCCCGCGCGGATTCTATGGGTGGCGGTGCTCGGCACGCAAGTATTAGCAACAATTATCGCAGTTTATGGGGTGTTCATGACGCCCCTCGGCTGGGGTTGGGCGCTGTTCGTTTGGGGCTATGCCGTCGCTTGGTTCCTCGTGAACGATCGGGTGAAATTGTTTGCCTATCGGATTCTCGATCCAGTCAAAGGGGGGGCTGTAAGGACAGGCGCCGGTCGGGCTTGGATCGAGTCGAGACATCCCAGCGCGCCGGCCGAAACGGCTGCCAGTTGGGTCTCTGCCCATTGGCGAATACCGCCCGCCGCCATCGCCCTCGTCGTTTTGGCTTTCGGCGGCGGCGGTGGCTGGCTCTATTGGTCGACACATCGCACCACCACCGTTCGCTACGCGACCCAGAAGATCGAACTTGGCTCAGTCGTCCGCACCGTAACCATAAGCGGCGGCGTCGTTCCCATGGCAACGGCGCCAATCGGCGCCCGCGTGTCCGGTGTGATTCAAGGGCTCTACTGCGCCGCCAGCACGAAAGTGAAGGTGGGCCAGATCTGCGCGAAAATTGACCCGCACCCCTATCAAGCCGTGTTGAATCAGGCCACCGCCGATCTGGCGGCAGCCGAGGATCGGCTCGATAAGGACAAAACGGATCTCGCCCACACGAAAGCGGCCTTCGAGCGGGCTTCATGGCGTTCTAAGCGCCGGACCATTTCCCGGAAAGCGCTCGACAATTCACGCAGGGCCTATAAGCAGGCGCAGCCGCAATTGAAGCTTGACGAGTCAACGGTCGCAGAGCTTCAAGTAGCGCTCCATGCTGCCGAGACTAGTCTCGGCGACACCGATATCGTTTCACCGATTGATGGAACAGTGGTCTCGCGCAACGCTGCAATAGGCGAGACAGTCCCCGCGGGCTTAGAGACAACGCCGCTCTTCCTCGTCGCGGCAGATCTCACCGTTATTGGCGTTGACGCCAATGTCAGCAAGAACGACATTGACGAAATTAAGCTCGGCGATAAGGCCTCGTTCACGGTCGAGTCCTTACCGGGCCATGCCTTCGCTGGCGAGGTAACGCAGATTGGCCCATCGGTAAAGACGAATGAACACTTCGCGACCTATGATGTCGTCATTAGCGTGCCCAATCCGGGCCTTTTGCTTAAACCCGGCATGACGGCGACGATCAGGATCGTGATCAACCGCCGTGACGACGTCCTACGCGCGCCCGATCAGGAATTACACCATTCGCCGACGGATCAAGCGGTCCCCAGCGGCGGTGCCGGTCCAAGGGCGCCGCCGAATGGCCGATCGTAGGTTTGGATGTCGCGCGATGGAAGGCAAACGGCGATCGCCGTTAAAAAGGCGGAGCGCGCCGTATGACGTTTTGCATAATCAAACCGACAGCGCATCGGGAGGCGGTCGCATCGTCAGCCAGATCATTCGTTTCATATTGTAGGTGAGATGAGCGAGGCCAATATTCACTTACGCCTTGGTCAAAGCGGCCTCGCGATTTGTCCTCGAGCCCACAGCGGGTGAAATCCAAGATGCGTGAGCGCACGGGATCGCTGGCGACGTGGGTTGCGTTGATCGCGTCGTAGACCGACCAGAAGTTTTCGTTTGACCGCCGCACGCCGAAGTTGTCGACCAGCCGCTCGTAGTCAGCCGCTGACTTGACGCGTGCGACGGTGCTTGAAAACAGGTCGATTTCGGATTCCGGCACCACGAAGAACATGTTGGGGTAAGCGCCCAGCACGCCAGCCCGCACGCTGAGCGAGTCCTCCTGTAGGGCCAAGCGCTCTGACTCTCCAAACATCCAGGACACGTTGGCGTGCTCGCGGTTGCGCACGAGGCTGTAGAGCCGCGTGTGGCCGTCCTTACCGCGCACCAAGGCGATTCCGAGATCAGGAAGGAAGCGCGCGAACGGCGTTGAGCTAGTGGACTTGATCGAGGCAATTTTGCGCAACGCCTGCTTTGGCCCAGTGAGCTCAGGCGCCATGCCCGTGTTCCCGGGCAATGGCAATATTTTCCAATTGAGTGCATTGGGAAGGCCGCGCACCTGCGGGGGCAGATACTCATTAAGCATCCGCTCGACCCGCTCTGCTTTGGCATTGGCCTCGCCGCGGTAGATGACACTGGTCGGCGCCGTGCTGTCGACGAGCGGGAACACGTAGCGGTACTTGAGATCGGTGATAGGGCCGCCCAAATACCATGATTTGCGCAGGCCAACCAAAGCATTCGTTGGGCCGTGTCAGCGCTCAGCTTGCGGCATGACCCATTGGATCAATCTCATTGCGATTCGCATATGGCTTTTGGAGGCGTCCGACTGGCTTTGAGGAAATTGTCCTCTATGATAGTTTTAGAGGTATGGCGCATTCACCTGGCCAGGGATAGATGCGCCCCATATATGAGACATATATAAGATTGTCGGATGTACCCTTTTGTAGTCGTTTAACTTAGTCGGCTAAGAGGAGATGGTATTCCAATGGCGTACCAAACAATCAATCCGTATACGGATAAGCTGGTCCGAACTTTTAAAGAGCACACAGACGCGCAACTGGAGGAGATCCTTGCTAAGGCCGAAGGGACATATGAAAACGATTGGAGTCTGAGATCCCTCCCAGAGCGCAAAGCGATTGTTAAGAGGGCAGCCTCGATTCTACGTGATAAAGTTGACGAGTTTGCAGAGCCCATTACGATTGAAATGGGTAAATTGTTCCGAGAAGCCCGAGGGGAGGTCGAACTGAGCGCGGATATCTTGGACTATTATTCCGATAACGCGCAGAAGTTTCTGGCACCCGAGAAGCTCGATGTAGATGAGGGCGAGGCGTTTATCGAAAACACACCACTGGGTGTGCTCTTCTGCATTGAGCCCTGGAACTTCCCCTTTTATCAATTGGCGCGTGTCGCTGGGCCGAACCTCATGGCGGGCAATACACTGGTTGTGAAACATGCCCCGAATGTGCCGCAGTGCGCGCTAGCATTTGAAAAGCTATTTCGAGATGCTGGCGCGCCGGTGGGTGTCTATACAAATGTTTTTATCTCGAACGAGCAATCTGCTGCCGTGATCGCGGATAAACGGATCAAGGGCGTTGCCCTGACGGGCAGCGAGAGAGCTGGCGAGGCCGTTGCTTCCGAAGCTGGTAAGGCTCTCAAAAAGAGCACGATGGAACTCGGTGGTAGCGATGCCTTTATCGTGCTGGACGATGCGGACATGGACACGGCCGTCAAGTGGGGCGTATGGGGACGCATAAACAACACGGGACAATGTTGTGTCGCTGCTAAACGGTTCATCCTTCATGAAAAGATAGCTGACACCTTTCTTGAGCGCTTTCGGAACGAGCTGAAGAATTTACTTCCTGGTGATCCGATGGATCCGAAGACGACGCTTGGGCCGCTATGCACGAAAGGGGCGCTTGATCTTGTCCAAAAGCAGATCGGCGAAGCGATTCATGGAGGCGCGAAAGTACTTTTGGGGGGCAAACGGCTAGACCGGCCGGGTTACTTCCTGGAGCCGACGATTCTGACCGACATAAAACCAGAGAATCCGGCTTACTATCAGGAGTTCTTCGCTCCGGTGGCGCTTATCTTCCGTGTCAAGGACGAGAATGAGGCAATCAAGCTGGCGAACGATTCTCCCTATGGGCTTGGCGGATCGGTGATCACCAAGGATACCGAGCGCGGCAAGCGACTTGCGCGCCAGATCGAAACGGGCATGGTCTTTATCAACAAAGCGACCTGGACCGCGCCTGATCTGCCATTCGGTGGTGTGAAGAACTCCGGCTATGGCCGTGAACTCTCGTCACTTGGCATTGGCGAATTTGTAAATAAAAAGCTAATACGCGTAGCGTAAATAAATTCTACTGGGAGCTTTTTTGCTTTGCATTTGCGAAGGTGCCTCGCTACGGCATAAATTCTAGTGATCATCTCGGCTTCCGCTGAACATTTCGACTGGAGTTTGAAAGCATGAGATCCTTCGGGGGGAACGGTGTACTCAGCCTGACATGGCGTGGTGCTTGTGGCTTTCGCGGTCTCAATGCTTGCGTGATCTGGACGACGGCGGCACGCATTACGCTAGCTCGGCCGCTGGACCTCCAGGGATCGCAATGATTATGATTGTTGCTGCGGTCGTTGTCCTGTCACTTTGCGCGGTCCGACCGCGGGGTTTAGTCATCCGAGATGACCTCGGCACCACCCGCTTTGATATGACCGCATTTATTGACTGCCGGGTCAAAACCCATCCGGCGCTGTGTGGCGACAATGATACTGCAAACTAATCGCTGCTCGAAGGGGCACGGTCAGTCATACAAGGATACCTTTGCGTTCGCAGTTAAGGGGACGTCAAAGGTATATCAAGCCGTACTGCCTGTGTTTATCGCATCAGGCGTTCTTGGCGGATGTGCAAGTCATGGTGCGCCGTCCTTTGTGCTATTTGGCGCATTTTTTCCGGCATGGATGTTATGCGCCCTTATTGGAATCTTTGGAGCGATCGCCGCCCGCGGCATCTTCGTCGCCGTGGGACTCAATAGCGTTCTCCCGTTCCAGCTCTTTGTGTGTTCGTCGGTCGGTCTTGCCGTCGCGGCGCTCGCCTGGCTCATCTGGTTCGGGTAATGAGCATGAAGTCGGCCGGCACTCCCCGTCGTTCGTCCCGCGGAAAGATAGTCTCGCTCGCGATCATCGCGATTGGCATAGCCATGGGACTCTACGTCGAGAACAGAATCTCGATCCGTCCATCTACGGACGACGCCACGATCGACGCGGACGTCGTTCACGTCGCTGCGGCGGTCGGCGGCAGAATTATCGAATTACCAGTGACTGAGAATGCCAAGGTCTCAAAGGGCGATCTTCTCTTTCGTATTGACCCGATGCCCTATCGCTTGGCCGTTGAGCAGGCTGAGGCCGATTTGGGAGTAGCCATAGGCGCGCTTGACACACGGCGGCGCGCCATCGCGACGGAAAAATCCAACGCGGCGATCGCAGCCGAGCAGATAAAGCGCGCGCAGACGAATCTTGAGCTTGCAACCCGCACCGCTGAACGGCTTCGGCCGCTCGCGGGCAAGGCCTATGTGCCGACCCAGCAATACGATCAAGCGCAAACGGCACAACGTGATGCCGCGACGTCTCTTCAGCAGGCGCGGGAGCAGGAAGCCGCTACGATTCACGCCATTGGCACCGAGGAAGCGGCGGTGGCCGCCGTACAGGCACGCCAAGCGGCGCTCGCGATCGCCCGGCGCGCGCTCGACGACACGACCGTGCGCGCGTGGCACGATGGACGCGTGGTCGGCTTGACTGTTTTATCGGGCGAGATGGTTGTTCCATCTCAGGCATTGTTCACTTTGATTAGCACGGAGGAGTGGTTTGCCGTCGCCAACTTTCGGGAAACCGATCTGCATGCCATCGCGGTCGGGGATTGCGCGGCCGTCTTTTCGATGATCGATCGTAACCAGCCGATCAAAGGCGTCGTCGAAGGCATCGGATGGGGTGTGCTGGACGATGAGCGCATCAATCTCCCGCGTTCGGTGCCTTACGTGCAGCGATCGTTGAATTGGGTGCGGGTTGCGCAGCGTTTCCCAGTACGTGTCCGGCTGGAAAATCCGCCGGAACTGCTCATGAGGCTCGGTGCGAGCGCGGTCGTCGAGGTCAAGCATGGCGATAAATGTTCGTGAGTCTCGCGAGGGGCGCCTTGCCGAACTGCTGCGCCTACTTATGCCATTTCCAGGGCGGCTCGAGTTCGCCATAAGGTTGGCGTTGATCTGCGCCTTAACAACGCTTGTGGCGGAAATCTATCAAACACCGGAGCCGGCGCTCACGGTATATTTGGTCTTCTTCCTCAACAAACCGGATCGCGGGACCAGCTTGATCCTGAGCCTCGCGATGCTGGCCCTGTTTTCCCTGATCGTCACGAGCGTCATTCTTGTTGCAATGATCGTCATCGATCAGCCGGTTTGGCGCGTCGCCAGCATGGCGGCGATCTCTTTGGGCCTTCTCTTCCTAGCGTCGGCGAGCAAGCTTCGTCCAATTGGCGGAACTGTGGCCCTGATCGTCGCCTTTGCGCTCGACGAGCTGGGAACCGTGCA
>CAYTRB010000113.1:0-10315 GCA_964440215.1 uncultured Methylocapsa sp.
CGATGAGCCCCATGGCCGTCGCCAGCAGCGCTTCGGCGATGCCAGGCGCCACCACCGCGAGATTGGTCGTGTTGGTCTTCGATATGCCGATGAAGCTATCCATGATCCCCCAGACGGTGCCAAACAGGCCGACAAAAGGCGCCGTCGCGCCGATCGTCGCGAGAACCCCGGTGCCCCGCAGGATTACCCGGCCCGCTTGCGCTTCGATGCGCGACAGCAGAGTGGCGGCGCGGTCCTTGACGCCTTCGGAGGCAAGACCCTCGGAACGGTCGGCTTCGCCCACAGCTGCCGCGACAAACCGCGCCAAGGGAGATCGCGCTTGCTGCGGCTGCTTGGCGAGCTCCTTTTCCGCCGCGCGCAGGCTGGTGGCGCTGGCTAGCACTTCAAGGCCGCGCCGCGCCAAGCGTTTTGCGTTCCAGAGCTCGAGCGTTTTCGCAAGCCAGACCGTCCAGGTTGCGAGCGAGGCGAAAGCCAGTCCCACCATGACAAGCTTGACGGGCAGGACGGCATTGAGAAACATGCCCCAAGGCGAAAGATCGCGCGGCAAGGCGGAAGCCAGCAAGGCATCCGTGATGCCCGGCGGCGGTTTAGCGGCTTCCGCTGGCGGCGCGGCGGCGTCGGCGGCGGGTGCCGTATCGAGAGGCGAAACCGGCGCGGCCGCTGCTGGCGGGGTTGCTCCCGATCCGGCTTCCGGCACCGAGGCGGCCGTTTGCGCAACAGCCGGGCTGGTGCCAGGAGGCGCGCCAAGAAGCGCACAAAGCAACGCGCCAAACACCAAAGCCGCCACAATTCTCCCTGATGAACCGCGTAGCCCGCTCTGTATCGCCAGGCGGCCGTCGTCCATAGCCATCATTTCGTGTTCTCTCCTCTTAATCCTTCTTATTCTTCCAGCCAGCGCCGAACGAGATGCCGCCTTATTAAAGATTTGGCGGAGTTAGAACCCCGTCGCATTTGCTGCGGTCCCAGCGAAGGGCTGCAGTCATTTGGCGCATTGCCAGAAGATTGTAAGCGGATTTCTGAAATTTCGCCTACCCTTGAGGCTGTAACGCATGATGCCTTGGGCGTCCAGTCACATAGCCATGCCTAAATGGCGCTGTTAAATAACGGCTCAAACTCTCAGTTCATCCAATATAGCGGCCTAGCAGAAAGCGTGCTTCCGATAGCCCAATCGCTTCTGGCCGGCGGTTATCGATCTTTAGACAAACGAAATCAGCAGCTTCCAGTTTTGTGCTCAAAATTCACTGCGGGACTAGATTTTTACGCGGCTGTAGGTTGTGCATTCAGGCATTACTTTATACGGTCGCACGCGGCTATTCCCTTCGGGATTAAGAGGGAACGTGGTGGGACCGCCGACGAACGGCCATGGAAAGCGGAAAGGTCGCTATCAGGCAGTGACCCTTGAACCACAAGACCCGCATCCTTCATGCGGCCGATCTCGGGCGAGGTGCACCGACGACTACATTTCATGCGCCCGTATGGCACGCCCTCATGCGCGCTGACCGTTTCCGTTAGCTGCATTTGAGGGTTTTGTGCTTAGCTATATTTTACGTATTTTGTCTGAGGGCGACGCAAGTCTGCGAAGCCGTCTTATTGGCGTTTATGCGCTTCTGATAGGCGCGAACGTTCTCGTCTGGATGTGGTCACTCGCTGTTCTCCACGACCCTCCGATCCTGCTTGGCACGGCGTTTTTGGCTTACACATTCGGCCTGCGACACGCCGTGGACGCCGACCACATCGCGGCGATCGACAACGTTACTCGCAAGCTGATGCAAGCCGGCCAGCGCCCGGTGAGCGTCGGCCTCTTTTTCGCTTTGGGCCAATCCGCAGCTGTGGTCGGGTTATCGGTCGTCGTGGCCTTCGCCGCTTCGGCCATGATCGGGGGCTTCGATTCCTTGAAAGCTATTGTCGGCATTATTGGAACCAGCGTTTCCGCGTTGTTCCTGTTCGCCATAGCGATTGTCAATATTGTAGTGCTCGTCTCGGTTTACCGGACATTTCAGGCCGTCAAGCGGGGCGGACGGTTTGTCGAGGACGACTTCAACATCCTGCTCAACAGCCGGGGATTCTTGGCGAGAATCTTTCGTCCGCTATTCCGGCTTGTGACCAAGAGCTGGCACCTGCTGCCGATAGGGTTCTTGTTCGGGCTCGGCTTCAACACGGCGACCGAAGTCGCTCTGTTCGGAATCTCCGCTGCGCAAGCAGCAAACGGGCTGTCTGCCGGGACAATTTTAGTTTTCCCCGCGCTGTATACGGTGGCCATGACGCTAGTGGACACGACCGACGGCGTGCTGATGCTGGGTGCCTATGGCTGGGCGTTCACGAAACCCATCCGCAAGCTCTACTACAACATGACGATCACAGCCGTTTCCGTTGTCGTCGCTGTTTTGGTTGGCGGCCTCGAAACGCTCAATCTCATCGGCGATGAACTCGGGTTTACCGGCGGAGGCGGCTTTTGGGGCGCGATCGGTGCTATCAACGACAACTTTGGCATCCTTGGCTACATCATTATCGGCATTTTCGTGCTGAGTTGGATCGGTTCGGTCGCTTTCTATAGGTTCAAACGCTACGATGAGCTTGAGATCAAAGTCAGGGAGTCCTGATCAAATCCAAGCGGCGATGCTTGTCTTAATATTTCGCGACGACCGGTGCCGGAGCATAAGTGCCGAACTTGTAGCTGAAGCCCACCTCCACTTGGCTTTGGTTCCACGTACGGTTCACATTAAGCAATGCGCTCGTCAGGACGGGCGCGCCGATAAACCCTGCCTCGGCAAGCCCGGGGTTTGAAACCGTGCCGAAAGCGGTATAGCGGTATTCGGCGAAGACCGACCAATTGTCGGTCACGGCATAGTCGACGCCGCCGCCGACCGTCCAGCCAGTGCGGGTGTTCGAAAAGTCGTTTGAAGCGTTGAAGGTACCGCCGCCGTTTATGAGGGGACTTCCGTTGAGGTTGCCAATGAAATTGTAGCTGGTGTTGAAGCTCGCAAACGCAACGCCGCCTGTCGCATAGATCAGGGCACGATCCCAGGCAATGCCGGCGCGGCCGCGAATGGAACCCTGGATTCCGGAATTGGCGGTAGCCGACACCGTGCTACCTTGAAAAGCGGAAAGGTTGGTCGTCACACTATTGCGCAAGCTGGTCCCGTCGATCGCGCCTTCGAGGCCGAACACCCACTGGTTGACCTGGAAGTTATAGCCGGCATGAGCGCCGCCCATCACCCCCCTGGGAGCCGCGCTGACGCCACTATCGAAAGAGATGGCGTCAAACGGATCATATCCGGAATAGTTCAGATTGCCGCTGCCCCAGGCATAGCCGATCTGTCCGCCGACATATATGCCTGTCCAAGTGAACACGGGAACAGGCGGAGGTGGCGGAGTCATGGGCAGATCGGCCGCCAAAGCTGTGGACCCGCCGAGAACGATGGCACCAACCGATGCCAAGAGAGTTTTACGATACATGGGCGTTTTCCTCGTTAGATTTGCATTTCAAATACTCTACTCTATGTTATTATACGCTCAATATTCACCGGCCTATATCATAATTTATTTTCTCACTGTGACATAAACGCAACGAATACGTATATGAGAACAAGACTTGTATTAGAGCTCTATTTCTAAGCTTCGATAAAGCTTACCTATCCGTTTGCGGAGAGCTTCCTTTGTGAACATGATTGGCGCTTCAAACGCCTGCCGTCCGTAGATCGACGGAACCGTGACTTTCGAGTCTCTTCCCGCTATACGCGTCCACAGGGCCAAGCTTGCTGGAGGCTCGATTGGGACAAAGTGCTCCTTGCCGAACAAGTGACAACTTGGAAGGAAGAATCCGATGCAGCGGATAACCGTTACTCTCGATGACGAGCTCATCGCGGAACTTGAGCGCTATATGAAAGGACGCGGTTACAACAACCGGTCGGAGGCTATTCGTGACCTGGCTCGCACCGGCATTCAGCAAGCGCGCGACGAAGCGAGCGACAATGGCAATTGTGTCGCGGCGCTCGTCTATGTCTACGATCATACCGTGCGCGAGCTTGCAAATCGTCTTGCGGAGACGCATCACCATCAGCACGATCTGTCGGTTGCCGCCATGCAGGTTTATCTCGATCATGCAAGCTGCATGGTAGTCACTCTGTTGCGCGGAGCAGCCCGCGAGGTCCATCATTTCGCCGAACATGTCATCGCCGAGCGGGGGGTACGGCATGGCCGCCTCGTGGCCATCCCGGTTGAAGTCAAGGAGGAAACACACCCCCATGGCGATGATCGTGCAAAAAAACATCCTCACATCCATGTCCGGCATGCCTGATGATGGCGAATGAACCAGCCTGTTTTCAGAATTTGCCAACGAGCGTTAGTCGCAGCTGCAAGGGTTCGACCGGCTTGAAGACACGGTCCATGACCCCATTTTGGCAGACCGCGACAGGCACTGTGGAGCCCGGCGCGTTGCATTGATAGTAAAGCGCATCCGTCTTCAGAAGAGACCCATAGGCATAGGTGATCTGGTCCGACTTGCTGTCCGTGATATTGGTGCCGTCAAGCTG
This sequence comes from uncultured Methylocapsa sp., assembly GCA_964440215.1. GTDB lineage: Bacteria > Pseudomonadota > Alphaproteobacteria > Rhizobiales > Beijerinckiaceae > Methylocapsa. Next base: position 4,533 of record CAYTRB010000113.1, read on the forward strand.
GAGCGTCCAGCCATTGTCGAATCGATACCCTACGCGCGCATTGAGGAGGCCCGTCGCTGGCGACCAGAAAGCGCCGTCTTCCGTAAGCGGCCGGACCCCGAAATAGCGATATTCGAGCCCTGCAAACCAGCCGGTTTTTTCGCCGATCGTGGCCTTGATCGAGCCGACGATCGTCGCGGCGCCAGGGACATAGTTGCCTGGTGCATTGCCAATTGACGCCTGCGGGTATCCCCAGAGCGAGATATAGGTCTGTTGTTGCGCGTAATCATAGCCGAGGAAGCGTGCCCTCGTGTCAGCGAAGTCGACATCGAGGTCGAACCAGGAAACCGGATGGTAATCATTGGTCCATTCGATGCCGATTCGCCGAGTGGGTAGGAGCGTCGGCTGAGTGTCTCCGGCGTCCCCGTCAAAAATGTTTTCGGAAGCCGCGTCGAGGCCGAATATAGCGACCGCGCTATTCAGGTTCTCGATCGCTTTGGTCCTGACTCCGATTTCGGCACCCTGAGTCGGCACCAGGAACGTCCCCGGGTTTAGCTTAAATGTCGGGTCGGTCGGCTCGACCTGAACGGTCACACCGCGAACGTCGTTGCTGTGGAAGCCTTGCCCGACATCCATGTAGAATTCGGTTTTATTAAAGGGCCCAAAGATAATGGAGGCCTTCGGTCCAGGGACGAAGGCCGTGGGGTTGCCTGAATTGATCGGCAGGCTCACAGCATTGTCCGACGCCGCGTAGAAATCACCCCGGATGCCGATAACGGTTTTGCACCAATCGCTCCAATGCGCGGTTTGTTGGGCGTAAACGCCAATGCTGCCTTCATCGACGATATCTTGCCGGATGGTCGACAGATACGCCCGCTCATAAGTATTGGTCAGCAGCAGATTGATCCCGTCAAATCTCGTTTGCACGCCGATCTCATTTTCCGTGGGAACGCCGGCGATGTTGCCAGTCAGCGTGTAAGACGCGTAAACCCCGCCGAAAGTTCGGGTCTCGTGCTGATGAAACTGATCGCCGAGGGTTGGGTTCTGGAGGAAGTACGTGAAATCATTCCAAAGATTGAGGGCGCTCCTCACCGCGAATGCATTCACGTGCCAAGCGTTGGCGCCGTCCGTCATCGCCCATTGGCCCGACAGCGAGAAACGCTCCGTATTGCCGCCGTCATACGGGTCGATGTAGCCGAAAAGGCCGATGTCCGGGACCGCTCGCTCGGGAATTTGATCCGTCGAGTTCCAATGGTTGCCATAGGCCATTCCGGTCACCGAAAAACCATTCACGTCGGTGCCTTGGGAATAGCGCACGACGCTATTCAGCTTTAGCAAATCGCCGGGCAGGGTCCACGGGCCGTTATAGGTGCCAGCCTCCCCGGCAAACAGAAGATCTCCATCGCCGACTTTAATAGAATCGATGCCCAAATAACGCTGATAATCAAAGCTACCGAGCGTCGCCTTCACCTGCGGCCCATCGACAGCGTCGATCAGATTGATATGGACCGATCCGGCCGAGGCAAAATCGCCGACGTCGGCGAAATACGGGCCCTTTTGTATATCGATCGAGCCGATGAGCTCCGGAATCAACATATTGACGTCTGCATAGCCCTGGCCATGCGCATGGGTAGGCATGTTCATCGGCATGCCGTCCATGAATATGGCGAGATCGGTTCCGTGATCGAGGTTGAAGCCGCGCAAGAACCATTGGTTGGCCTTGCCGTCGCCGCTATGCTGGGTGGCAATCAACCCCGGCACGATCTCGAGCGCCTCGCCGGGCCGCGAGAAAATGCGCTCATTGACCTGTTGGCCGGTTACAGTAAAGGCACTCGCCGCCTCGTTCATGTCGGTCGACGCCCCGACCCCCGCGCTCGGCGGCGGCGGCGCCCATCCGTTCCCCCCCGCGAACGACGGCACGGAATTGGCGGTTACTTCCACGGTCGGGAGTTCGATGTCACCTTGATAAATTTCTTGAGTAGCGCCTTGAGTAGCAGTTTGAGGCGCACCTTGCGCGGGTGCTGGGGTCGCGTCTTGACCTGGCGCGGGTGTGGCTTGGAGCGTAAGAGCCACCATCAATGCCAGCGTCGAGGTTTCCGTGATCGCGGCTTTCCCTATCCAATGCCCACGCGATTGACCGGTGTTATCCTTGGTCTGAAACAAATGACCCTCCTAGGCGAGAAGACCGGGGCCGTGATCGGCGCACGACAGCCTTGTCTGACAAAAGCAAGCGAGTGGTTTGATGTGCCGCGCACGCGAGCAGCACTTGCTCCAAAGTGAGCGGATGCAAGCGTTCGGTACGTTTGGTGTCGGGTGGATTTCCAAGCCCGGTCCCAGAGACCGGACGAGGGAGCCGCTCAGACAGCTTGCGGTGGGCCGCGGGCGGGCAGATAGAACTGCGCTGAGGCACGTGCAACGGCCGCCGACGGTTGGGCGAAGTCAAGGCGGGAAAGCACCCGCAGCGGGAAAACGAAGCTGCGCGCTGTCGCCGCGACAAAGACACTCCCGCTGGCCGCGCAAGCAAGAATGCAGCAAAGCCCGTGGCGGTGGCGCTCGCTGCTTGGGCCGTTAGATTGAGCGCCGTTTTGCGTGCAGGTTATCTCGTCAAGCGAGCCGAGAGCGGCCGCTGGAGGAGCAATAAAGCCCTGAAGCAGAAGCGCATAAAGTCCGATGAGGCTGATCGCGATGCGCTTTGCTGCCGAGCCCTTGCGAAGCCTTTGCAACTTGTAAAGATCCGCTGGGCTCCTCGGTCCGGCACAGTTCTTGGCCTGAGGCAACTCACCCTCCCATCAAATATTTATGCGGCCTTGCCGCGAGCGGTGAGCTCAGGCGAACCCGGGTTTTTGCTTTGGGGTTGTTTCCCCTTGCTTCGGCCCAATCTACAATGGCTTCAGCACTGAAGTAAGAAAAAAAATAAAAAAATCATATTACGCGCCGAGGTGTTACAAATCAGCAACAGAGAGGCAAATTTACTGCGAGGCAACAAAGGCTTGCCATGCGGCGTAAGACTTGGCCTACATAAACGCCGAGCCGCAGCCATGAGCATTACGCATGCTCGCCCCACTCTTTTCGTGATGTAAAGTGTGTGCGGACGAGATGGTGAATTCAATCCGCCAGCGTCAAGAAGCGTTCTGCATGAAGATAGCGCACCAGGTTCAGCTTGCCATCATTGTCGAGAGGGCCTGACAGCTCTCCTGGCTGGAACGACTTTTTGTTACACATATCGTCGAAGGTCGCCCGAATGAGATCGGTGAGGACAAACTTTCTCCCATCGAAATGCAAAATGGCAATGCCGTTTTCCGTCGTTACGCAATAGCGGCTCGCGTCCGGCGCGCTGAGCCGCGTCTGCAATCCGATCACCCTCACGTCGGACTGGAAAGTTCCTCCTGGGCGAACATGTCCGGACCTGACCTTCTGCAGAAAAGTCTCGATCAAGCGATCGAAATCCCCCGTTTGGCGCAAATGATCGATACGTTGGATAAGACCTTCCTTCACGGTCTTCTTAAGCTCCTCGCGCGCCGCGAAGCCCGGCGGCAATGCGGTGCGGAAGCCCGCTATTTCCTTGCTTGCAGCGGCGAGCTCGGAGATGAGTTCCACCCATGTGTAGACTGTCATCCCGATTGTGACATGCGCGGAATGACTGTCCGAAGTGCTGGCGGCATGCACGGTACCACGCGGCAGATACAAAAGATCACCCGGCTGGAGTTCGAGCTCGAGACTTGGTGCTGGCAACGTATAGCCCGCCGGCGTGAAGGGTTGGCTACGGTGCGGCAGCGTCAGCGGTGGTTCGAACAGGCGCCATCGCTTCTTTCCGGCAATCTGCAAAACGAATACATCATGTGTATCGTAGTGAGGGGTAAACCCTTCCGAATTCCCGGGCGTAAGATAAGCGTTGGCATGCACGGCGTGGCTGAACTCATTTTCGAGCGATGCGCAGAGCTCTCGCAAGGGAGCCCAGATCCGTTGCAATGCCGGCAGCACCACCGTCGATCCCGAGCGGTATTCGGTTTGAATGCGTCCGAGATCCGGCACGCCGCTGAAAAACTCGCTGCCATGCTTGACATTCTTTGTGTAGGCCTCCGCGGGAAAATAGGAGCCGTTCCTGGCGAGCTGGATCGCGGGATAACGCAAGTCCGAGGAAGATATGATGGTCTCTAAATCTTCATTCGTGAGAAGGGAGTCGTAATAGCGTGCGTCGCCGCGGGAAAGGTGAAAGGGTTTGCGCTCCCAATGTTCGAGGAAGAAATCCTCGGGGCGCGCGGGAGCGATCAACGCAGTCAGATCGAAGGCCATTGTCTGAGCTTGGCTCGTCATGGTGTACTCCGGGATGACCGCGGCTTTCGCTCCGCACAACGATCATGCGCCGGAACTTCGGTCCTCGAACCTCGTTCCAGACCCCCGGCAGGCGGCACACAGCAAACCACTTGTAGAAGTAGCCCAAACACGGCGCTGCGACGCAGTCAAGGCGTTCCCCCGTGTGCGCGGTATCATGGTCAATGGATGTGGAGTAATAGAATCAGGGAGTTACGCAGCGGATTGCGTCAAGAACGGTGGACAGCTTTACAGCATTTGGTTGTTTGCCCATCGACGATCCATCATTCTATTGAACACTTCTGAATGGATGTTCATCTCCATTGGCCATGCTCCGTTTGCAGGCACACGGCCGATTATGAACGCACCCCCTGTGGCTTTGCGGTCACAACGCAACGAGAATCAGAACCGCAGACTGTAATCGTGATGGCCCATCCTTGACAGCTGCACGCCTGGCTGTAACGTTATAGTATTACATATCGGCCGGAGTTGAGCCCCGCGATCTTTCCGTGGGGTGTCACAGCAAGACCATGCGATGGGGGTGAGTATGTCCAGCCGTGTCGGCCGCGTGGTCCTTCTGAACAGTTCGGCTCTCGCATTGCTCTATTGCCTCGGTGGAATGGGCTTCGCGCAAACCTCTGTCAGCTTGCCGACCGTCAATGTGGTCGCCACAAAAAAGAAACCGGCGAAGAACCAAGCGGCCGCACGACCGGCGCAGGCGCCTGTCCAACCAGCCAGCGGGACATCCGAAGCCACCGCGGCACGTTTGCTCGCGGAAAAAGCCAAGACATTCGATGCCGCGCGCAGCAATTTGTACACGACCATCGGCACTACTTCCTACGAGATCAGCCACGACGATATCCAGTCGCTGCCCCAAGGCGTCAACCAGCCGGTCGAAAAAATACTGCTGGAGGCACCTGGGGTCTCGCAAGATTCCGCGGCGAGCGGCCTGCTCCATGTCCGCAACGACCACGCCAATGTGCAATTCCGAATCAACGGCGTCATGCTGCCCGATGGTGTCACCGGCTTTGGGAGTGTTTTGGAAACCAATTTGATCGGCACTATCTCCCTCGTCACCGGTGCGCTTCCAGCGGAGTTCGGGCTCCGCACCGTCGGTCTCGTCGACATCACAACCCGTACGAACGTCTTCAACAACAGCGGCAGTATCAGCCCTTACGGCGGGAGCCGCGGAACCATCGCGCCGCTCTTAGAATATGGCGGCACGTCCGGAGGCAATTGCGGATCCACCGGGCCCGCTCCCGGGACGTCGACTACGAACTGCTTTCCGGGCGTCCAATACTACTTCACCGGACGCTATGTGCAGACCTTGGAAGGAATCGAAAACGCAACACCGAGCGTGAACCCCATTCACGATTTCTCCCAGCAGGAAAAAGGCTTCGGCTACATGTCGGCGTTCCTCGACACCAGCACCCGCCTAAGCCTGATCATGGGAACCGCGATCAACGCATTCCAGATTCCAGACGTCCCCGGCC
>CAYTRB010000114.1:0-10256 GCA_964440215.1 uncultured Methylocapsa sp.
CATCTACCACCAGCCGCGCCATTTGAACCATAGGAATGGAACGAGAGCGCTCAAGGCTATGACGCAAAGGCTAAATTCATAGCCATGCGACCATTCAAGTTCCGGCATGTTCTTGAAGTTCATTCCCCACATGCTCGCAAAGAAGGTTGGGGGAATGCCGACAACGGAGACGACAGTGAGAATCCGGAAAATATTGTTCTGCTCGATATTCGTCAGCCCCAAGGTGGCATCGAGCAAAAAATGACTCTTGCTGGTCAAATTATTCTCGTAATCGTTGAGCGATGCGACGTCGCGTTGAAGACTTTTGAGTTTCGCGCGGCTATCGGCCTCAACGTAGGAAGCCGCATTGGTCGCGATAAAGGGCAACATGCGCGCCACGCCGAGAAGGAGGTCCTCGATTTTGGATGTGAGATCGCCGTTGCGTCCGATCTTTTGCATCAACGTGCGCAACCGGTCGCCGTCCTCGCGCGGTCCGTGGCGGGCGCTCGCTTGGCTCGCGCCAAAAATGAGTTCCGACAGATGATCGAGATCACCGGCAATGCCTTCCAATGTATCAGCGGCGTGATCGACGATCACTTCCGCTACGCTAATCAAGGCGCCTGGACCGCCCGGTTGCAAGGGTTGCTTATTGAGATTATCCTTACAATCCTCGAAAGCCTTCATAGGCTTGAAGCGAACGGTCAGAAGCAGATCCTTCGATAAAACGAACCCGAGCGGCGTCAACGCGGGTATGAAACCCTCCGGCCGGTAGAGCATGGGAATGCTGATATAGAGCCAATCTTTCTCGCTGCGCAGCCTTCGCGATGATTCGATTTCAGAGAGAGCCGCGAGCGTCGGCACCTCGATGCCGAGCGCCCGCTCCAAGAAGGCGATCTCCCGCGCATCCGGGCGCAGAGCGTCGATCCAGTTGACCTCGGGTGGAATGGTGTTGGCATCCGCCGCGACCGGTATCTCTCCCTTGGCGGCGGCGGAATGAAAGCTCAACATGGGACCTCGCGAAGTGCCTAAGCGTTTAGGACAGAAGCATTTATAGGGGATAAAAAACTTCCCCCGCAGCGGCCATGGCCCGCAAATGCTCGCTCGGCCTGTAGATGGGACCAAGGCTCTCGCGTTTCCCGGCACCGTCCACGACAGTCTTGAGACCGAGATAATCAGCGTATTTGAGGGCGCCGCCGAGATAGCGCGGCAGGCCAAGGCCGAGGAGGAGGCACATGTCCACGTCACCCGGCGAAGCGGCGATCCCATCCTCGACGCAACGCGCGGCCTCAAGGATCAAGGGCAGCATCATGCGGGTAACGATTTCCTCTTCGTCAAAGCGGGTCTTGCCATTCGGTTGACCGGCGCCAAGAAGGCGTTCCGTTTCAGGGTCGATGTCCTTGCGCGGACGGCCTTTCGCATCGGTCTGATATTTGTAAAAACCTTGGCTGTTCTTCTGACCAAGGCGCCTCGCGCGCAAGAGTATATTGATCGCCGTCTCGTAACCTACATCCATGCGCGGCGCGAAGCCCGCCGAGACGATTTCGACGACATGATGCGAAATATCCATGCCGATGACGTCTATCAGATAGGCCGGTCCCATCGGCCAGCCGAAGTTTTCCATGGCCTTGTCGATCTCGACGAAATTGGCGCCGTCGTGAACGAGGCGCAGAAAAGCGATGAGATAGGGCGTGAGGATGCGGTTGACGACAAACCCCGGGCAATCCTCGACAATGATTGGCGTCTTGCCCATCGCCGCCGCATAGCCGGTCACCGCCGCGATCGCTTCCGCCGATGTTCTGGGACCGCGGACCACTTCGACGAGCGGCATTTTCGGCACGGGATTGAAAAAATGCATGCCCAAAAAATTTTCCGGGCGCCGCAAGGCTTCCGCCAGGGCGCCGATCCGCAAGGACGAAGTGTTCGAAGCAAGGATCGTGCGGGGTCCGGTCAATGCCTCGATTTCCCGAAGGACCGTATGTTTGACCGTGATATTTTCGACGATGGCCTCGATTACGACATCGACATTGTCGAATCCCTCATAGGTGAGGCTTGGCGTGATGGAGCCAAGGATCGCATCGGCTTTGTCTTGGGCGAGGCGTCCCGTCTCCACCGATTTGGCGACGAGTTTGCGTGCTTCTGTCATGCCATGATCGAGGGCCGCCGTGGCAATATCCTTCATGATAATCGGGACGCCGCGCGAGGCGCTCTGATAGGCGATGCCGCCGCCCATGATGCCCGCCCCCGCGACGGCCGCCTTGCGCACCGGGGGTGCATCCTTCGTATAGCGGCGGATGCTCTTTTTCACGGCCTGCTCATTGACGAAAATTGCGACGAGCGAGGAGGCCGCTTGCGTCTTCGCGGCCTTGGCGAAAGTCTCTGCCTCGAGCGCTAAGGCGGCATCGCGGTCAAGACCTGATGCTTGCTCCAGCAAAGCCACAGCGAAATGTGCCGCTGGCAGATGCGGGAGCGCCTTCGCGGCTTGCGCCTTTGCCGGGGCAAGCAGCGTTGCCGCCTCGGCCGTGGCAATTCCGAGGCTCTGCTTCAAGCGGGCGCGCTTGGTTTGCCAATCGGATTGGCCTGTGATCGCCTTCTCCAAAAGCGCGAGGGCGGCAAAGCGTAAGATATCCGGCGCGGCAATGGCATCGGCGGCGCCCGCGAGAACAACCTTGTCGGGGCTTTGCTGCGCGCCTGAAATAATCCATTCCGCGCTCAGTCCCAAACCGATCAGGCGTGGCAGGCGGACAGTGCCGCCGTAGCCGGGGAACAGACCCAAAGTTATTTCCGGAAAGCCGATCTTCGCGCTATTCGACAGCACCCGGTAATCGGCCGCGAGCGCAACCTCCAAGCCGCCGCCAAGCGCGAGACCGTGGATCGCCGCGACCGTCGGCACCGGCAAATCGTCAAGCGCCGTTATGATCTCGCTGTTCGCCGCGACGAAAGCGGCAATGTCATTTTCTGGCAGTTGGAAGAGGCGGGTGAATTCGAAAATATCAGCACCGACGATGAAATTATCCTTGGCGCTGGTGATCAAGACACCTTTGATCGCGGGATTGGCCTTGATGGCGTCGAGCGCCCGGCGCAACTCGCCAAAGGCCAGAGCATCGAGCTTGTTGACGGGTTCGACGCCGCGTTCGAAGCGTAGCTCGGCAATGCCTCCGTCCTGGACATCGACCTTGATCGTTTGACCTTCAAAAAGCATCAGACACACCTCGCCATTCTCTTTGCATCTCATGCCGTTATCATTAACCGGCGTTGGATATCGGTATTGCGATAAAACCCATGCTAATCTTAGACCAAGGGGGACGGCAACGCGCTTGCCCTTCGCCGGGAAGAGCGCGATCGAACGCAAATCGCTTAAAATCAAGGAGCCATCATGCCTCTCCGGTTTGGAAGGCCGCAGCGAGGAGCGACCTTGTATAGGCCTGCCGCGGATGTTCGACAATCTCTTGCGTTGGCCCCTGTTCGATGATGCGCCCATCCTTCATCACGGCGATCTCATCGGCCGCCGCGCGGATCACGGCGAGGTCGTGACTGATCAGGACATAGGCCAGCCCATGCGCGTCCTGCAAATCTTCGAGCAAGGCGAGAATGCCAGTTTGCACCGTGCGGTCGAGGGCCGAAGTTGGCTCGTCTAGCACGACGAGACGCGGCTTTAGGATCATCGCCCGGGCGATCGCCACGCGCTGCCGCTGGCCGCCGGACAATTCCTGCGGAAACCGATGCCTGAGATCGGGATCGAGGAGGACCTCCTCAAGAGCGCGGGCCGCCCGCGCGTCGCGCTTCTTGCGGCTGATCGCCGGTTCATGCACGCGCAATCCCTCGGTGACGATGTCGCTGACGCGCATGCAAGGCGAAAGCGAGCCATAGGGATCTTGAAACACCAATTGCATGGAGCGCCGCAGCGGCCGTATCGCTTCCCTATTGAGCAGGGTGAGGTCGTGCCCGTCAAAGCTGATCCTGCCGCTCGCCGGCACGAGCTTCAAAAGCGCGCGGGCGAGAGTCGATTTGCCGGAGCCCGACTCGCCGACAAGGCCGAGCGTGCGGCCCTGATCGAGGCAAAGGCTGGCGCCGTCAACCGCGGTGAATGCGCGCCTTGCCCCGAACAAACCGCCACGCAAGGCAAATTTTACACTGACGTTCTCCGCGCGCAAAAGCACCGGGGCATCCGGCCGGCTATGCGGCCGCGCGCGCGGCATGCTCTCGAGCAACATGCGCGTATAGTCGTGCTGCGGATTGGCGAAGATCTTGGCTGCGGTGCCGGTTTCGACGATTTCCCCTTTGTGCATGACATGGATCGTGTCGGCGATCCGGCGGACAACGCCAAGGTCGTGGCTTATGAAGATCATCGCCATGCCGAGGCTTTGTTTGAGTGTTGCAAGAAGATCGAGGATTTTCGCGGCAACCGTGACGTCGAGCGCTGTCGTCGGTTCATCCGCGATCAACAGATCCGGGTTGCAGGCGATCGCCATCGCAATTGCGACACGCTGACGCTGGCCGCCGGACAGTTCATGCGGATAGGCATGCATCCGGCGTTGCGGCTCATCAATGCCGGTAAGGTCTAAAAGTTCTCGTGCTCTGGCCTTGGCCGCGCGGCGTGAAAAACCGGCCTTCAGCTGCAGGACCACGCCGATCTGGGAGCCCACCGTAAACAAGGGATCAAGAGACGACATGGGCTCCTGAAACACCATGGCGATGCGCCGGCCAAGCAGCGAATTGAACCGCTTTCGGGAAAGCGTAAGAAGTTCCGTGCCCTCGAATTGCACCGAGCCCGCCGTGCCCGCATGGCGAGGCAGTAGTCTCAGCGCCGCAAGCACGGTCTGGCTTTTGCCTGAACCGGATTCGCCCACGATCGCCGCCGTTTCACCGCGCCTCACCATCAAGCTTAAACCCTTGACGGCCTGCGCTGCACCGTAGCTCACACGAAGATCGCGGAGTTGCAGGAGGGGCTCAGCTGGAATGTCCATCAAGCCCCCCGCGCGCGCCACCCGTCGCCCAGACTCTGCAGCGCGCCAAGCGTGGCGCCCAAGAATAACGCGGGAAAAATCAGAAGATGGATGGAGCCTTGAATGTTACGGGCGCCGTCGGCGACAAGCACGCCCCAGCTTGTCAGCGGCTCCTGCACACCGAGCCCCAGGAACGATACGAAGCTTTCGAGTAAGATCACCCGCGGCACAAGCACGGTGAGATAAGCGGCGATCGGACCAGCGGCATTGGGAATCACATGGCGCCAGAGGATCGCGGGGGTTGTTGCGCCAAGCGCCTCGGCGGCCGCGACAAAATCCCTTTGCTTGATCGATAGCGTTTGACCGCGGACGATGCGCGCCATGTCGAGCCACTCGACGGCGCCGATGGCCACGAAAATCAGCACGAAATGACGCCCGAAGACCATGACGAGGACGATCACGAAAAAAATGAATGGAAGCGCGTAGATGATCTCGACGGCGCGCATCATCAAAGCATCGATGCGCCCGCCGGCATAGCCAGCGACAGCACCATAGGCGACACCGATGGTCAAGGCCACGAGAGAGGCAAGCAGGCCAACGGCAAGCGAAATGCGGCCAGCGATGAGGACTCTCGTGAAAAGATCGCGGCCATTGGCATCGGTCCCGAACAGAAACACCAATCGCTTCAAGGGCACGTCGATCTCTAGGCGGCGGCCGTCGTCTCCGGTTGCGACAATATGCGCGGGCGCGAACAGATCCGACCGCTCGAAGGCCCGCAAGGCGCGGGGATCGACGGGTTTTTCCGCCGCAAGCGTCATGTGGATGGTCTCTCCATCGCGCGTGGCCATTATACGCACATGCATACGGCGCCCGATTGCGGCAATTGCATTGTCCACTTCGGCGGCATCGGGATGCGCGAAAAGGGAAGGCCGGACGAGCACATAGTCGCGATAGACTTGATCATAGGGGTGGCCGGAGACGAGCGGCCCGATAAGGCAAAGAAGCGCGATCGAACCGAGGATGAAAAGGCTCACCCGCAGCGGCCAATTGCGTGTGGCGCCGGCCGTAAAGGAGATAGGCATTGCGGGCGCTGGCTCATTCATCCTGGCCTCGATTCATAACGCACTCTTGGATCGAGCCAGGCGAGCACAAGATCGACAATAAGATTGAACAAAAGGACGGCGGCCGCGACGACGACGACCGTGCCCATGACGAGTGTGTAATCGCGGCCGAGCGCCCCATCGACGAAATAGCGGCCCATGCCGGGAATTCCGAAAATGGTTTCGACGATGACCGAGCCTGTGAGCACATTGGCGGCGGCAAGGCCGAGATAGGAAACAACCGGTGGAAATGCGGCGCGAAGCGCATGACCATAGATATGAAGACCGGGCATTCCAAAAGCCCGCAGCGTCCGGATGTGCGGCATCGCCAGCGCTTCTCTCAATGCCGTTTGCATGAGCCGCGCCACGATGGCGATCTGCGGCAGAGCGAGCGTGATCACCGGCAAGATTTGGTTTTGCCAGGCGCCATCGTTCCAGCCGCCGACCGGCAGCAGGTGAAGCGTGAGACCAAATCCGAGTTGGAGGAGCGGCGCGACAACAAACACGGGCAGAATAATTCCGAATAGCGCGGCGCCATCGACAAGGCGCGGGCCAATCCCGCTCTTGCTCATCGCGCCAGCCAGTCCCAGGGCCGTGCCGGCGAGGATCGCGAGGAGCATCGCCTGCGAGCCGAGCGCAACCGAGATCGGCAGCGCCGTCGCAAAGAGCTGGTTCACGGTGAAATCTCGCCAATGCAAGCTTGGCCCGAAATCGCCGTGCGCGAGACTTTGCAGATAGAGCCAGAATTGTTCAAGAAGAGGCAAGTCGAGCTTATAGATGCGGCGCAGATTTTTGGCGATCTCCGGGTCGAGTGTCCGGGCGGAATCGAACGGCCCGCCGGGGGCAAGACGCATGAGAAAAAAAGCAAGCGCGATGATGATGAGAAAAGTCGGAACCGCCATGGCCACGCGGGCGAGAAAGAAACGAAGCATCGCCTAGCCTCGCGCGTTTTTGCTGTGCGCACCAGCGCCAAGGCGTTCCAAAGCGAGGCTTCTCATGGCTCGACCGAAATATAACGGCCAGGATGATTGTCGAGCGTATTTGCCTCCCAGCCTTTCAATTTCGGCGAGACAAGATTGCGGGAGCTATAGGTCAGAAGCACGAGATATGGCTGTTCATAGAGGAGCAGCGCCTCGGCCTCGTGCAGAATGGCGCGCCGCCGCTCGGGCGAGACTTCTCTTTGGGCCTCCTGCATTAGCCTATCGAAGGTCTCATTGCTGAAACTTGCGTGATTCAGGCCCTGATTGTCGCTCTGACCAAGAAAAAGATAATTCTGTGCGTCGGGATAATCGGCGAACCAGCCCCACCACGCGATGTCAAAAGGCGGTTTTTCCCGCAAGAAGGCGTAATGACTCATGGTGTCGGTCGCAAGCAACCGCGTCTCGACGCCAAGCGCCTTCCACATATCGGCGACCGCCACCGCCGTCGCGCGGTGATTTTCCGAATTGGGGAAGCGGATCTCCACTTCGAGCTTTTGGCCGCCGGGACCGAAGCCCGCCTCGGCAAGCAGTTTTTTCGCTTCGTCCTCCCGCTCGAAGCGGTCCATGTCCTTCCAGGCGACCGTGGCGGGCGCGCCATAACTTTCAATTCCGGGCGGCACGAAACTATAGCCGGGCTCCATGGTGCCCCCCCAAATGCGCTCGGCGAGGAACTCGCGGTCAATCGCCATGGATAAGGCCTGGCGCACCCTTCGGTCGTCGAAAGGCTTACGACGGGTGTCGAAAGAATAATAGTAACCGCCGAGGCTCGGCGTCACCTTGAAGGCTTCGGCCAAATGGCTGCGCACGAAACCAATCTGCTCCACCGGAACGTCGTTGTAGGATTGAATTTCGCCGGCCATGAAACGGCGGAGCGCGGCGGAACGGTCCTCGAGCGAATAGAAAACTTCCTCGTCGAGCGCGACATGCGCCGCATCGTAATAAGCTGGGTTCTTGATCAGTACAAGCCGGTCGTTGGGGGTGAATGACTTCAGCATGAAGGGGCCGTTCGTCACCATATGCTCGGGCCGGACAAAATCGGATCCATAGGCATCTACCGATTTTTGATGCAGCGGCTTCGCGGTGAAATGGGCGAGCTGGGCGATAAAATAGGGCGCTGGATGTTCCAGCGAAATTTCAAGCCTATTGCCGTCCAAGGCACGGACGCCCAAGGCTTCGACAGGCAATTCCCCTTTGTTGATCTTTTCCGCGTTCTTCAAAGTATAGAGGATATTGGCATAGGGAGCGCCCGTCGCAGGCGCCATCAGGCGCCGGAACGCGAAGACAAAATCGTCCGGCGTGACAGCGTCGCCATTTGACCATTTTGCCTCCGCACGAAGCTGAAAATCATAAACCGTGCCGGAGGAATCGACCGTCCAGCTCGCAGCGACCCCAGGGATGAATTCGCTGCGTGCGTTGAGGGTGACAAGACCCTCGAAAAGCTCGTCGAGAATATTGCTTTCGATCATGGTCTCGGCTTTGTGCGGATCGAGTGATCCGGGATCGCCGAGCTCGCCGCGATGCCAAACCATGGGGCGGGACGCCTCACCAGCAAGGCTCATCTTAGCCGGAAGGCCAGGCCCAACGACGGCAAGAAAAAACATCGCGGCGCGCAAAAAATGCAAGGACGCGCGGCGATACCGGCCAATCATCTCGCCAGATATCCCGCTCAATCGAACGCCACCTTATGGTGCGCGACCGGGATTTGCGCGCGAACCTTTTTGACAAGGGCGCGGTCGATCCGCGCCGAGACAATACCGGCCCCGTCCGAGGCCTTGGCGATGACATGGCCCCAAGGGTCGGCGACCAAGCTATGGCCATAGGACTGGCGTGTTTCATTTTTCACGGTATGGGCGCCGGTCTGGGCGGGGGCACAGACATAGGCCTGCGTCTCGATCGCCCGCGCCCGGCAAAGAACTTCCCAATGGTCCTTGCCGGTTTGCAAGGTAAAGGCGGCGGGCAAAGCGATCATGTCCGCGCCTTTTGCGGCAAGCGCCTGAAAAAGATCCGGAAACCTGATGTCGTAACAGATCGAACAGCCGATGATCATATCCTCGCAAGGATAGGTCACGATCGCACGGCCCGGCGCGAAAGCCGCGCTCTCGTTGTATTTTGTTCCATCCGGCGCGGTGATGTCGAACATATGGATTTTGCGATAGCGCGCAACTTCCGTGCCGGTGCGGTCGAAGACCACGGTGGTATTGTGGATGCGCTCGCCAGTCTCGGGTTTTTCGAGAATGGAACCGGCATGGATGTAGATTTGGTGTTTTTTGGCGAGAGTCTGCATCGCGCCATAGGCTGGGCCGCCCGGAAAAGCTTCCGCCGCCGCCAGCTTGGCCGTGCGGTCGCCGCCGAGAAAATCAAAACATTCGGGCAGGCTAATCCAGTCCGGCCGTTCCTCGGCGACGGCTTGTTCGACGAGCGCGGTTGCGGCGGCGATATTGGCAAGCTTGTCGCTGACCGAGTTCATCTGGATCAGGGAAATCTTCATGGCGCACCCCGGCATCGCAAGATTTTATGTTTCCCCAAATGCGAAGATACAGGGAATGACGCCACGATGACAACAACGTCAAAGAGTCTCAGGTCCGCCATCGGAGAAGGGGGTGAAGAGCCTGCCGCAAAGGATGCGGCGACCATGTTCCGGTTGAGCCATAGCGCATCCTTCCATTCTATGGAAAAGATCGCACCATCAAAGCCCGGGATCAAACATCTAGGGCCAAAAAGAGCACACGCGCGGTGGCTGTCAAACGATTTGACATGAACCGAACGTACCACCCGGTGCGAACCATCTGAGCTAATCCTTCGGCGTCGTTCTGATTCGTCTTATTGATCTGCATCTCAAGGGCGGCACGTGCATGCCTGGTATCGAGACAAACGGCTTCGAACCCGAGATTGCGGAGTTCATGCGCCAGCCATGGTGTCATCGCTCCGGTCTCGATCCCTAGGCGGGCGTCACCCCCGGCATGCCGGCGGACTAAAATGCTGATTTGTTCTGGATGTGTGGGGCACTGGCCCCGCCATAGTCTCCGACCGGCGTCGTCGACAACGCAAATAGCTGTTATCTTCTGCGAAACGTCCAATCCAACAAAGCGGGTCATCGATGAACCTCCGATGGTGTGAATCACCGAGCAAAGCCGCCCGGATCGCGATACTTTCAGCGGATCAAGCGCCGACCGCGATTATCGGATGTACACATATGATTTATGACTATCTTGAACTTGATCATAGCAAGCTAGCTTGCTATAGTGAACAAACAT
>CAYTRB010000115.1:0-10252 GCA_964440215.1 uncultured Methylocapsa sp.
GGATGAAGATCGGCGTCATGTATGGCAGCCCGGAGACCACCACCGGCGGCAATGCCTTGAAATTCTATGCGTCCGTCCGGCTTGACATCCGCAGGATCGGATCCATCAAGGACCGCGACGAAGTCACTGGCAATCAAACCCGCGTCAAGGTCGTGAAGAACAAGGTCGCGCCGCCGTTTAAACAGGTCGAATTCGATATTATGTATGGCGAGGGCATATCCAAGGTAGGCGAGCTGATTGATCTTGGCGTCAGAGCCGGCGTCGTCGAAAAATCCGGGGCCTGGTTCTCCTACGACAGCCAGCGGCTCGGCCAAGGCCGGGAAAACGCCAAGAATTTTCTCAGGGCCAATCCGCCGGTCGCCGAACGCATCGAGCAAGAGATTCGCGAAAACTCGGGCCTCATTGCCGATCGCATTCTCGATGAAGCCGATATGGGCGGCCCGGCCGGGGAGACTGGCAGCTAGGATTTATTCAGCTAAGATTTACATCGCGCCGCATTTGCGGGATTTATAGTCGGGATGAACTTTGCGCCGGGCCAACTTCGCCCGGCGTTGCCGCATTCGTCTAACGTGTCGCTTGCACCCGTGACGCTTATGCCCGTGACCCTTGCGCTATGCGGCGCTTGTGCCTTGAATGCCGTTGGCCTGTCGCGGAGCCAGCGCGATAAGCGTTTTCGAAAAGCGTTTTCGAAAAGCGTTTTCATGGAGACTGTTTGGCCGCGACGCAATCGGTCGGAAAACGCTTAAGCGAGATAAACTTGATCTCTTGCGATCCGCCGGACTATGAGCGGGCGCAATTGCAACGATCATGGTCGAGGGACGGAGTCGGACGAGGGATATGATGAAATGAACGGCGTCAGCGAGATCCGGTCGGCCTTTCTCGATTTCTTCAAGAAGAACGGACACGAGATCGTGGCGTCGTCGCCCCTCGTGCCTCAAAATGACCCGACCCTCATGTTCACCAATGCCGGAATGGTGCAGTTCAAGAATGTCTTTACCGGCATGGAAAAGCGCGCCTATACGCGCGCCGCGTCCGCCCAGAAATGCGTGCGGGCGGGCGGCAAGCACAATGATTTGGACAATGTCGGCTATACGGCGCGCCATCACACTTTTTTTGAAATGCTCGGGAATTTTTCGTTCGGCGATTATTTTAAACCGCTTGCCATCGAGCTCGCCTGGACATTGATCACCCGCGAATTCGGCTTGCACCAAGACCGGCTGCTCGTGACCGTTTATCACGACGACGATGAAGCCTACCAATTGTGGAAGAAGATCGCTGGGCTTGCCGACTCAAAGATCATCCGTATCGCGACTTCGGATAATTTCTGGGCCATGGGCGACACCGGTCCCTGCGGCCCCTGTTCCGAGATTTTCTACGATCAAGGCGATAAGCTCCAAGGCGGTCCGCCAGGCAGCGCGGATGAAGATGGCGATCGCTTTCTCGAGTTCTGGAATCTTGTGTTTATGCAATTCGAGCAAGTCGCGCCTGACCGCCGCATCGATTTGCCGCGGCCATCGATCGATACCGGCATGGGTCTTGAACGGATCGCCGCCCTCCTGCAAGGGGTCACGTCGAATTACGACATCGACCTCATGCGCGCCTTGATCCTCGCGGTCGCAGCGGTGACTGGCGTTGATCCCGATGGTCCGCAAAAGGCGAGCCACCGGGTTATCGCCGACCATTTGCGCGCCGCCGCTTTCCTCGTCGCCGATGGTGTCTTGCCCTCGAACGAAGGCCGCGGTTACGTGCTGCGCCGGATCATGCGCCGCGCCATGCGCCACGCCCAAATGCTCGGCGCCAAGGAGCCTGTGATGTGGCGGCTCGTGCCAACGCTGTCACGGGAAATGGGTCAGGCCTACCCCGAGCTTTTGCGCGCCGAAGCACTCATCATAGAAACCTTGCGCCTCGAAGAGACGAAGTTTCGCGACACCCTCGTGCGCGGCCTTTCGATCCTTGACGAGGAAACCCGCGATCTCCCGCAGGGCGGCACCTTGCCCGGAAGTGTCGCGTTCAAACTCTACGACACCTATGGTTTTCCACTCGATCTCACGCAAGACGCCCTCCGCGCACGCACGCTGCATGTCGACGTCGAAGGATTCGAAACGGCGATGGAACGCCAGCGCGCCGAGGCACGCAAGGCCTGGGCCGGCTCCGGCGAATTGGCAACCGAGGCCTTATGGTTCGCCATCAAGGAAAAGACCGGAGCCACCGAGTTTTTGGGGTATGACATGGAGCACGCGGAGGGCCTCGTCGCCGCGATCCTCAAGGATGGTAAGGAAGTCCCGTCGCTTGGCCCCGGCGAGGCCGGCTCCGTCATCCTCAATCAGACGCCTTTTTATGGCGAATCGGGCGGTCAGGTCGGCGACATGGGCGTCATGCACGCAAGCGGGATTCGCTTCCGCGTCGACAATACGCAGAAAAAACTTGGGGCTCTTTTTGTCCATGAAGGCGTGGTCGAGGAAGGCGAGCTGCATGTCGGGCTTGCCCTTGAGCTCGCCGTCGATCACGCGCGCCGGCTCGCGGTGCGCGCCAATCATTCGGCGACGCACCTCCTGCACGAGGCGCTCCGCCAGGTCCTTGGCGGCCATGTCGCGCAAAAGGGATCGCTCGTTGCGCCTGACCGGCTGCGCTTCGACTTTACCCATCATAAGCCGATCGGCTTCGACGAACTCGCCCGCATCGAGGACATCGCCAATCGCGCCGTGCTGGATAACACACCCGTCGCGACCCGCTTGATGAGCATCGACGAAGCCATAGGAACCGGCGCCCGGGCACTATTTGGAGAAAAATATAGCGACGAAGTTCGCGTCGTATCGATGGGCCATGCGCACGCCAGCGAGGAGAGTCCGCCCGACTCGCAAGAACCGCCCTTTTCCATTGAGCTTTGCGGCGGAACCCATGTGTCGCGCACCGGCGATATCGGGATCATCACGATTGTGTCGCAAGGCCCGGTCGCGGCCGGTGTCCGCCGCATCGAAGCCAAGACGGCGGCCGAGGCGCGCCACTATCTCAACGCGCGGGCCCGCCAGCTGCATGACGTCGCCGAGCTTTTGAAGGCTCCCGAAGAGGAAGCCGACAAACGCCTGGCTAGTCTCATTGACGAGAGCCGCAAACTTGAACGGGAGTTAAGCGACGCGCGCCGGAAACTCGCGATGGGCGGCGGCGAGGCTGGAGGTCCGCAAGCCGCGCAAGACATCGGCGGCGTGAAATATCTCGCGCGCGTTGTATCCGGGATCGCCATGAAGGATCTCAAATCGCTCGCCGATGAAGCAAAGCTCAGCGTCGGCTCCGGGGTTGTCGCGATCGTTGGCATCGACGGCGACGGAAAGGCCGGTGTCGTGGTCGGCGTCACGCCGGATTTGACAGGGCGCTTCGACGCTGTCCAACTGGTGCGCCCCGCTTCGGTCAAACTTGGCGGCAAGGGCGGCGGCGGCCGCCGCGACATGGCGCAAGCTGGAGGCCCGCATGGGACTGCCGCCGAAGCGGCGCTTGCCGCCGTCGGCGATGCTTTGCGGGAAACGGGGAGCGGGGCCTGATCCTGCTAAAAATGGCTCGGCGCTTTTGATCTAGACACGCCCCGCATCTTTGATTTTGAGCTACATACGATCGATGAAGCGAACCCATTTGCTCCCGGCATGCGCAGACAGCGAGACGGCGCCTGGCCATCATCCCCGTTCGGTCCCGGGAGGCAGAACGGTTCATAACCAAAGCACATAGGCCTTTTCCATGTTCAAAAAGATACTGATCCCAATCGACCTCACTGAATCGGCAATTTCGAAGTCGGCCTTGGATGCCTCGGTGGAACTCGGGCTCACGTCGAAGGGCGCCCTGCGGCTTGTCACGGTCGAAACCCTGCTGCCCGCGAGTTTCATGGAATATGTTCCGCCCGAATTTGACAAATCGCAAGAAGAGCGCGCCCTTCAAGCCCTAGAACAAATCAGTGCCGGTCTTGCTTTTCCAAAGGACAGTATTTCCCATAACGTCAGGTTCGGCGGTATTTATGTCGAGATCCTGGCCGAAGCCGAAGAGTGGGGCGCCGATCTGATCGTGATCGGGTCACACCGGCCTTCCATGGCGACCTATCTCATCGGCTCGAACGCCAAGACGATTGTCCGTCACGCGAAATGCTCGGTGTTGGTCATCCGTGCATGAAGCCAGAATTTTGCCCTTTCTCGCAACCCTTGCGCGCCTCAGCCGTTAACAGACATCCCCGATTGGAAGGATGGGGACATCCGAAACGGAGAGAAAAAAATGTCACAACAGGATCAGCAGGCAACACCCCCGGGCAACGAAGGCCCGGCGAACGCGGCGGAAAGTGCATTGAACGCCTTCAATGCCACGTCGAAAAACTTGCAAGCCATCGCCAGTGAAATTTTCGATATCTCCAAGCAATCCTTAGAACATGCGACGCAAACCCTGGAAAAACTGCGCAACGCGCGTGGCATCGACGAAGTCGTTGCGATCCAGACGAGCTTCGTGAAAGAAACATTTGAACATGCGGTGAAGCATGCGCAAAAGTTCAATGAATTTTTGACGTCCTTCCCGGCCGAAATAACCAAGACCTATCAAGACGCGTGGCTCAATTCGGTGAATAGCACCGTGAAAGCGACGGAAACGGCAAGCCAAACCGCCGTCGAAAACATCGATCGCCTGTCCGAGACCGCACGCAAAGCAGCAAACATTTTCGACCATCGCGAAAGTGCCTGAACACCCCGTTTCGCGAGACTTTAGCTGCAATGTCTCTTGGCGAAAGGGACTTGCGAGACTTTGCGAAAGTGAACTGGACGGTATCGTACGGCGAAGGCCGCGCGATCCGGTTGCCCGATACGCTTAAGCGCGCCGGAAGCGAGAGTTTTCACTGCCGATTCTGCTGCTTTTTTCCTTTCGCTCGGGCACTTGGCGGGCTAAATTGCATCAACGGGCGAACTGGACCTTGATCCCGCCAAGGATCAGCGCCTGTCGCCTTGTAAAGGGACGGCACCAAAATCCGTCCGCAATTTCCCTCGAGCGTACCCTTGCGCAATGCTACGGCTCCTCCTCATTCGCCACGCAGAAGCCGTAGCTCCGGCGCCCCAAGGCGATCTTGAAAGACCATTGACCGCGCGAGGATACGCCGACGCGGCGCGCATGGGCGCCTATTCTCACGCATCCGGTCTCGTTCCGGATCTAGCCCTTGTTTCGCCGGCCCGGCGAGCACGCGAGACGCTCGATGGCATGCTGCAGAAATTTCCGCGAAAGCCCGCCTGCGAGATCGAAAATTTGCTCTACGGCGCCGATGTCGATGTCTTTCGCGACCTTCTTGAACACACATCGGCGTCCATACAATCCTTGCTGATCGTCGGACATAATCCGGGTCTCGCGCAATTCGTGCGTTATCTCGTGGATGGCCAAAACCTTGATGCCCCGCTCCGCCATTTCCCGGCCCCATGCCTTGCCGAGATTCATTTCACCAGCCGCGATTGGATTGACGCGGGCGGTGGGGGCGGCGTGCTTGATCGTTTCATGAACTTTTCATGCGTGCCGGCGGATGACCTTCTTTCGCGTTAGAGCGGGATGACGCAAATGCGAACCGGTTTTCCGCCCGTGTCCCGCTCCGTATGATCTTATCCAAAAGCTCCGCACCTTCTTGTGATCCTGCCCGCGTCATGGTTTCCAGAATTTTCAGCCTCGTTTTGCTCGCCTTGGGCGCAAGCCCGGCGAATGCCATCGACGCGAACAAGACGGACACGGCGCAAGCCTCCATCGCTGCCTCAAGTGAGGCGCCGCTGGCCGCCCCGCCCGCCGATGTAACGTTTGAACCGGACAGGCGGGCGGTCTCGAATTGGCTGACCGAAGCCAGCGATAACCTTGACCTTTTCAAAGAAACAAAGCCGGACCTCGCCGCCGGAACCGGCTTGCTTGATCTGCCGCGTTGCGTGAAGCTGAATAATTATTGGTGCATCAAGCGGGCCCGCTGGGCCGGTGAGATCGCGGCGGACACGGAGGGCCACGTCGCCTTCGCTTCCGCGATCGATGGCGCGATTGCCGCGGCGATGCTGCTGCGCCGCTACTATCTCGATTATAATCGCCGCTCGGCCTTGGCGATTCTGTCGCGTTGGGCGCCTGCCCAATGCGCGGGCATCACGGCGGCAATGGGCAGATCCGCAAAGCCTCACGCAGCTCGCTTTGCCCTTCTCGCGAGGCTCGCCCCGCATGGCATTCAAAATACGCTGCGGGCGCACTGGCTCGCCGCGCATCACCAAGGCTTTTTCCGCCCGGACAAAACCAAGGTGCTGCACCGCTCCCTTGTGCCCAGCCGGCCGCTCGCCATGATGCGGGCGCCTGAAATCGCCGTCGGCATGGGCGAATCGCAGCGCGCGCCTATCCCGCCCGCAAAGCTCGCCGCGTTCGATTTCGCCGCCCCCATGACAGAACCGGCGGGCACACCATGTGCCAGCGAAAACACCCGGATTCAAAACTATGCGGCCCGCGCTATCGAGGGCATAACGGCGAGCCCAAACGACGATTTGAACCTTTTTCTGGCGGATGGGACAGCGGGCGCCAATCTATCCAATATGCTGGAAAACATGGCCAAGGTGGAGATCGGCCCATTGGCCGCGCGCGCCAAATTGATCGCCGCCGCAATCGATCATCTCACGCCACGCAGCCCAGCAGAGGGACTGCCCCGCCCCGGCGATCCGCGCGGCGCCGTGGCTCGCCCTCGCGAATGAATTTTTGCAAGCGCGCTTGCCTCTTGCTGGAATCGACGAGATCGAAATGGACTCTCTTAATTTCAGAGCGTTGGCGCTGGGCCTTTTCGAAAAAGCCGGGCAAATTTTGGGCGCATCTCAAAGTGATCAGTATAGAGTTGACCTCACCCGATGTTCGTCAGAGAATGGCTGATGAACATAGCGCTCGAAGAGCACTTCATAGTGCCATGTCTCGCCGATTATCTAGAAAAGGCGATGCCTAAGGTATCCCCCGCGGCACGCAGCAAACTTTTGGCCGCATTGGCCGACTTCGGCGAAATGCGAATAGCGGCGATGGATGCCGGTGGCGTCGGCTTGGCGGTCTTGTCGATTTCCGGCCCAGGCGTGCAGACCGAACCGGATGCCGCCCGCGCTACCAAGCTAGCCCGGCAGGCTAACGATCTTTTGGCCACGGAAGTTCATCGCCGAAGCGACCGTTACGCCGGATTCGCCCACCTCGCCATGCAAGACCCGGCCGCCGCCGCCGACGAGCTCGAGCGTTCAGTGCGCGACCTCGGCTTCGTCGGGGCGATGGTCAACGGCCACACCAATGGCATCTACCTCGACGATCCACGCTACGCGCCATTCTGGGAACGCATGCAGGCGCTCGATGTCCCGCTTTATATCCATCCCGCCGATAGCTATGTGCTGCCTTACGTCCTCAAAGGATGCGACGAGCTCCTGAAGCCCACATGGGAATGGACGACCGAAACGTCGACGCACTTCCTGCGGCTGCTCTTTGCCGGCGTATTCGACCGCTATCCCCGGCTCAAGATCATTCTTGGACACATGGGAGAAACGCTGCCATTTATGTTGTGGCGGCTCGATAGCCGCGCTGCGTTCATCTATGGCGGGCGGCCGCTTGCACAGCCGCCGTCGGCCTATCTCAAGCGCAATCTTTACGTAACGACGTCGGGCCAGTGCTCCGACGTTCCGCTGATCGCAGCCCTCACCGCGCTCGGCGACGGCCACGTGCTCTTTTCCATCGACTACCCCTATGAGGATTCGGGGGTGGCACGCCGCTTCATCGAGACCGCCGCGATCAGCGACGCAGTACGCGATAAGGTCGGCAGGCTCAATGCCGCCGGCCTCATGCGGCTGCCGGCATGAAACACCGAGCACGCCGAGACAATGTTTGATCGGCCATCGCAACGCTGGAGAGGTTGATGACGAATGCTCCTCCGGATGACAACCGTAATCCTTCCCGCCGCGCGGTGATGTCGAGCGGGGCTGTCCTGCTTGGCGCCGCCAATCTGTTACCAGACATCGCCGCTCCGGCGCAGGCGGCCCCGCATCCCCAGCCCCTCGTGGCCCCCAACCGGCCGCCCGCCGGTTACAATATCCTGTTCATCCTTGTCGACCAGGAACATTTCTTCGAAGATTGGCCGATGCCGGTTCCCGGCCGTGAATGGATCAAGAAAAACGGCATCACCTTCACCAATCACCAAGCCGCTTCTTGCGTCTGCTCCCCTGCGCGCTCGACCATCTATACCGGCCAGCATATCCAGCACACCCGCATCTTCGACAATGCGAATTCGCTGTGGCAGGCGGACATGTCGACGAAGATGAAGACGATCGGCCACCGCATGGCGTCGCTCGGTTATCACGCCTCCTACCAGGGCAAGTGGCACCTCAGCATCAACCTCGACCAAGTCAAGGACGCGATCGACGCGCCGCTCCTGGCCTATCGCAAGATCATCGAGTCCTATGGTTTCGACGATTTCTTCGGCGTCGGAGACATTAACGATAGGACGCTCGGCGGATACAATTACGATGATACCACGACGGCGTTCGTCACCCGCTGGCTACGCACCAAGGGGCAGGAGCTAAGGGCACTCGGCAAGCCCTGGTTTCTCGCTGTCAACTTCGTCAATCCGCACGACGTGATGTACGTCGATTCCGATTTGCCTGGCGAAACGGTCCAAGGAAAGGTGACCGCGTTTCCGATCGCCAGACCGCCCGCCGATGACATCTACGGGGCCGAGTGGAACGTGAAGCTGCCTGCCACGCACAGTCAGCCTTTCGACGCGCCGGGGCGCCCGCGGGGACAGAAAATCTATCAAGAGGTGCAGAACGTTCTCGTCGGCGCCTGGCCAGACGAGGACCGCCGCTGGCGGCTGCTGCGCAACTATTATTACAACTGCATCCGCGACTGTGACTCACAAGTGGTTAGCGTCCTCGACTCGCTCAAGTCCAACGGCATGGACAAAGACACCATCATCGTTTTCACCGCTGACCATGGCGAACTCGGCGGAAATCATCAGATGCGCGGCAAGGGCAACTGCGCCTACCGACAACAGAACCATCTGCCATTGATGATCGTGCACCCGGCTTATCCCGGCGGCAAAACCTGCCGGGCGGTGACCTCGCAGATCGACCTTGTGCCGACGGTGATGGCGCTTACGGGGGCCGATCCGCAGGTTCTACAACAGGCCGGGACCGGCCTCAAGGGCCAGGATTTCTCTGGCCAAATGACCGCGCCGGAGAAGGCGAAGTTGGATTCGTTAAGGCCCGCATCGCTGTTCAACTACAATATGTTGTCGTTTCAGGACGCCATATGGGCGAAACGGATGGACAAATACATGAAGGACTCGACCGCGTCGACAGCCGACAAGATCAAGGAGCTCATCAAGATCGAGCCCGACTTCCACAACCGCTGCGGCATCCGCAGCGTGTTCGACGGCCGCTATCGGTTCAGCCGTTATTTCTCGCCGCTCGATTTCAATATGCCGGCCACTTACGAAAACCTCGCAGCGCATAATGATCTGGAGCTCTACGATCTGCTGGAGGATCCGGAGGAGATCAACAATCTGGCGCGGGGCACGGCCAACGGCGATCTCATGATGGCCATGAACGCCAGGCTCAATGAGTTGATCGCCAGCGAAGTGGGCGACGACGACGGCAGTTTCCTGCCCATCCGCGACGGCAAGTGGTTTTTCCCGCCTGAGTCCGAGCGTTAACCCTGCCTCGCGCGCCGATTAACGAGTGTCTCGACGGGCCGCGGAATGCTCGAACTTGCGGCATCGATACATAGGGTCAACGCCCGCCATCGAGAACTCTGAGCCCGGCTGCCGCAAAGGGCCGAAAGCCGTTGTTCAAATAGAGGCCAAAAACTACAGGGCCAAAGCATGATCCTATCGCAGAATTTCGCTCGCCCCAAACCCCCGCGCCGGACATCACGCCGCCTTGCGAAGGTGCGTTTACGCCGATCGCGATCCTACCAAAATGTTTCACGTGAAACAGTTTGGTCCGATTGGGCGCTGAAACCGGACAAAACTGATTGCTGAAACATCAGCCTCACTGCAAACGCCGAAAACGAGCACTACACAATGAACGCTACAAGAGGATTCGCGCATGGCCGCACATGCTTTGTTTTGCCGCATGATCCTATTCAAAAACTCTGCAATTATTGCGCGGATCATGCTCTAAGCGGCAGCCGCGCGAATCAGCCATTGGAGCGGCAGCATAAAACTTCGTCAAAATAGCCAGCAACTTTTCATGATCGCCCTCGCTAATGTGACAAA
>CAYTRB010000116.1:0-10196 GCA_964440215.1 uncultured Methylocapsa sp.
TTGCCGATATAGGTATTGGCGCCCATGAACACCGCACCGAGGGAAATGGCCGTCAATGTGCTGGCAAGCGGACCCATGAGCGTGGCAGGATCGCCGCCGGCAAGCTGGAAAAACACGAGATAGGTTGGCGCATTGTCGAGGAAGGACGACAACAGCCCCGTGGCCCAGAAATAGACGATGTTATTCGGCGTGCCATCGGCACGGTCGAGTGCCGTGATCACCGCCGAGAAGGGACCGTTTGTGCCGGCGTGCAGCATCGCCATGACCGGAATGATGCAAATGAAAATGCCGGCGAAGAGATAGGCTACCTCCCGGATCGGCTCCCATTCGAAACCGTTTGCCGCGCGCACGCTCTTGTGAGTCAAAAGAATCGACGCAATCCCAACCAAGACCATGACGAGTTCGCGGATCAGATTTTGCAGTTCGATCCGGGTTCCAAGCACGTCGAAGCCGATGCCCGGATGCCAGACGCCGCTGGCGGCGATCGCGGCGATCACGATACCAATGAGCCCGGCGTTCACAAGGCCGCTCACCCGCAATTTGCTGGGCCCGGCGATGACCGGTTGAACGCTCTTTTCGCGCCGGTAAAAATAAGAGTCGACGAGAAAAAAAATCAACAGCAAGACGCCAGCGGTGAAGAGTGCCGCCGGCCACAAGGCGCGCGCCGGCCAAAAGAAATCGATTCCTTCAAGAAAGCCAAGGAAGAGCGGCGGGTCGCCGAGCGGCGACAAAACGCCGCCAATGTTCGAGACAAGAAAAATGAAAAAGACGACGACATGGGTCTTGAAGCCGCGCTCGCTATTGGCGCGGATGAGCGGCCGGATCAGGATCATCGAGGCGCCGGTCGTCCCGATGATGCTGGCGACCGCCGTGCCAAGCGCGAGGATGGCCGTGTTGACGCGGGGCGTGCCATTAAGGCGTCCTTCCACGGCAATGCCTCCCGCCGCGGTGTAGAGCGCAAACAGCATAAGAATGAACGGCACATATTCACCTGCCATGCTGTGCACGAGTCCTGCCGCCGCCGCCTTTAGCCCCGCAGCGGTGATAAGGCCTGTTAGGGTCAGGATCGCCCAAAAGGCGGCCGCTTTCTCGTAATGGATATGCCACCATTCCTTGACGACGAGCGGGCCGAGGGCAATGGAGAGCAGCATTCCGGCAAAAGGCAAAGCAAGCGGCCAGGGGAGATCCGTGTGATCATGCGGCGCGCTCGAAGAGGAGGCGCTCTTGGCGAAGAGCCTGTCCAGCTTGTCCAGCGCCTCGTTCGCCGCGGGAAGCTGAGGATCGAGATCGAGGGCGCGGAGAATATCTTGCCGCGCGAGATTAAATTCCTGTTTGCCAAGATAGGCCTTGGCCCTGCCGAGCAAGGCGCCGGCAAAGCGGGGATCGCGTTCGATCGCTTGGCTATAATCGGCAATCGCATGATCGTGATCCGCTTTCGCCTGATAGACCGCGCCGCGTTCGGCGTATGTCAGGGCGGATTGCGGATCCAGCCGCACGGCTTCGTCAAGATCGGCCAGAGCCTTGTCGAGTTCCCCCTTGGCCTGGAAAGCCTTGGCTCGGCCGTCAAAAGCTGCCGCCGTATTCTTGTCGAGACGCAGTGCCGTGGTGAAATCCGCGATGGCGTGGTCGAGATCGTTCTTCGCGCGAAAGGCCTCGGCCCGGCCAGCGAAAGCCGCGGCGAATTTTGGCCGCGCCGCGATGGCCGCATCATAGGCGGCGATCGCAGGGTCGAGATCGCCTTTTTCATAGTAGAGTGAGCCCCGTTTGGTCAGGGCGAGAGGCGACTTTGGGTTGAGTTGAAGGGCCTTGTCGAGATCGGCGGCGGCAGCATCGAGATCGCCTCCGGTGCGATAGGCGCTGCTCCGATTGATATAGGCCGCGATTCGGTTGCGCTTGGTCTCCTGGTTCCCGCGCGCAAGAATCTTGGTACAAGCCGCGATCCGGGCTCCAGGGTCGCCTTCGCGGCAATTTGGCCAGAGGTCATTCTTACCAAGGGCCTCCGCGCCGAGCGAAACGGCCATGAGCCCCGCTAGCAACAACCTGGCCAACAAGACCATTTTAGGTTTGGCGGGGGAAAAAGCCGTCACATCATAACCCCAGAAAGCCAAATGGACCACTCCCCTGCGGTTTGATCCTCTGAAATAAGAACGCGGCATCAAATGAATGGCTCGTGCCGGCAGGATTGCACGCGCCTATGAAGGATATCCGTTTGAGGGGCGCCGCCGCCGAACTTATCTCCCGGTGGCGCGTTTCATACGTGTTCTTTACAATAAGACGGCCCGCCACGAAAGATTGCACCAGATAGAGTTCGGCCGAAAAAGAGGTTTGTCTATGCAGCTGGGAATCGTAGGGCTTGGCCGGATGGGCAGCAATATCGCGCGGCGGCTGCGCCGTGCCGGGCATTCTTGCGTCGTGTACGACCAGGCGCCAAAGACAGTCGCCAGCCTCGCTGCCGATGGTATCACGCCCGCGTCGGATTTGCCGGATCTTGTTGCAAAGCTCAATCCTCCTCGCGCGATCTGGGTCATGCTGCCCGCTGGCGCGATAACAGAGGGTGTGATCGAGACTCTGAGCAGTCTTTTGTGCGCGGGAGACATTCTGATCGACGGCGGCAACACATTTTACAAGGATGACATACGGCGGGCGAGAACCTTGGAAGCCAAGCTCATCGCCTATGTGGATGTCGGCACCTCCGGCGGCATATGGGGCCTCGAACGCGGCTACTGCATGATGATCGGCGGTCCGAAGTCTGTCGTTGATCATCTCGATCCCATTTTTAAGACTCTGGCGCCTGGACCCGGGTCTATTGCGCGGACACCGCAAAGGGAAGGGCGGGATATTCGCGCGGAACAGGGCTATATTCACGCGGGGCCCGCGGGCGCCGGGCATTTTGTCAAGATGGTACACAATGGAATCGAATATGGCCTCATGCAGGCCTATGCGGAGGGCTTCGACATTTTGCGTGCCAAGGGCGGACCGAATGTTCCAGAAAGCGATCGTTTCGCGCTCGATCTAGCCGATATTGCGGAAGTTTGGCGGCGCGGTAGCGTGGTCTCGTCCTGGCTTCTCGATTTGAGCGCCATGGCCTTCGCCGAAGACTCCAATCTTTCGAATTTCGCGGGCGCTGTTGAAGATTCGGGCGAAGGCCGTTGGACCATCGACGCGGCGGTCGAGGAGGCCGTGCCCGCGAATGTTCTGGCCGCGGCGCTCTTCGAGCGGTTTCGCTCGCGCGAGGAGCACAGTTTCGGCGATCGGCTTCTGTCGGCGATGCGCTTCAAATTCGGCGGCCATATCGAACACCCCTCCAAAAAATCGTCGGGAGAACGATGACTCGCCGAGGTTTGCCGCTAGACCATGACACTTATGGATGAAGTGCACATGGTCTCACTCTCTTGTTGTCCATTCTAAAATCTTTATAACTTTTCTGAAGCTCATGTTCGCACAAAGCCTCCCCTTGTTTTCGTCTGAATGGCCCGCTTCCGCGCCGGCCGGGTCCGGCCGCATATGACGCCCGCGCCGGTCCTCTCTATCGCGGAAGATGCGGAAACCTTGGCGGGGCAAGCCGCGCGTTTTATCGCGGCTCACTTGTCCGATGCTCGGGCACGGTTTAGCCTGTGTCTCTCGGGCGGCGCGACTCCGAAGCGGATCTACGAGCTGCTTGGGGCCGGGGATTTGGGTGT
Source organism: uncultured Methylocapsa sp. (assembly GCA_964440215.1). Classification (GTDB taxonomy): domain Bacteria; phylum Pseudomonadota; class Alphaproteobacteria; order Rhizobiales; family Beijerinckiaceae; genus Methylocapsa. The sequence goes on from CAYTRB010000116.1 coordinate 3,681, forward strand.
TTTGCCCGATTGGCGGAAGCTTCATCTGTTCTGGGGCGACGAACGTTTTGTGCCCATGGATCACCAAGACAGCAATTTTCGGATGGCAAGGGAAGCCTTGCTAGATCATGTGCCCATACCGCCTTCGCAGATTCACCCTATTTTGACCGGAACCGGGACCCCCGAGACAGCCGCGGCTGACTACGAGGAGACTTTGCAAAGCTTCTATGGGAGCAAGACGCTTGATTTGGAGCGGCCTCTCTTCGATGTGACCATGCTTGGCCTCGGCGAGGACGGTCACATCGCTTCGCTGTTTCCAGGAACCAAAGCGCTCGGCGAGCGCGGCGCCTGGGCGGCGGCTATCATTGGGGCAAAGCCCGAGCCGCGCATTTCGCTGACCTATCCGGCGCTGGAATCGAGCGGCCTCATTCTGTTTATCGTGTCCGGCGCAAAAAAACGGAATATTCTCGCGCGTGTTCTCACCAATGATTTGACGCTTCCCGCTTCGCACGTGGCAACGCGCGGAACGATCCACATCTTCGCCGACCGCGCGGCGTTGCCGGATTGAAAGCAAAACGCAAGCGGGCACGAAATCTCGCTTATCTCAGTTGCGAAGCGATGGTCTGCTCGAAAGCGGCTTCGGCTTCGAGGCTCTCGCGGTCCCGGCCGATTGTGGCGACCGCCAATTTTTTACCGCCTCGAAGATAGCTTATCGCGCAGTCCCGCGCGTCGAGACTGCCATCAATTTCTACTCTGTCCCATCGTTCGGCATGCCCCACATATGAAATCGTAAGATCATAGTGTTCGCTCCAGAAGAAGGGGACGGCGTCGAACCGTTCCTGGCCGCCGAGAATGTTGCGCGCGGCGGTCTGTCCCTGCCGCTCGGCGACCACGAAATGTTCGACTCGAATGGTGTCGCCGGTGAGCGGGTCGGGCCACCGCGCGATATCGCCCGCCGCGAAAATGCCGGGGACATTTGTCCCGAGATATTCGTTGACCATGACGCCGTGGTCGACTGCAAGCCCGGCTTCGGCGGCCAATGAGGTCAAGGGCCGCACGCCGATGCCCACGACGACAAGATCGGCGTCGAGGGTTTCTCCACTTTTCAAAACGACGCCACGCTCCGTGATTGAAACGGCGGTGGTGCCGAGGTGGAACTGCACGCCATGTTCCGCATGGATTCGCTTGATGAAATTGCCGGCGTCCGGCCCCAAAATCCGCTCCATGGGGATTGCTTCGGGTGCCGCGACAGCGACGTCGATCACGCGGGCGCGCAGCGCCGCCGCCACTTCGAGACCGATGAAGCTCGCGCCGATCACGACGGCCCGCCGTGCGTCCCGGCAATTTGCGATAATCGCGCGGCTATCGGCGAGCGTGCGCAAATAATGCACATGCGGGAGATCGCTTCCCGGAATGTCGAGCCGCAGCGGCTCGGCGCCAGTGGCAAGGAGAAGCGCGTCATACGCCAATTCGCTTGCATCCGTGAGACGCAGCTTACCGTTCGCCGGATCGATTGCGGCAACGCGGGTCGCGAGTCTGAGATCGATCCTATGCTCCTTGTAAAACTCCGGCGGTCGCAAGGGGATCCAGTCCGCTTCCGCGTTGCCCGCGAGAAAGCCCTTGGAAAGATTCGGGCGATCGTAGGGGGCGCTCTCATCGGCGCTCACCAGCGTAATGTTGCCAGAAAAGCCTTCCTTCCGGAGCGTTTCGGCGGCGGCATTGCCCGCCGCGCCGCCGCCCACGATGACGACGGTTCCCGGCAGCCGCGGCTGGGAAACAGCGCGCGGCGACGCCGTTTCGAGTTTTTCGTGAACATATAGGGCCCCGTCCCGCCGCTCGACGCGCCAGCGGGACAGCGGGTTGAGCGCGGGAGCCCGGAGCGCATCGCCGGTGCGCAGGCTGAAACAGGCGTGATGCCACGGGCAGCGAATGGTCTCGCCAACAAGAAGCCCATCGGCGAGCGGCGAGCCATAATGGGTGCAGACGGCGCCGATCGCAAAGATTTCCTCGCCCTTGCGGACGAGCAGCACGGGCTCATCATCGACATGGCCGGCCAGCATGCCGCCATCCGGGAGATCCTCGAACGCTATGCCTTGCCGAAAATCCGGGCCGGTTGGTTTGGCGGAATCCGAACTCATCGCAGCCTCCCTCGCGCCCTTGCTTTTCCGCATTCGCGCCTCTCCCAATGTGCCGCTTCCGCCTTTCGATCACGAAGGCGACGGGCAGGGCGCTTTTTTTGTTAGACGCAGGCGAAGCGCGATGGTTCCATCACGACGTTGGCGCCTGCGCGGATTGGCGGAGGGTCCGTGCCCGGCTTGGGACGGCGATAATGTTTAGATCGAAAGCCCGTTTTGCGCCGCGAGCTGGCCGAGATTGGTGAGCGGGCGCGCCCCGATGTGCTGGATGATTTCGGCGGCGGCAAGCGCGCCAAGGCGGGCGCAGATCTCAAGGCTCTTATTCTTGCTGAGCCCGGCGAGAAATCCCGCCGCGAAAAGATCGCCGGCACCCGTGGTATCGACAACGGACTCGACGGGGAAGGCCGGAACGGTGAGAACGTTGTCCGAGGTTATGACAACCGAACCCCGCTCGGAGCGGGTTATGACGCTTAGGATATTTTCACCGCGCAATTGCGCGGCGGCTGTGTCGAAATCCGCCGTCTGATAAAGAGAATGCAGCTCGCTTTCGTTGGCGAAGAGGATTTGCACCGTTCCCGTGCGGATGAGCCCTAGGAATTCATCGCGGTAGCGGTCGACGCAAAAGGAATCGGACAAGGTCAAAGCAACGCGGCGTCCCGCCGCCCGGGCGATTTTCGCGGCCTTTGCCAAAGCGGCTTTCGCGGCGGGTGGATCCCAGAGGTAGCCTTCGAGATAGACGATCGCCGATTGCTTGACGAGGTCTTCATCGACATCCGCCTCGGACAAGTTTTGGCAGGCGCCGAGGAAAGTATTCATCGTGCGCTGGCCGTCCGGCGTCACCAGCACCAGACAGCGCCCGCTGGCGGGGCCATCCTTCGCGAAGGATGCCGAAAAATCGACCTTGGCGGCACGGATATCATGGGCGAAGGCGGTGCCAGCGTCATCGGCCTTCAACTTGCCGATGAAAGCGGCGGTGCAGCCAAGGCTTGCCGTGCCGATGACGGTATTGGCGGCCGATCCTCCGGACACGATGGTTGTCGGACCCATCGCCTGGTAGAGCGCTTCGGCGCGCGTCTCGTCGATCAACGTCATCGCGCCTTTGTTCAGGCCCTGCGCCGCAAGGAAATCATCATCGGTCCTGCTGATAACGTCGACAATGGCGTTGCCAAGACCAAGCACATCGAACCGGTGAGATGCCATTGTTATCCCCGAGAAAGCGGAGCAGCTATCAGAAGAGGCCAAGCCAAGGCAAGCATTGTTTTCGCGGGGCACAGCCCGATGAAGAGCAAATTATTCACTTGAAGAGCAAGGAAAGCCCCGGAAAATGAGGCAAACCGCCTAGGCGCGGCGCGAGGGAAGGGAAGATAGGGAGGGATACACGCCAGCCCGGCGAAACCCCGAGGACAATATTTTTGACGTTAGCGCGTCCCGTACACCGTATGGGCAAGGCGATATAAAAATTGCTTAACGAACGATTGCTTCATGCACGGCGGCAGTGGTGTCATTGGCCCCTAGGCCATGCTCGATTATCACTGACGTTTGCGAACCCGGACTGGTACCGGGACGAAGCGGCGAGAGTTGCTAGCGGCAACCGCTGTCGCGATCGAAACCGCCGCGGCGCCAAACAGGATGATTTCTATCATGGGAAAAATCTCCATCTTTGAAACTCCCAATCCCAGCAATTCTTGTGCCAGTCCTTCGTATCCCCGTGGTTTAAACCCAACCCGTTCTGCCACGAAAGGTTCCGTGGATTCTCGCTTCTGGGGCGAGGCTTACGCCTGATATATCTCTCAAAGCCCTTCAAATAGCGCGGTCGACAGATACCGCTCGGCAAAGGATGGGATGATGAGGACGATGTTTTTGCCCTCGAATTCTGGACGCAGGCCCACTTCGACCGCGGCGGCGACGGCGGCGCCCGACGAGATTCCGACCGGGATGCCTTCCAAGCGCGCCACCAGCCGCGCCGTATCGAAGGCTGTCTGATTGCCGACGGTCACGACATCGTCGATCAAGGACCGGTCGAGGATGGAGGGAACGAAACCGGCGCCGATGCCTTGAATTTTGTGCGGCCCTGGCTGCCCGCCCGAAAGAACCGGCGAATCTTCCGGTTCGACGGCGATGACTTTGAGACCAGGCCGGCGCGGCTTCAGGGCTTTCGCCACGCCGGTGATGGTGCCGCCCGTACCCACGGCGGAAACAAAAACATCGATCTCGCCCTTGGTATCGTTCCAGATTTCCTCGGCTGTCGTGAGGCTATGGATTTCCACATTCGCCGGATTTTCAAATTGCTTCGGGATGATGGCGCCGGGTGTTGCCTCGGCAAGTTCCTGGGCCTTGGCGATCGATCCTTTCATGCCTTGTGGCGCTGGTGTGAGGACGAGTTCGGCGCCGAGCAAAGCGAGCATCTTGCGGCGCTCGATCGACATCGATTCCGGCATAACCAGGATGAGCTTGTAGCCGCGCGCCGCCGCGACGAAGGCCAGCGCGATGCCGGTGTTGCCGGACGTCGGCTCGATGAGGGTGGTTTTGCCGGGAGCGATCTTGCCAGCCGCTTCCATGACCGAGATCATATGGACGCCGATCCTGTCCTTCACGCTGGCGATCGGATTGAAGAATTCGAGCTTGGCGAGAAGGTTGGCCTTGACGCCCTTTTCCTTGGCGATCTTCTTAAGGCGCACGATTGGGGTGTCGCCGATCGTGTCGGTGATCGACTCATAGATACGGCCGCGTCCCGGTACGTGTGCCGCGTCAGGGGTTTCGAGCTGTTTTGCGGCTGTTTGCGCCATGTTTGTTCCTCAAGAAAAAAGCTTCAAGACGGCCCGGTTACTCGTCTTTCGCTCCGGTAGCGATCGCTCCCGCGGCCGCCTTATAAAATGAACCCGGCAAAGCTGACGGCAATCATAAACCAGTACCGCGATCAAGCAAGTCCACGGCCCAGCAAGTCAAGGATATAACAAGCGCAGGCCGCTATTAATGAACGCACGCTCAGGCTCGAAAGCTATCCGCTTAAACGGGGACCACGAGACAATCATGGGCCTCTTCCTGCCCGCTGGCGGGGCCGCCAGAGCATCAAGGACGCTCCGGCGCAAATTGTTCCGGCTTAGCCGCGCGGCTGCGGCACGATCCGCAAATAGGGGCGTGGCGCCTTCCAGCCTTCAGGATATTTCTTCTTCGCGTCTTCGTCCGAAACCGCCGGAACGATGATCACGTCTTCGCCCTGCTTCCAATTGACCGGCGTCGCCACTTGATGCTTCGAGGTGAGCTGTAGGGAATCGATCACGCGGAGCACTTCGTCGAAGTTGCGGCCCGTGCTTGCCGGATAGGTCAGGGAGAGTTTAATCTTCTTGTCTGGCCCGATAATGAAAACCGAACGTACGGTCAGCGTGTCGCTCGCATTGGGATGAATCATACCGTAGAGATTCGCGACCTTGCGCTCCGGGTCGGCGATCAAGGGAAAATTGAGGGCGTAGCCTTGCGTTTCCTTGATGTCGTTTGCCCACTTCTCGTGACTATCGACTGGATCGACGCTGAGACCAAGAACCTTGACGTTGCGTTTGTCGAACTCTGGTTTGAGCTTCGCGGTGTAGCCGAGTTCCGTCGTGCAGACGGGGGTGAAATTCTTGGGATGCGAAAAGAGGACCGCCCAAGAGCTGCCGAGCCATTCATGAAAATGAATGTGGCCTTCGGTGGTATCGGCTTCGAAATCCGGGGCGATGTCGCCAAGTTGTAGTGCCATTTAAGATCCTCCAGGTTGATCTGTGTTGCTTGCCGGAAGCGGACGCTCGCGTCACGGGTGGCGCGATAGTATCGATATCTAGCCCTTCGCCGCTTCATATCGAAGCTGTCAAGATGTCTACATCTTTGTTCTGCCGTAGCATCTTATTTTGTCGTGTCGCATCATTTATGCAAGAAGCCGGCAAATTTTCCGGCCGTCACGCTCTTGGCTCTTGATCGGCAAACTCAGCACGCATGATCCTGAAAGTTGCAGATTTTTGGCGAGGAACATATGATAAAACAACGACACGGACGCCATGAACGATCCCTTTTGAACGGATGATGGCCTAGGCCGTCACAGCAATAACATTCCCAAGCGTCTGCATTCGGCGATGCGGCCGCGCCGGAGCCGCCGCTAAATCATGTAGCCAAAGGAATCATAGGCGAGCTGGTTCAAGATTTGATTCATGCTGCGCGCTGGCTCGGCGGCGCCCGCCGTTCCGACCGCGCGGGCCGGAACCCCCGCCATGGTCGTATGGGGCGCCACCGGATGCAAAACGACCGAGCCCGCGGCAATGCGCGAGCAGGCGCCGATTTCGATATTGCCGAGAATTTTCGCGCCGGCCCCAATCATGACGCCGCGCCGGACTTTCGGATGCCGGTCGCCGGCCTCGTTGCCGGTGCCGCC
>CAYTRB010000117.1:0-10036 GCA_964440215.1 uncultured Methylocapsa sp.
TCGAGATGCATATCTCGGAAATCGGCTTTTGCTCCGGCCACAGCGCGTCCGGCGTGTGGGTTGACGAATATGCGCGAACGACGGTGCCAGGGCTCTACGCAGCGGGCGACATGGCGAGCGTGCCGCATAATTACATGCTTGGCGCCTTCGTCAACGGCGCCATCGCCGGCGAGAACGCCGCCGCGCTCGCGGGTTCGACGGAATTACCAGGTTACGACCCCCGCAACGTCGAGACTGAGCGGACACGCGTGCTGGCGCCCTTGAACAACAAGGAAGGGCTGCCGCCCAATCAGGTGGAATACAAGATCAGGCGCTTCGTTAACGACTATTTGCAGCCGCCCAAGGTCACCTGCAAATATGAGATCGCGCAACGGCGCTTTGCCGAGATCAGAGAGGACCTTCCCCGTCTCGTCGCGCGCGACGCGCATGAGCTGATGCGGGCGCTCGAGGTTCACTCCATCCTCGATTGCGCCGACATGGCCGCCGCCGCCTCGCACTATCGAACCGAGAGCCGTTGGGGTCTCTATCATTATCGTCTCGACTATCCCGCCGCGGACGATGCAAACTAGTTCTGCCATGTGCAATTGTTCAAGGATGAGAAGGGCGCGATCGCTTGTAAGAAACGCCCAGTCGACCCTTACGTCGTTCCAGTCGAGGCAGACGAGAAAGACGCCTATCATCGTTTGCGCATTCCCGCTCCCGCTTGAGGCCAGTCATGCCCTTTGCTGAAAATCCATCCGAATTTCCGGTCAAAATCGATCATGACAAATGCATCGCCGACAAGGGATGCACCGTCTGCGTCGATGTCTGTCCGCTCGACGTGCTGCGGATCAATCCGGAAACCGGCAAAGCGCATATGCGCTATGACGAATGCTGGTATTGCCTGCCCTGTCAGCTCGATTGCCCGACCAAGGCGGTCACCGTGACCATTCCTTATCTATTGCGTTGAGGCCATGGGCGGCAAATTTTTCGACGACGTCCAGGCCGATCTCGACGGGATTGCACAGCGGCTGGCGAGCGGGGATACAGCCGAGCGGCGCGTCGCTGTGCTCGATCTCGCCGAAGCGGCCGAACCTGGCGCCGAACCGCTACTCATCGGCGCGCTCGAAGATGCCGACGCCAGCGTGCGGCGCGAAGCAGCGAAGGGCCTCGAACAATTCGATGGCCTCGCCACGGCGAAGGCGCTCGCCGGTGCCCTCCTCGATGATGACCCGCTGGTGGCGGCCGCCGCCGCTGTAAGCCTTGGCGAACTGAAATCGCCGCAAGCCGCGCCTCCCCTTCTCGCCCTCGTCGATCACGCGCATGCCGAAGTGCGCGTCGCGGCATGGCGGGGTCTTCGCGATCTGCGCGTCGAGGCTTCGCTGGCCCCTGGCCTCAAAGCGCTCTCCGACGCAGATGCGCGCGTTCGCCGCGAGGCGGTTGGCGTACTCGCCTATCTCAAAAACGAAATGGCCCTACCGGCTCTGATTAGCGCCGCCAAGGACGAGAATTTCGAGGTGCGCCGCGCGGCAACCGCCGCTTTGGGCTTTGCGCCTCCGAAGAGAACCATGCCAACGATCCTCGCTGGACTAGCCGACACGCATTGGCAAGTGCGCGAAGCCGCCGCCCTGCTCGCCGGAAAGATCAAGGCCGAAGGGGCGATCACTGGTCTCATCGACGCGCTTTCCGACGAGGTCTGGCAAGTGCGCGGCAAAGCCGCCTTGGCCTTGGGGCAGCTCAAGGCCACCGGTGCCGTCGCGGCGCTCGGCGGGCTGCTCCCGCATCCGGTAAGCAATCTCCGCAAAGACGTTGTCACCGCGCTCGGAGACATTGGGAACACCGAGGCACTCCCCTTTTTGGAGCGTGCGAATGAGGATGCCGATCCCGACGTGCGCAAGATCGCGCGCCGGTCGATCCAGCTCATCTTATCGGGAAACGTGGGGTAGATATCGAAGCGAGCGATCAGCGAGGCAATGCGCTTCAATCCCCGCCAGAACCGGCGAGGAACTCGATTTCAACAAGGCCATTCCGAAGAAGACCGGGGCATATGTTATCCCTCCAGCCGGAGCGCTCGATTAGGGCGGCGGGGCAGATGGAGGTGATCATGCAAATTATCGGAAGAGGCCCGGCCGCAACGGTCCCGGTCAAGCCGGAGGGTGCTCCATAGCGCTACTGGCCGAAGCCAAAACAGGCCTTGACAGCAGCTTCCAGCAGACAAGGTCCCGTTCGCCACAGCATGGTTTCGCTCGACACCGGCTGACAGGATTGATAACCCCGACGGATGGGGAACTCCCTCCGCTCAGAGGCGTCATGAATCTCTATTCGGAAGACAGTTCGCCATTCTCCGCTCCAGTGCGCATAGCGATCTATGCAAAAGGGTTGAATATCGCCATCGAACCGCCGCCGGGCGGTTTGCTTTCGGCTAAGTTCCACGCCATCAATCCGGTTGGGACGATCCCATGCCTTATTCTCGAAAACAACACTCCGCTACCGGAATCGGCGGCAATCATGGAATATTTCGAGGATAAATTTCCCGAGCCGCCACTCAGGCCAGCCGGACCGGAAGCCAAGGCGCGGGTGCGTCTTCTGCAACGGATCGGCGAACTCCAGATCATGAGCCCGCTGGTCGAACTCTCCCGGCAGGCCGATCCCGCACAACGCGATCCGAGCGCCTCGGCGTGGCTGACACGGCTCGTGCGTGGCTTGTCATCGGTGCAGAATTACGTTGGTGACGAACCGTTCGCGGCAGGCCCGCAATTGACTCTGGCCGACTGCGAGCTGGCACCAGCTCTGTTTATGCTTCCGAAGATCGCTGCCGCCTATGGCAAACCGGGGTTGCTGCAGGCCTATCCGCCGATCGGCCGCTATGTCGCGAGCAGCAGCCTGCACCCGGCGATCCGCCGGGTCTTGGCCGAAATGGCGCCCGCATGGGAACTTCGCGAGACAGCGTGAGGATGGCATTTCGCGGCGTGGGATCGTCGCCGCCACGTTCTTCGGTCTGAATACGCATCGGCCTTTACAACCCAATTGGGGGTAGTGAACAAGATGGGCTATTGATACTGTTCATGGAATTTGGTGAGCCTTTCGCCGATTGACAAAAGGGGAATTCAAAGCTGGCGGTGACATCGGCCTCCAGGCGTGCCGGTTAGCGTGGCTGCTTTTGAGCTCTTAGGTCGTAAGATCCACAAAACAATTACACAAATAAACCCTGCGACCTGTCACGCGGAAAGGTTGGCTCGTAAAAAACCAGGATAAATGCGCTTTCTGACAAAGATGATCATATATCAGTAATATAGCTACATTAAATATAGAACATTTACTGGTTACGCATAATGTTAGTTCGCGCTAGATTTTTCTAAATAGCTAGACGTTTCCAGAATTTTTCAAAACTGCGTTTTGCCGAAATGCATGCGGAACCTGGTGCGATGGAAGCATGCTTCTTCGATGCGTTGCTTGCGCTATGGCCTCATGGTGGTGTCTCGTATTTACAATAATTTTTCGGTGCAATTTCGTGAAAACCTCAAAGGAGCTTGCATACCCTATTCTTTGCACCGTGCGCTCGTCGAGCTTCGCGAGTGAGAATACGACACCGACAATCGATCCCTCTTGTCCGGTCATAGCGGGATAAGGAAAGAGAATGAACCATGAGGAGTTCATGAGGCCTGGGCCCTCGCCAAGGTCAAGTCGAGATCAAGGCGCACGGGAGAGGGCCGAGAGGCTTGGCCTCTCAAATCTTGCCAAAGCCCGGCGGGCGTATCAAATATTATGTGTGATCAGCAGGATTGATAATGTGATTAGCGCGTTGGGTTCGTCCGCTCCTACCACTGTACGCGGCCGAATCATAACATATCGGTTTCCCGCGTATACGATAATTGGGTGGCCCTAATCTGATGATCCGTAACGATCACATCACGACCATCCGTGGACTCGTCGACGAGATGGCGCAGACCAGACCCAATGCCATTTTTCTGCTGGATCCGGAGACCGGACGTACCCTGACTTTTGGGGATTTACAGCAACAATCGATCGCTCTTTTCAATCTGCTCGGGCAAGAAGGACTGGAGTCCGGCGACAAGGTTGCCTTCGCGATGGAGAACGGGTTGTTCACCGCGCAACTTTTCCTCGGCACCATGTACGCCAGGTTTGTCACAGTGCCGCTTAACGTTCGCGCGGGCGTTGACCAATTGTCCTACATGCTCGACCACTGTGACGCTAAAGTGATTATTGTAGGCGCTCAAAGCAGTGCTCTGATTCACGAGGCGATGGACAGCGTCCCCCGGAAAATTCGCATTCTCCCCGCTGATCTTGAACGCGCGCTCCAAACCTATACCGGGAAGTCTCCCGCCGTCATCCCGTCTCTGCCAGGTCCAGATGACGTGGCGATGCTGATGTACAGCTCAGGCAGTACCGGTAAACCAAAGGCGGCGATCCATACGCACGCGTCAATCCTTGCAGGCGCGGGGAATTCTGTCACGTCCCATCAGCTAACCCCGGCTGACCGCTCCCTTCTGGTGCTGCCTATGTACCACATCAATGCGGAATGCGTGACATTGGTGCCCACTTTGTTGAGCGGTGGTTCGGTCGTTGTCCCGCCCCGGTTTAGCGTCAGCCACTTCTGGGACTGGATCGACGATCATCATTGCAGCTGGGTAGCCTTGGTCCCAACGATCATATCGGAACTCGTGAATTGGGATGACCCGCGCAAAAATTGCCGGCAAGCCGCATTCGAGCGAATTCGTTTCTTTCGATCGTCTTCCGCGCCGTTATCCCCCTCACTGCATCAGCGGTTTTTGGACAAATTTAAGCTGCCCCTCCTTCAGGCCATGGGTTCGACCGAAGCTGGAAATGTTTTTTCCAATCCGGTTCCGCCCGGCGAAAACAAAATCGGATCCCCAGGCTTGCCTTGGGGATTCGAAGCCAGAATCATCGACCGAAATGGCTTTGAATTGCCGAACGGGAACGCCGGTGAAGTCCTTCTTCGCGGTGCGGCCCTCATGCGGGGCTATTACAAGGATGCGGAAGGAACCGCCGCAGTCCTCGACGATGAGGGTTGGCTGCACACCGGCGACCTCGCCTATCGGGACGAAGACGGTTATTTCTTCATTGTCGGCAGGTCCAAGGAACTTGTCATTAAAGGCGGCGTCAATATTGCGCCAAAGCAGATTGATGAAGTCCTTGAGTCCTATCCTGGGGTGCTGGAAGCCGCGGCAGTCGGAGTTCCCGACCCTTACTTCGGCGAAGATCTGATCGCTTTCGTCGTGCTGCGTGCGGAGGACGAAAGCAATGAAGACGAATTGCTTGCCTTCTGCGAGAGCCGGTTAGGGCATTTCAAAACGCCCAGCCGAATTCACTTCGTTAAGGAATTGCCCAAGGGTCCCTCGGGTAAAGTACAGCGGCTCAGGCTGCTCGATCAAGCCGTGCCGGCTGCCGCCGCAAAAGCCGCATGCTTCGAGGGAGAGTCATTGGCGCCAAACGCTGGCGGCGGCGACGAGACACTTTCGTTTGACCAAATCATCGCCGCAGCTTGGGCTGAAGTCCTTGCGTTACCGCAAGTCGATTCGAACAGCAATTTTTTTGCTCTTGGAGGACACTCGCTTCTTGCCATTCAATGCCTGTCCAAGTTGCGTGAAAAACTACCGGTTGTGCTTTCGTTCTCTGATTTTTTCGAACACAGCACGGTCGCTGCACAGGCGGCTCTGGTCAGGGCGAGGCTGCGCCGGGACACCGACATGGCTAGTCAGGCCCCGGATCAATTGGAAGGCAGGAAACCCGCCCCTCCCGTGCCGGTGGCGATTCTGCGCCGGGATCCCAGCCTTCCAGTTCCTCTCAGCCCTGCCCAGAAACGGATTTGGTTTATTGAGCAATTGAACCCCGGGGTGCCCGTTTACAATGAAGCCGAAGCTGTGCACCTGCGGGGGACACTCAACATTGATGCACTGGAGCGGGCTCTCAATGTGATTGTTGCCCGGCACGAGGTGCTGCGCTCCACCATCAGGGTCGCAGATGGCGCGCCTCACGCGGTGGTCCACGAGAGTTGGCCGTTACGGCTTAAGAGGATCGATTTAAGCAATTTGGCTCCTGCCGAATCGCAGTCCGAGGTGGAACGCCTTCTGGTCGCCGAACCGCGACGTTTGTACGATCTCGAAGCCGAACCAGGAATTCGCGCGACCGCGCTCTACCTCGGACCGGAAGAGCACGTCTTCATTCTGATGATGCACCACATCGTCTGCGATTGGGCTTCCGTGGGCGTTATATGGCGCGAGCTATCAGCATCGTACAGTTCGTTCGCAAAAGGGGGAGATGCGGTTCTCCCCGAGGTTCCATTTCAGAGCGGAGATTATGCAAGCTGGCAAGAGCAACAATTATACAGCACCAGCTTTGCTCCGGATCTGAAGTTCTGGGAGGAACAACTCCGCGATGCGCCGGCGCTCCTCGAATTGCCGGCGGACCGGGCTCGTCTCCCGGTCATGTCCCACCGCGGCGCCCGGCTGCGTAAAATGATCGGCCGCGCGCTGACAGAACGATTGCGCAGCACCGCAGGGCGGGAGAACGCCAGCTTGTTCACCGTTTTCGCAGCCGCTCTGAATATGCTTCTCTATCGCTATTCGGCGAACGAAGATATCCTGCTCGGCATTCCTCTTGCCGATCGTGACTTGCCGGAATTGCAAGGCGTGATCGGCTTCCTTCTTCACACCCACGTGCTGCGGACGAAGCTTTCAGGAAACACCACCTTTCGTGAGTTGCTTGCCCGCGTCCAACAGGGAGTCTTGGAACTTTATGCTCATCGCGCCGCGCCGTTTGACCAGGTCGTCCAGAAGGTCCGCCCGGAGCGTAACGCTGCCTATTCACCCCTGTTTCAGGTCATGCTTAATTGGCGCGATCGTGAGCAGCTATTATCTTTTATCGGACTGGACGGCTTGACGGTCGAATCCCTTTTGGCCGAAAGTGGAACATCCAAGTTCGACCTGTTGCTATTTGCGACCGATATGGGTGACGAAATCTGGCTCGAATTGGAATACAGCACGGATCTGTTCGACGAAGACCGAATCATTCGTATGCTCGGGCATTACGAGACCCTGCTCACAGCGGTAGCGGGCGATCCAGGCGAACGCATTGCGGAACTGCCCCTGTTGACGCCCGGGGAAAAGCAACAGGCGTTGGTCAGCTGGAATCGCACCGTCGTTAGCTATCCCAAGGACACGCCTCTTGATATCCTGATCGAGGAGCAAGTCAATCGCACACCCGATGCTATCGCGGCGGTGTTCGAGAATATTCGTTTAACCTATCGAGAACTCAGCAAACGCACGAACCATCTGGCTCAATGTCTGCGGGAACGCGGAGTCGGCCGTAACATTCTGGTCGCGCTCTGTGTGGAGCGTTCGCTGGATATGTTAGTGGGCCTGCTAGGGATTTTGAAAGCTGGCGGAGCTTACGTCCCCCTCGATCCGGCCTATCCCAGCGATCGCCTTGCTTTCATGCTGAAAGACGCTGAGCCACTTGTTCTGTTGACTCAGGAACGATTGCTGACGAAGCTTCCGCCGCATAAGGCTCAAGTAATTTGCTTCGAGACACTTCGTGCGCCAGCATCCCAGGAATGGTCTGAACATCCAGAGGTGGCTGGCCGGAAGTCTGACGATCTTGCTTATGTGCTGTATACCTCTGGTTCGACCGGCTTGCCGAAGGGCGTGCAGATCCCGCATCGGGCCCTAGTAAACCTTTTGAGTTCGATGCAGCGTGAGCCAGGGATCGATTACACCGACACATTGCTGGCGGTGACTTCGCTATCGTTTGACATTGCCGGCCTCGAACTCTTTCTACCGCTCACGGTAGGAGCGCGCGTGGTCATCGCCCCCAGCGAAACCACCATGGATGGCAAGCAGCTTCAGGCGCTGCTGGAACGCCGGAAAGTAACGATCATGCAGGCAACACCAGCCACTTGGCGGCTTCTGCTGGAGTCCGGCTGGCGTGGCAGTCCGGCATTGAAGATTCTTTGCGGCGGAGAAGCCTGGCCAGCCGACCTGGCCGCGGATCTTTTGCCGAGGTGCAAATCTCTCTGGAACATGTACGGACCGACAGAGACAACAATCTGGTCGGCGGTTTCTCGTGTCGAAGGTGGCAAACCGGTCCTGATTGGGCTGCCCATTGCGAACACGGCGTTCTATGTTCTGGATGCACACTGCCAGCCCGCGCCCGTGGGAGTGCCCGGTGAACTCTATATCGGCGGCGACAGCCTCGCGCTGGGTTACCTAAACCAGCCCGGTCTCACGCAGGACCGGTTCGTGAGCGATCCGTTCGCGGCGAAGCCCGGTACGCGAATGTATCGCACTGGTGACTTGGTGCGGCGTCTGTCAGACGGCACGCTCGAATTTCTTGGCCGTCTCGACCATCAAGTGAAAATTCGTGGCCATCGCATAGAGCTGGGCGAAATCGAGACGGCCTTGGAACGTCATCCTGGCATAGAGCGCTGCGTAGTCGTTGCGCGAGAGGACTCCCATGGCGATCATAGCCTCGTGGCCTATATCATCCAAGCCACCGGGTCCGATATCTCCTCCGCCGATCTGCGCCTTCACCTGAGCGAGACGCTTCCGGCCTTTATGATTCCCGCGGCCTTCGTTTCGGTCGCTTTATTTCCGCTCACGCCGAACGGCAAGCTCGACCGCAAAGCGTTGCCGCCACCGAACGTGTCGACACAAGAAGCCGACGTCGCATCACTTACACCCCGCACTCAGACTGAAAAGGTTCTGGCGCGGATCTGGTGCGACATGCTCGACCTCAAGCAGGTCGGTGTGCGCGACAATTTCTTTGATCTGGGCGGCCACTCTCTGCTGGCCATCCGCGTCATTGGGGAAATCAGCAAAGTACTAAAGCTGCGTTTGAATGTTCCCGCATTTTACCTAAACCCAACGATTGAACGGCTGGCGGCAGTTATCGACCAGAAGCATCATGCCCAACCCGAACCGCGGTTGATCTCGTTGCAGTCGGGGCATTCTGGCCTGCCGCTCTATCTCATCGGCGCTGGGGCAACCGAATATCAGCTCGCGCGGCTTCTGAGCAAGGAGGATCGCGCCATCTTTGCGATCGATATTCCGATATCGGCGGAATGGCTCCGGGCAATTGCAGCCAGGGATCAGGCGGCGATGCCGAGCGTCGAACAACTGGGCGAACTCTACTGCGATGCGCTACGAGCACATGTCGGATCGTCGCCCTGCGTGATTGCTGGATACTCCTTTTATGGCAAGATAGCATTCGAAACAGCGTATGCGCTGCAGCGTGCCGGGGGCAATGTCGCGTTTGTCCTTCTCCTCGATGTGCGCGTTCGCTCTGGAATCATCCGCGGACAGGGGTGGGAGAGTTTTTTGTGGATCTGGCGCAGCGCCGCAACTGGGGCGGCTAACTATACCCCTTATATTGATAGATTGAGGGTATCGCTCGGCAATTCCTTTCGTTTGCTTTGGTGGCTGCTCGGACGGATGCCCTATGTATTGAAGAACCGGTATTTCCCTGCGAAGCACCTTTCTGGTCATCTCGATAATGAGGGCAAGCCGATGGACCGGATAGTCTTCAATCGTCTAAGTCGGTTCGCTTCAAGTTCATGGCGCCCGCGCCCGCTCGATGCATCGGGCGTGTTATTTCGCACGAAGCTTCCGGGCGAGGAGATGCTGCCTGGCTTTGATCTTACCTATGGATGGCGCGACCTTTTCACTCGGGGCCTCGAGATCGTTCATATCGCAGGAAATCATTCCTCAATGGTAGTCGATGAAAACCTGGCGGAATTGGCACGCCAAATCAATCCAGTGCTGGACCGATGTAACTTGGTTAAGGTAAATCCAAATGGCGATGTCTCAAACAAGGCATGACGTGGGAACCGCTGACGAAGCGAATGAGATTGACATGCAGGCAATCAACACCATGGGATGGGGCGGTTTATTCACCGGCGGATTGGAAATTATAGACTTGCCGGGGGATTATCAGTCCATTCTTAACGGAACTGACGTCAACGCGTTGATGCTCCTATATCGGTCAAGTGGCTTTCGAAATCGAAGGCAACGATCGTCGA
>CAYTRB010000118.1:0-9999 GCA_964440215.1 uncultured Methylocapsa sp.
TTAACCAATTGAAATTGCTTAATTCGAATGTCTCACGATAAAGCGCAATGCGACACTCGGGATCGGCCATCCTCGACCAAGCTGCCCTGGCCAGCGCGCGTGGGGCAAGCCTGCCGCCCTTGCCGCCCGAGATGGGATCGAGCATCAACCGCATCGTGCCGATTAGATACAGCCTAAATCGATAGCGGGAGGGCACGAAGCCGGAGCGGCGCCTACTCGGCGTGAGGTCTGGCCCACCAGTTTTGTCCGGTTGGGGCGGAAAACCTTACAAACCCTCATCCATGTGTCCGCGCGGGTGGCGTGGGAACGCGGCAAAAACCGGTACGATTGGCGGTTCCCGGCGGCACGGGCAGTTGACTTCTTCATTCCGCCGCTATAGCCGCGCCCGCCGCTTTTGCCGCCAGCGGAGGAAGCCAGTCACATAAAGGATCAGCGGCGCGAACCCCATGACCATGATAAAGGCGCGCCCAATGTTGCCGAAAGCCTCGCCGCAATGGAGGGGATACTGCCATTCAAGAAAAGTCTCTCCAGCGGTAAAATTTGAGCGGTCCTGCACATGCAGGACTTGCCCGTGGTATTGATCGATGGTGACATTCCGAAATGTGCCCCACCGGTTCGGCTCGCTTGCCGCCTGTTTGCCGAAGACATAGACGCCCTCCCGCCCTTGTGGAAGGGAGATCGAGCGAAGCTTTCCATCGGGAAAAATTTTGTCCGCGATGGCGGCGGTTGCATCGAGGCCGAGCGGCGGCCGGCCCGTGATTGGGGTGGATTTCAAATCCTTCGGCTCTTCCCGCACCGGCGAGAACAAGCTCATTAATGATTGCACCTGCGGCCTGAAGACCATGTAAATCCCAGAGAACAACAAGATGATCAGGACGATGGCGAGATAGAGCCCGGTGGTCTTGTGCACGTCATAGGTGAGCCGCACTGGTGTCGCGCCCCATTTGATCGTCAAGGCATGGCACCAATTTCCATTGCGCGGCCACCACAGATAAAGCCCAATAACTATAGAGACCAGTAAGAAAATTGCTGGGATGCCGACGACATACCGTCTGTCATCGCCGAACAAAAGCGAAGCA
Source organism: uncultured Methylocapsa sp. (assembly GCA_964440215.1). GTDB lineage: Bacteria > Pseudomonadota > Alphaproteobacteria > Rhizobiales > Beijerinckiaceae > Methylocapsa. The sequence continues at coordinate 1,080 of CAYTRB010000118.1, forward strand.
TGAAGGCTAATAATGGTTCTTATAAAGGGCATGGAGAGAACACTGTCACCATGCTGCAGAAATCGTTGGCCGGTTGTTTGAGCCGTGTAGGGATCGACAAAAACCTCATATTGATCCGGCTGATTTTCCTTTGTTGCCACAGTATAAGAAACTGAAACCGCCGCGTTCGCATGGCGCGGCATGGTAAGAACGACCGGCACACTATGCGGCGGCGCGGCCGCCTTAGCGGCGGCAACGATCGTGTCGAGCGGCCGATAAATGGCATCGTCTGGTGGCGCGGCCACAATCATAATATCTTTATTCAGCCATTCGTCGATCGCCTGCCAAAAGGCGAGGATGCTGCCGGTCAGACCCACAACGACGAAGACCGCGCCCAGAAAAAGGCCGATGTAGCGATGGACCTTCACCCAGAGCGTGCGGCCGAACTCCAGCCGGTGCGAAGGAGGCAACACAGGCGCAGCACGAATCTTAGCACCGCTCTCTATGATGCCTCCAGCCATGAATCAAAATTCCGCCCGGAGGGAGACGAGGAAGGTTCTGGGCGCGCCAGGGAAAATGTTCAGATTGGTCGAGGAGCTTTGATAATAAGGTGTGTTGAATAGGTTTTTCACATTCAACTGTGCAGTCAGGTTCTTCACCCATGATGGTAAAACACCTGGCTGCAGGCGGTACATGATCATGGTGTCAACGCGGGCATAGGGAGACAACTGAAAATCATTTTGATTGTCGCCCTGCCGCTGGCCGACAATCACGACCCCACCACCGACGCTCAACCCTCTGAAATCTCCCAAGGCGTCATATTTGACCCAGATGCTGCCGGAATTGAGCGGAACGTTCTGCAAGCGGTTTCCACCTTCATTCACGAATGTCCCATAGTTGGTGCAAAGAATACCACCGCCGCAGTTGTCGCTAATCCCGTTGCCTTGCAGGATTCGGGCATCATCGTGACTGTAACTGCCGATGAGGCTCCAATTCTCGTTGATGCGGCCGGCAACGTCGAACTCGGCACCCTTGCTTTCGATCAGGCCCACCGCGGTTGAAAATGTCGTCCCGGCAACCGCTTGGGGGACATTCGTCATGGTGATGTCGTAGAAAGCAAGCGTCGCGGTAAGACGCTTGTCGAAGAACTCGGCCTTGGCGCCGCCTTCAAATTGCGTTCCTTCCTGGGGCGGCAACAGCGGCTGGCCGGGAACTGCGAGCACATTGGACACGCCCAAGGATCGGGTAAAATCGCCATAGAACGACAGCCATGGCACCGGTTGGACCACCGCGCCAAGGCGCGGGCTGAACGCTCTGGCAGAGGAGTTTTGGAAACCGACCCCAGTAGTGGAGTTATATGGCCCGGTCGCCTCGAAATTTGAGTTTGGGCTATAGCCGGCGCCGAATTCGGCCCAGTCGTACCGCCCGCCAAGGAGAAGATGCAAGCGGTCGTCGGCGAAGGAAATCATGTCTTGCCCATAGACGCCTTTCCAGTTTTCACGCCAAGGGTAGAAACTATTGGGCGCCTGCGGAATGTATCCGGATAAAGTGTAGGTGGGAGCAAAAACATTGAGTGGCCCGACGGTCGGGTTGGGGCCAAAGTTCGCCTCGATGTTTTTGTCGAGATACCAATAATCGGTTCCAATCAGAACGTCATGTTTCAAAGGACCGGTCTCAAACTTACCTTTTAAATCGAGATTGCTCGCGATGGTTTGCGCATCAACATAAGCATCCCAAAGGTTGAATGTCGCCATACCGCTCAATTGATCAAATGTATTAGTCAGAGTTTCCCGCTGCCTGTAATCATTGTTGTTATAAGCGAAACGGTTGGTTAAGCTCCAATTCGGAAAGATGTCGAAGGTCCAGTCGTAACCAGCAAGTTCTCTCTCCTGGCGATTGGGATAGTTTACGGTGACCTCGGGTTGCGAAACGTAGCGGGTGATGGGCAGGGGAGCGGGCCCCATGCCGACCGCCGGAAAACCGTTCGCGTTGTCGACGAAGATTGTGTTTTGATATTCCGCGTCGAGGTTAAATCGGAATTGCTCGATTGGATGATAGGTGATCGTTGGGCCAATGAACGCGTTCTGGTTCGTGACGAAGTCGGTGAAGGCGTTGTTGTTATGGGTATAGTCGAGATTGATCCGATAGAGCCAGGTCTTGTCGTCCGTCATAGGGCCGGTGGCGTCAACGGTGGTCCGAGTCAGACCCCAAGAGCCGGTTTGCTCCTGGACTGAGTAATAGGGTACGTCGAGCGGCCGTTTCACCACGAGATTGACGATACCGCCGGGCTCCAGACGGCCAAAAAGGAACGCCGCTGGGCCCTTCAAAACCTCGATCGATTGCAGATTGGCGGTTTCGATGCCGGTGATTTCCCAAACCCTCAAATCGTTCCGGAAGATGCTGATATTGTCGATCCCACGAATGTTAAACCCATCGTAATAATTATTGCTGTCCGGCGTGGTGCTGGGCGGCTGCACGCTGCTGACATAGCCAACGATCGCATCCCGGACGGAGATATCTTGCTGATCGTCCAAGACTTGGCGCGGCACCACCTGGACGTTTGCTGGCGTTTGAAGAATGGGGATGTTGTCCTTCGTCGCCATGGACGGAGTGCTGAAGTCGACTGTATAGCCGGTGAACCTGCCTCCAAGACCGGCACCGCCCTGGCTGCTCCCCGGCTGTTCGCCTTCTGCATTGGCGGTGACCTCGACTGTCGGCAGGGTCGCCCCGCCCACGTCGGTCTGCGTCCCCGTATCGTTTTGCGCCAGCATGATCAATACGGCGTTGCCACTGGCGGAGAGGCGGTAGGTGAGCCCGGTTCCGGCCAAGAGTTTTTCCAGCGCATCCCGCACCGAGTAATGGCCGGAAAGTCCGTCCGTTCGCATGCCTCGCGTCATCCGCGCATCATAGGAGAGATGAAGGCCGTTTTGATCGGCAAGCGCATTGAGCGCCCCCGTCATAGGGCTCGGCGGGATATGATAGGTCCTGACCATGCCGGTCCGTTCTTCGGGCGCGATGGCGGCCTGTGCCGGAGAGCCGGAGGATCCCGCTCCCGTCACAAAGGCGCTAAGCGCTACCGCCGCGATCGCCGAACTCATGTTGCTCTTCCCCTGGGGGGCTGCTGTCCTCGCCATTGGCCGCGTCCTTTGAATCAGCGAGGGCGTGGATATGCTCCCTCACAGGATTCGACGCGGCCGAACTGCGCGGCGGAACCATGCCGCCAAAATATTTTTCAAAAAATGCACCCCTCACCCGGCCGTTGCACGGCCGCCCTCTCCCGCAAGGGGAGAGGGATCACTCGTGGAGCACGATCAGATAATTGGAGAGGCGGAACGCGGAGAGCCCCAGAGATGTTTCGATCTCACTCAGAGCCTGTAACGGATTATCCATGCTGAACACGCCACTCACCCGCCGTGCGCAAATCGCGGGCCGCAAACAATAGACGAGCCCGTGACGGTAACGGCCGAGCGTTGTGAGGACATCACTGAGCGGCTCATCGGCCACGATCAGCTTACCGCGCCGCCATGCGGTGAGCTGGGCAACATCGTCGGGCGCGGGCGCGCGGGCCGGGATACCGCGCGCAAATGTACTTTGCTGCCCTTCCGCGACGATTGTTTCCTGGCCGCCGCTCGCGACCGCCACGCGATGCAACGTGACGGTCACGCGTGTTTCGTCCCTTTCCACGGCGATGTCGAAGGACGTGCCAAGCGCGGTCACCGTGCCGCCCATCGCCTCGACGGCAAAAGGCCGCGCTGGATTGGGCGTTACATCGAACCAGGCCTCGCCTCGCAGAAGACTGAGACGCCGCTGCGTAGGGGTGAAGTGAAGGGCGATGGCCGATTTGGCGTTGAGTTCTACGCGCGAGCCGTCTTCAAGAATAAGCTGCCGCGTTTCGCCTGTGCCCGTGTCGTAATCGGAGAGCAAAAAAGCGGAAAGATCGCCAAAGGTGAGGGCGACCAACGCGGCCGTGGCAGCGATGGCCGCGGCTGCTGTGAGATGGAGCTTTCGGCTTGAGACGCGCGCGGGCTTCGCCTCGCCGGGCAGGCACAGGCCGGAAAGATCGGCGGACAATTGTTCGATGTCATCATAGGCCGCCGCATGGGCCGGGTCGGCCGCAAGCCAGGCCTCGAAGGCGGCCTGCTCCTTGCGGGACAGCGTGCCTTCCTTCATGCGAACCACCCAATCGATGGCGGCATCGTGAGGGTTTTCGGGCGTGTCGTCGTCCGCACTCATGATAATGGCCGCCATATCGTCAGGGGCATTGCTTTTTTCCTTCCGGTCATTTGCGCCTCTATAGAATACGACGCGCCGGAAGGAAAAAATGGAACGTCTGACGCAAAATATCAGGTGAGTGCCGCGCGGCAACGCTGAAAGGCAAGGCGGAGGTGACGGCGTGCCATGCTGTCGGAAATGCCAAGCCGCTTCGCGGCCTTCTGCAAGGGAATATTCTCATGCATGACGAGGACGAAAACCTCACGGCATCGTGGCGGCAGCGATTCGACCGCCGCGCAAAGGAGCCGGGATTTCTCACTGCGTTCAAGTTGCTCCCCGGGCGGGGACTCGCTCGACGGCACCTCCGGGAGGTCGCCAAATTCAAGATATTTTGCCTCAGTCTTACGGCGCCGCGCAAAATCCCGCGCGAGATTGACCGCTATCACTTGCAGAAACGCGTGGGGATCGGCGATAGCGGCGGGGCCGCTCTGGCGCAGAGCGCGGACAAAGGTTTCCTGCAGCAGGTCAGGGCCATTGTCCGGGCCTGCCCTGCGCGTGAGATAGGTGAGAAGCTCGCGGCCATGGAGCTTGAAAAGCTCGCTTAAGGAATGCCGCTTATTGCTGTCGAACATTTTGAGCACCTGTGAGTGCTGGCGAAGGATTGGAGATTAGGCCCGGGCGGCAAATGCCCCGCAGGCGGATGCCGCGCCTTTTGGGGGCGGGCGGCTATCTAGCTAGGAAAAGCGCGGCGGGGCGCGTTGAGACCATGAGCTGGTCCAGCCGGATGGCGGTTTGTTTTTGCCATCGGAGAAACGCCGTGCGATGGTGCCACTGGTGCGCGGAGCCGGAAAGACGGTGCCGGTAAGCGGGATCGCGGTGACCCACGCGAGCCCGCATGCGTCATTCGACGAGCACACAATGCAGCATTGACAGTGATCATATTGGCCAGGCACGTGGGGTTCGCCGCCGCCAGGCGCGCCGCAATAGTCGTCACCTAGAGAGATGGCTTGCCCCGCTTCAGCGATTATTGGAGCGAAACGCCCGTGTGGGGACGACGCGAAGACAAAGCCCTGGAGTGCAAGCAGCCATGCAAGGACGCCCGCGATCACCGCGCGGGTCAAGCTCCATCGCCCTGGTGCAAGCTTTACCATGCTGGAATGGAACGCCCGCCAATAGTCCAAGTCAATGGAGCCGAAGCGATGAACGCGCTATATTCCACGACTGTTGCCGAACTGGCACACAGAGGCCGCGACAGACGCCTCCGGTAGGTGAGAGAGAGGACTCCGGGGTTTAATCCGTTGCACGTGGGCCGGTATCACGTACAGCACGCCCCATGCCGGATTGATAATTTGGCAGGTTTCTCCAGCCTGATACGTCTTAGATATCGAGAGGCTGCTACGGCGCCGCTACGGCGCCGCGAACGGTGATGGCCTTCCTCCCGGCTTCCGTTCGTAAGTTCTCCCGGCGAGGGCAGCCTCTCACCATGGAAGAAGAAAAGCCAAATCCAACTATCCGGTATTTGGCTCGGCCCGGGAATCGAGGCGAGTGGAATCGAAGTACGATTTAACACGGGCCGAATCGCGCGGCCGATGTTTTAACAATTCGTGGATCAAACACCTTGGCCTGACGAACGCCGTCCCCTTTGGCCCGAGGTCTGCGTGCGTTAGCGGCAGAAAACGCCGCTGACATGTCGGCATGTCGTTAAATCCGAGAATCAGGCTGCCGAAATAAGAATGCATGCTGCGTTAGAAATCCCTGGCCTATGGGCTCGCCGTCTGATCCCAGACGATTCAGCCTTCGGAAACGGCATTAGGCCAGGAATATTGTTTTGACGACCGTCTCCCACAGCTTACGGATCGCAGCTACTTCCACAAGTACCGCCATCGTGAGAACACTGAGACTGGTACATACACCGAGTTTCTGAGCCAACAGTGCAAATACAGCCAGGGTCTTTTTGTGCCATGACGGTCACGGGCGACAAAAGTTGGTCCTCTTGCTTCAAAATATGTGAGACCGGTTGCTTAGTTTCATCTGCTACTGCGCCACTGGAAGCCATTCCCATGACCGCTATTGCAAGCGCCGCGAAAATGATTTTTGTCATTGTAACCTCAGTACCTTAGAGTTGCCAAATCCTGGTGACCTGATGGATCAGGTGGCAGCGCTTTGAGCTTGCCGTCTGACAAGCTCAATTCCGTCGACGAATTTTACCCGACATTCACCGGATAGCTGCCAGATCGTTCGCCAATTTGCCCCGTTTCCGCGTTTTAGGCAATGCACGAACGCGCAAGCGCGAAATTGTGGTCAGCGGCAGTTTCTCGTGCGAGGTGTCTGCAAGGTCAAATCGATCGTACTCTTGCATGGCCTGACCCACAACATGGTATGCGGCTGGCGTCTCATTGCGGCTTGATACTCAACTCCGCGCGCAACAGCGCGAGGATACTGAGAATAGACCGCCGATCCGGCGACCGTCCCGCATGAGCCCGATAGCGCAGGAACTTCGAACCCCGCTCTTCGATCGCGTGAATTGATCGAGCGAACCAGTGGCCTCGCGCAAAAGCTCATTCCGGCTTCCACAAACCCATCGTGCGAAACGCCGCGTGCAACCTGCCAATGCTCAAAAATCGAAGTATCTTCGCGCCGATTCATTCTCAGGCTCTCAGCTTCAGCAAGGCGGGGATCCGGCGGATGCTTTTTGCGATCCCGCGCTAGAATGTCTCCCCGATGAAAACGTTGCTGCTTACCACAGGCATGTTCGGAGCGCTGATTGTTGCAAGCGACGCTCCATCTCCGGCGGCCAATGTTCCCCGACCGGGAGAGTACAAGTTAAGTCAAGCCAATACCTGCCAAACTGCCAAACCCTTTGCCATACAAATGCAGACGCGTGTAGAGCGCAATGCTCGGATCCCGAGGAGCAGGCGCAGTGTATTGTTGAATGTGATAAGTCCACATGCATGGGGAATCGCGAAAAGTTCGAGAACGCATGCAAGCAGCGCTGTCCAAGTCCCAGAGGTTGACCGGGGTGCCGCTCGCTCAATTGGAAAACCGAGCGCCGAGCGCTGGCGGTTATTCAAGCGGCGTCCCAGGAAAAACGGAGCCCGCAAGCCGCTTACTCGGCGGTGACGTCAATTTCGTCGTAGCGATTGACGCGATAGACCACATAGGAGATGAGCCACGTGACGATGAAGATACCAACGATCATGTAGCCGAGAATGCCAAAGTTATCATTCAGGGATCCGATGACGCCCCAAAAGCCACCGCCATGTCAAGTCGAGCTGATCGCCGATCAGGTTAAGCGTCTCAAGCCGGCCGACGACTTCACGAAAGCCCACCCATAAGCGCCCAGCATCAAGATGCTGTCCGTCGTATCGATCAGTGTCATAGCGGCCGTGAACAGCGCCGGAAATACTAAAATCGACCAGATCGACAGACCTTGCGACGCCTGGGTCGCGGAAATCCCCAGAAGACCGACTTCCGTCGCCGTATCGAAGCCGATGCCGAAAAGGACACCCAACGGGTACATTTGCCAGCTGCACTCGATCACTCGGAAAAAGCGGCGAAACAAGCGCCCAAGTAGTCCTCTATTGGCCAGCAGCAGATCAAGGTCTTCCTCGACGAACCGACCGCCCTTCTTGACGGTCCGAAAGGTTCGATAGAATGAAATCAGGACAAGAATGTTCGCGAAGGCTATGGCGAACAAGAAGAGCGCAGATACAAGGGTTCCCACCACGCCCCCGACAGTCTTAAACGTGTCGAATTGACTTTGAAGGGCAGTCGCGGTGACGGCAATGGCGACGGAGAGCCCGACAACGATCGTAGAATGACCCAGGGAAAAGAACAAGCCCACCGCCACGGGTCGTTTTCCTTCCTGCATCAGTTTGCGGGTCACGTTGTCGATGGCCGCGATATGATCGGCATCGAAGGCGTGGCGAAGGCCGAAGCTGTAAGCGAGCGTGGCCGTTTTCGGGAAAAGCAACGAGTGCCCAGGCCCATGGGGCAATATTTACCGCAAAGAGGAGAGCGTAAATGCTGATTACCCTCCCCCGCACGTTCTCGCGTGCATCGTTGAAGAGGATAGAAAGACACGCAGTCATGAATTTATTTCCGCGGTAGGCCAATATCAGTGAGCCAAGACCATTATTCGGGGTGGTTTGCTTCAAGTTGTTGGATGAGCGTGAATGTGATTAGTCACGCTGATCGTGACCGGTGTCGTCAGCTTTCCAGTTTAGAGTTTAATCGTCGTATGATATTTTTATAATATTATCATACGTTGTCGCCTCCGCAGAGAATTTCCAAAGCCGTACTCTGGTTGCCGGTGTTCACGGAAATCATCGGGCCGAAGGCTTGATTGACAATGCGGAACGCCGGTCTTTATGGTCGCGCTGCATCTTTACGAAGGCGGAAGCCGGTGAAAGTCCGGCGCGGTCGCGCCACTGTAATCAACTCGCGCGTTTCGGCGGCGAATTGAGAGCCAGACCCCCCTCGTGATCAGGCAGACCTCGCATGGGACGCGAAATCCCCGGAGACATCGTGATGACAAACGCAACCTCATTTGCCCCGACGGCCCAACCTGTCGCCATCCCGATCCGGGAAGTGCTCCCTTGGGCTATCTTTGGCGGCCTGCTTCTCCTGCTGGTGATTTATTTCGTCGGTGCCGAAGAGGGCGCAACCTCTCTCATCAAGGGCATGTATGTGCATGAGTTTGTGCATGACGGGCGTCACCTTCTTGGCT
>CAYTRB010000119.1:0-9934 GCA_964440215.1 uncultured Methylocapsa sp.
GAAGCGGCGATGTTCCAGGCGCTGGTCGAACATGTGGAACTCGCGACCAATGGCGAAGTCCGCTTGGGTCATAAGCGGCCATCGCCTTCCCCATTGATCTTGACCTTGTTGCGCGCGCGGCCCAAAACTGCGCGGGAAGGTGGTGAGACCCGCGCATGACAAGTGTAACGCTGATCGACAATTACGACAGTTTCACCTGGAACCTGGTGCATTGCCTGGGACGGCTTGGCGCGGATGTCACGGTGCACCGCAACGACAAAGTGAGCGTTGCGCAGATCATGGATGCGGCGCCCGACGCGATCGTGCTGTCTCCCGGCCCCTGCCGGCCGCGCGATGCCGGGATATGCCTCGAACTCATCGAGACCGCCGGGACCACCATTCCGATTTTTGGGGTTTGCCTCGGCCATCAGGCGATCGGCGAGGCCTATGGCGGCGAAGTCATCCGGGCGCCGGAGCCCGTGCACGGCAAGCTCGCATCCATCGAACATCAGGGTGAAACGGTTTTTCACGGAATCAACGGACCGTTTGTTGCGGCGCGTTACCACTCCCTCGTCGTGCGCGGCGATACCATGCCAGAGGCCTTGACGGTGACGGCGAAAACCGATGGTCTCGTGATGGGGATTTCCCACAAGCGGCTTCCCTCGCATGGTGTGCAATTCCACCCCGAGAGCATCGCTTCGGAACATGGTTTGCGTATTTTTGAGAATTTTCTCGCTCTTGCAGCACAATGGAACCACAATGAGCGGCGGGCTCTGGTTGCAGGCCCAGCCTATTCGCGAGGTTGATTTTTATTAAAGGCCGCAAATGGATGCGTTCAAACCGCTGATCGCCAAGGCCGCGGCCGGAGCGAGTCTGACCGAGGCTGAATCCAAGGCCGCGTTCGAGCTTATTTTCGCTGGCCGTGTCAGCGAGGCCCAGCTTGGCGGCTTTCTCATGGCGCTCCGGGTGCGTGGCGAGACGGTGGCGGAAATCACCGGCGCGGTTATCGCGATGCGGGAGAGGATGCTGCGTGTGGCGGTGCCGCCCGGGGCGATCGACATCGTTGGCACTGGCGGGGATGGGCATGGGACGCTTAATATCTCGACGCTGGCTGCGCTAATTGTTGCCGCATGCGGCGTTGCGGTCGCCAAACATGGCAATCGGGCGGCGACGTCGAAATCCGGGGCAAGCGATGTATTGGCGGCGCTTGGCGTTGGCATGGAGTTGACACCGCGTGACGTCGAAACCTGTATCAAGGAGGCAGGCATCGGCTTCATGGCGGCGCGGACGCATCACTTGGCGATGCGCCATGCGGCTTTGGTCCGCTCAGAACTCGGCACAAGAACCATTTTCAATCTGCTTGGCCCGCTCGCCAACCCGGCCGGTGTCAAATACCAAGTGCTTGGAGTCTACGCGAAAGCCTGGCTCGAACCTCTCGCCCGGGTCTTGCGCAATCTCGGCTCGAAAAGAGTTTGGCTCGTGCATGGTTCTGATGGTCTCGACGAGGCGACGACCACCGGCCCCTCCTTCGTCACCGCGCTCGAGCAGGGAGAGATCCGCTCCTTTCAAATTGTGCCGGAAGACGCTGGAATTGCCCGCGCCTCACTTGCTGATCTCGCCGGAGGTGACCCGTCCGCCAACGCGGCAGCACTTCGCGGCGTGCTGGGCGGTACCAGGAACGCCTATCGCGACATTGCCGTCCTGAACGCGGCCATCGCCCTCATCGTCGCCGGAAAGGCGGAGAATTTGAAACATGGCGCGGCTTTGGCCGCCGCCGCCATCGATGACGGCCGTGCCGCCGGGACGCTCGCCAAACTCGTGACAGTGTCGAACCGTGCCTCGACTCACCAAAAGAGCGTTGCCGCGGAAGCCGCCGAGGGAATGCGATGACTGATATTTTGAAGAAAATCGAGACCTATAAGCGGCGTGAAATCGCGGCGGCCAAGGTTCGCATGCCGCTCGAGACCTTGGCCCGCAAGGCCCATGATCACGATCCGCCGCGCGGCTTCGTCAAGGCGATCGAGGCCAAGCGTGAGACCGGTCATATGGCCCTCATCGCGGAGATCAAAAAGGCGAGCCCTTCGAAAGGGCTGATCCGCGCCGATTTCGACCCGCCGGCCCTTGCCCGCGCTTATGAGTCGGGAGGCGCTGCTTGCCTTTCGGTGCTCACCGATGCGCCCTCCTTTCAGGGTAGTCTAATCGATCTTGCTGCGGCAAGGCAGGCAACGCATTTGCCATGTCTTCGCAAGGATTTTTTGTTCGATCCCTACCAAGTCTATGAGGCCCGCGCGAATGGCGCCGATTGCATTTTGATCGTCATGGCCTGCGTCACCGATGCAGAAGCAAGTGGCTTGACTCGCGCGGCGCATGATCTTGGCATGGATATTCTTGTCGAGGTGCATGATGAAGCCGAGCTTGCCCGGGCGCTGCCGCTTGAGACCCGGATGGTCGGCGTCAACAACCGCGATTTGCGAACCTTCGAAGTCTCTCTCGATGTGTGCGAAAGACTGAGCCCGAAAATTCCGCCTGATAGAATCGTTGTCAGCGAAAGCGGCATCTTCACGCATCAGGATTGTGTCCGCCTGCAAGCGCATGGGATTCCCGCTATTCTTGTCGGCGAAAGCCTCATGCGCCATAAGGATGTCGCGGCAGCGGCCCGGGCGCTTCTGAACGGTGAACCGCAAGCGCGCGGCAGCAAACCCCAACGCGGATGATTTTGGCCGCCTGCTCTTCTCGCCCTTAGGATCGAATAACCGCCATGCCGGACCTCACCCATCTCTCCGCCGCCGGGCAAGCCCATATGGTCGATGTGTCGGGCAAGGCAGCGACCCAGCGCGTCGCGGTCGCCGAAGGCCGGATCGTCATGCAAAAGGCAACACTCGACCTTGCTTTGTCGGGTAATGCCAAGAAGGGCGATGTCTTCGCGGCGGCGCGTATCGCCGCGATCATGGCCGCCAAGAAGACACATGATCTGATCCCGCTCTGCCATCCTTTGGCCTTGACCAAAGTTGCCATCGATCTCGAAGCGGATCCGGCCGTGCCTGGCATAAGAGTCCGGGCGACCGCCAAGGTACTGGGCCAGACTGGCGTCGAAATGGAAGCCTTGACCGCCGTTTCCATCGCCTGCCTGACGATCTATGACATGCTGAAATCCGTCGACCGCTCGATGCATATTGAAGCGATTACACTCCAGCGCAAAAGCGGCGGCAAATCCGGTGATTTTTTGCGCGAGGAGGCTTTGCCTGTTTAGCAGCTCAAGAATCAATGGCACGGGGTTAGAATATAGACATCGAAATAATATTTAAGAGGGTTGAGATCGGAATCTGGGAAGCCCTGGCTGTAGACCGATGATGTCTGGATGACTGGATAACTTACCGATAGCGTGGCAAGTTGGGCTTCATCGCTCGTTAGGAAAGGGCCGATTCTTTGGAGTTGGGGGCAGAACCCTGGGCTGGGCGAAGGAGTATTTTGTGGGTTCGCCGGCGGCATTTTTCCAATATCGGCTGGCGGAGATTTTGTGCCATTCGGCGGAAAGTTGGTTTGTGCGTAGGCCGCCGCAGTTATTGTCAGCAACAAAACCGGAATCAGTCTAAGCATTTGGCGGAAATGCATACGGTCCACAACGTTCTCCCGTAAAGAATCGGAGCAGAGTCGATTCCAATCCTATTTACCAGGTGAATGCACGATGAATAGCAACGGGCTTCTTTCCGTGGCGCAGGCGCGTGCTCGTATTCTGGCGGGTGTTTCAAGGGTCCGTCTTGCGGAGACCGTCGCTCTTGAACATGCGTCCGGCCGCACGCTTGCAAGCGATCTCGCTGCCAAGCGGACGCAGCCGCCCAAGGCAATGTCCGCGATGGATGGTTACGCCGTGCGTGCCGAAGATCTGTCGCAACTCCCGGTCAAGTTGAAACAGATTGGCGAAAGCACTGCCGGACATGGATTTCCGGGGCCGATCGGACCGCGGGAAACCGTGCGGGTTTTCACCGGCGCGCCGGTCCCGCTTGGGTGCGACACGATTTTGGTTCAGGAAAATGCCCGGGAGGAAGCAGGCTTCGTCGAACCTTTGGCGGCAGTGGCGAGCGGCCGCAACATTCGCGCCAAGGGGGTCGACTTCACCGAGGGCGATGTTTTGCTTGCAGCCGGAACGCGGCTTGGCGCATCGAACATCGGGCTTGCCGCGGCGATGAATTTCGCCGAGGTTGCGGTCATCCGGCGCCCGCGCGTCGCAATCCTCGCGACCGGCGACGAATTGGTGCGGCCAGGCGAAACCATTGGCCCCGATCAAATCATTGCCACGAATTCCTACGCGGTCGCCGCGCTGATTGAGGGGGCGGGCGGCGAACCGCTCGATCTCGGCATCGCCAAGGATGAGTTGGGCGCCCTCGAGACGGGCGTCAGCGCAGCGCGCGCCGCCTCCGCCGATCTTCTGGTCACGATTGGCGGGGCATCCGTCGGAGATTACGACCTCGTCAAACCGGCGCTCGCCAAGCAAGGCATGGAGCTGAATTTTTGGAAAATCGCGATGCGGCCCGGAAAACCGGTGATCCATGGAAGGCTTGGCGACATGATCATCCTTGGCCTGCCGGGGAATCCGGTTGCTGCTGTTGTGGCCGGGATAATGTTTCTTGTGCCTCTGGTGCGCGCGCTTTCCGGCGATCCGGACGCGGGGCGTGACCAGAGCGAACCGGCGATCCTCGGCAAGGCGCTGCGCGCCAACGACAGCCGCCAAGATTATATGCGCGCCACATTGCAGCCCGTAGAAACGGGTCTCCCTATCGCAACGCCTTTCGACATACAGGATTCTTCGCTGCTGCGGGTTCTCGCGCAAGCGCAATGCCTGCTCGTCCGCGCGCCTCACGCACCGGCGGCGGCAGCGGGCGATCCATGCCGGATCATCCGGCTTCGATTTTAGCATCCTTATCGCGCGGGGGCGATTGAAAAGGCGGCGACTTTGATGCCTTTGGCGCTCTAATGGAAACAGACATAGACGTCGATCTCCTCATTATCGGCGGCGGCGTCAATGGAGCCGGGATCGCGCGCGACGCTGCCGGGCGCGGCCTTGAGGTCATGCTTTGCGAGCAGGGCGATCTCGCCGGCGCGACGTCTTCGGCGTCCAGCAAGCTTATTCATGGCGGGTTGCGTTATCTCGAATATTACAAATTCCGCTTCGTGCGAGAGGCACTCCGGGAGCGGGAGGTCCTGCTTGGCATTGCGCCGCATATTGTTTGGCCGGCGCGTTTCATCTTGCCGCACGACAAGGGATTGCGCCCCGCTTTCGCGATCGAGGCAGGCCTCCTCCTTTACGATTGGCTCGCTCCGCGCAAACGCTTAGGCCGCTCGCACCGCCTTGACCTGCGCACGGCAAAGGAGGGTGCGCCGCTCAAGGACAATATTACGACAGGCTTTGCTTATTCGGATTGCCGCGTGGATGATGCCAGGCTCGTGGTGCTGAACGCCATCGATGCCCGCGAACGCGGCGCCGCGATCCGCACAAGAATGCGCTGCGTTTCCGCGCGGCGGCAAGCAGGCGTGTGGCAAGCAACGCTACTTGACTTGCGCAGCGCAACGACACTGACGGTGAGGGCACGCGCGCTCGTCAATGCGGCGGGACCCTGGGCCGGCGCCATTCAGCTCGACGCTGCCGGTCACGATACGGGCAAAAAGCTCCGTCTCGTCAGGGGAAGCCACATCATCGTGCCTCGCCTCTATGAGGGAGAGCAAAACTATGTCCTGCAAAACGACGACCGCCGCATCATCTTCGTCATGCCTTATGAAACAGACTATTCGCTCATCGGCACGACCGAGATCCCTTTTTCTGGAGATCCCATGAAGGCGCGGATCAGCACGGCTGAAATCCGCTATCTCTGTGCCGCTGTGTCGCATTATTTCCGAAAGCCTCTAAGCCCGGGCGACGTGGCCGGGAATTTTACCGGCGTCCGGCCGCTTTACGATGATGGCGCGGAAAACGCGTCCGCCGCCACCCGCGACTATGTTCTTGATCTCGACGCGCCGCCTGGCGGTGCGCCGCTTCTGTCGGTCTTCGGCGGCAAGCTCACCACCTACCGGCGCTTGGCCGAAAGCGCCTTGGAGAAGCTCACGCCCCTTCTGAAGCCGCCGCAAGGAATGCCCTGGACGGCGGCGGCGCCGCTGCCGGGGGGCGATATGGAAGATGGCGATTTCAACCGGTTTTTGCGCACGCTTCGCGGCACATATCCTTGGCTCGACGCGGCCATGGCCACACGTCTTGCCCGCGCCTATGGAACGAGGGTGGAGACGCTTCTCGGCAACGCCCGAAGCGCTGCCGATCTTGGGGAGCATTTCGGCGCCGGGCTGTTTCGAGCCGAGATCGATTATCTCATCGATCAGGAATTCGCGCTGACACCAGAGGACATTTTGTGGCGGCGGTCGAAACTCCGCTTGCACTTGACCAAGAATCAAATCGCGGCTGTGGGCACTTATGTGGACTCGCGCACGCGCCCGGACGAGCGCCCCAATGCCTAGCCAAACTCATCTTCTCGCAATCGACCAAGGCACGACCTCGACGCGGAGCCTCCTCTTCGACTCTTCGGGGAAGCTGCTCGCTACGGCGCAACGCGAGTTTGCGCAATCCTATCCGCAACCGGGATGGGTCGAGCATGATCCTCAGACGATCTGGCGGGACGTTCTGCACACCGCGCGCGAGGTCATCGCAAAAGCAACCGCGCCTGTCGCCGCGATTGGCATCGCGAACCAGCGGGAGACAACGCTCGTTTGGGACCGCGCGGATGGCACGCCGATCTATCCTGCGATTGTTTGGCAGGACCGGCGGACCGCGCTCGCGTGCGAGCGATTATGGCAGGAAGGCTGTGAGGCCCTGGTTCGCGCCCGCACCGGCTTGCTTCTCGATCCTTATTTCTCGGCAACGAAACTTGCCTGGATTCTCGATCATGTTCCGGGTGCGAGGGCGCGCGCCGGACGCGGCGAGCTTGCCTTCGGCACCATCGACAGTTTCTTGCTCTGGCAGCTGACCAAGGGCGCGGTGCATGTGACCGACGCGACCAATGCCTCGCGAACCATGCTCTATGACATCCACCGCCAGTGCTGGGACGGCGATCTTCTAAGATTGTTCAATATTCCGGAGGCTCTCCTTCCCGAGGTTCACGACAACAGCCATCTCTACGGGCTCACCGCGCCCGGTGTTTTCGATAAAGCGATAGCGGTCACGGGCATGGCGGGGGACCAGCATGCCGCCTTGATCGGCCAAGCCTGCTTCGATGCCGGGATGGCCAAGGCGACTTACGGCACGGGATGTTTTTTCTTGCTCAATACCGGCGAAGAAGCATTGCCGCCGGCCAAAGGGACGCTGACCACCCTGGCGTACCGGATAGGCGGGCGCCCCGTCTATGCGGTCGAGGGTTCGATCTTTGCTGCCGGAGCCGCACTCAAATGGCTGCGCGACCGGCTGGGTCTCTTCAAGGATGTTGCGCAAACAGGCGCCATCGCGGCGGCGGCCGGCGGCAATGAGGGGGTCTATTTGGTGCCAGCCTTCGCCGGTCTCGGCGCCCCGCACTGGGATCCTGACGCGAGAGGTCTGATCTGCGGCCTCACCTTGGATTCCGGTCCTGCGCATCTTGTCCGCGCCGCGCTTGAATCATCCGCCTATCAAACCCTCGATCTGCTGCACGCCATGACGGACGGTGGCGGCTCGCCGCGCACGTTTCGTGTCGATGGAGGGATGGCGGCGAATGATTGGTTTTGCCAGTTTCTCGCGGACATCATCGCAGCGCCCGTCGAGCGTCCGCTCATGCTCGAGGCAACCGCCCAAGGCGCCGCTTTCCTGGCCGGGCTCCAGCTTGGAATTTTCCCCGATTTCGCCGCCATCTCCGCCGCATGGATCCCTGGCGCCAGATTTGAACCGCGCATCGACACCGCCGGACGGTGCCGCTTGATCGCGGGGTGGCGGAGCGCGGTTGCGCGGACCCTGAGTTAGCGCTTTGGTAATTTCGATCTGAGGGCATTCACGAGCTGGATGATCCACAAAAAACCAAAAAGCAAAAGAAGAAACCAGGCCAGCGGACTAAGAAATGGAAAGCGGTCGAGCAGCGGAATCAGCCCGAAATGGAGAATCACGATGACCACCCCGACGGCTCCGGCAATGGCCAGATGAGGGTCGTGCAACTCACCTTGTACGATTTTGAGCCATCTGGGTTTCATGAAGCGCGCCTCAAGATCGTGCCGTGACGTGCCGCGAAAAAAGCGGCGAGGGAGCTGTAATAGCGTCTTTTCATGGGAGAGGAAGCCGTGACTCTTGATATTGCCAGCCTAGAAAATGATTCGCCGTCAGGTGCTAATGTCTCGCGCCGCGATTGTCTAACGAGCGTTGCCGCCGCCGCCCTGGGCTATACGCTGGCCGCGGGTCCCGTTCGCGCCGCGGCAATCAAAACCGGCACGGAAGGGCTTTCCGCGGGCACGGCAACGATTCCGGTGTCCGGGGCGGAAATGCCCGCCTATTTCGCAAGGCCCTTGGGTGCCGGCAAACCGCCGGTCATCCTCGTCGCCATGGAAGTCTTTGGCCTGCATGAGTTCATCAAGGATGTGACGCGGCGGCTTGCCAAGCTCGGCGCCTTCGCGGTGGCACCCGATTATTATTTCCGCCTCGGCGACCTCACCCAAATCACCCAGCCGGCGCAGCTGATGCCGCTCGTCAATAGCAAGCCCGATCGCGAGCTTTTTTCCGATCTCGACGCGACGGTCGATTGGGCCAGGTTGCAGGGGGGAGATACGGACCGGCTCGGGATCATCGGCTTTTGCCGGGGCGGCCGCACCGTCTGGCTCTATGCGGCGCATAATGCCAGCCTCAAGGCGGGTGTTGCCTTTTACGGCAGCCTCATGGACCAGCCGAGTGCCGCTATGCCGAAAAACGCTTTTGAACTTGCAACCGAGGTGAAGGCGCCTGTGCTCGGCCTTTACGGCGCCGAGGACGCGAGCATCACGCCCGATCAAGTCGAGGCCATGAAGGAACGATTGGAATCGGCGGGGAAGGTGGCGAAGTTCAAGATCTATCCGGGCGCGGGCCATGGTTTCTTCGCCCATTACCGGCAAAGCTATCGCGAGGACGCGGCAAAAGACGCCTGGGTCTCCATGCAGACCTGGTTCAAAAAATACGATGTGCTGGACTGACGGTTTGGCGCAAGCCTTTGGGGCTGGCAATTGGCTCGTCGTCCCCTAAGTTTAGAGAAAATCGCGACAGGACAAAGACGATGGGCGTTCTTGAGCGTATGGATTACCCGCAAGAGGGCCTCCCCAAAGGTGCCAACCCTGATTGGACGATTTCCCAGGGCTTCGAGCGCTATAGCGCGGCCGAGCACCAGACATGGACGACACTATATGAGCGCCAGGCGGAGATATTACCGGGGCGCGCCTGCGCTGCGTTCCTGCATGGTCTCGACGCGCTCGATCTGCACGGCCATGGTATCCCCGATTTCCGGTCCTTGAACGAAAAGCTTTCAAGCCTCACGGGGTGGCGGGTGGTGGCGGTGCCTGGCCTGGTGCCCGACGCGGTGTTTTTCGATCATCTCGCCAACCGGCGGTTTCCGGCCGCCAATTTCATCCGTGGCGCCGGTGAGCTCGATTATCTACAGGAGCCGGACATATTTCACGATGTGTTCGGCCATGTGCCCATGCTGACCGATCCCATCTTTGCCGATTACATGCAGGCCTATGGGAAGGGCGGGCTTCGCGCGGTTTCGCTAGGGCATCTTGCAAATCTCGCGAGGCTTTATTGGTACACGGTCGAGTTCGGGCTCTTGGAAACCTCTGAGGGATTGCGGATCTATGGCGCTGGCATTGTCTCTTCGAAAACAGAATCGATCTTCGCGCTTAATTCCGCTTCGCCGAACCGGATTGGGTTCGATCTGGAAAGGGTGATGCGCACGCTTTACCGCATTGACGATTTCCAGCAGGTTTATTTCGTCAT
>CAYTRB010000120.1:0-9924 GCA_964440215.1 uncultured Methylocapsa sp.
ATGGTGCGGCCATAATCCTCGGCGTTGATGATGGTCGTTGCTTCCGCCGCGAGCCTTGCCAGATATTGCGGCACGGTGACGCCGCCAAGATCATGCTCGCCGAGATGCGTCTTCAAGGTGATCGGCGAGGCCAGTCTTCCGGCGCGGATCAATTGCGAGGCGACATCGAAAATCCGCCGGTGCATCTCCTCCGAAAAATGTTCGGGTTTTAAGAAATCGGAGATCCGGTCGAAGGCGTCGTTGTTGACGAGGATGGCGCCAAGCAGCGCTTGTTCCGCTTCGATATTATGCGGCGCCAGACGGAATGCGGGATCGGGATCGGCGCCGCTTATAAAGCGGGTTCTCGCTGGAAGATTGTCGATTGCTGGCATGGTGTTTCTCGACTGGCGCCGGCAAGTGCTGCGGGCGCCGAATCAGTGCGGCAGTCATCTTCTTGTCGCATAAGGGCGCGGCGAAAAGGAGGAAATTTGTGGCCCGGTGGAAAGGGCGCACGCTATCCACAAAGCCAAAAAATATCGCAAAAAATATGGCTGGACAGGGCGCGCGTTTGGCGCGGTGAGGCGCCTCTGCCTAAGAGTCCGTTTCCAAATCCGCCTCCTTCATCCTGACAAGCGCGCAAGGCGCGCGTCTCGAAGGATGCGTCGCGTGACCTTAGGCGCATTCGTCCTTCGAGACGCCAACTTCGGTGGCTCCGCGGGATGAGGGGCTTTGAGTCTGTTTGCGACGTTTACGGTGACGCTGATGTTTCAGCCATCAGTTTTGTCCGGTTTCGTGGCTCGATCGGACAAAAGTGTTTCACGTGAAACATTTTGGTACGATTGGCAATCGAGAGGATCATACTTTCTCAAGGCGCGAAAATTGTCTTTTAAGCAAGATCTTTTGTCCGGTTTGGGGAGATGCGGCTTGGGGGAGCCAGCCCGCGCGCACAAGCCCCTCCCAACGGCCTCAATTATGCTGATAAACGTGGATATATTTGATTTTCATGATCGAGGGGCTCGGTGTCTGATCCGTCGGCCATCCACTGCCAATCCCAAGATCGGCCACAACGTAATAGGGCTGGTTCGCGATTGCGAGCGTTGGCACCGTCCAAACGAGATTGCCATCGAAATAGAATGCCATGTTATCTGCATCCCACAACATTCCATAGGTGTGATAACCCGTTGAGAGCGCGACACCGGTATCGAGGCAATGTGACTTCGAGTTAGGACCATTTTTCCAATCATGGAGGTTGATGCAAATAGCCATTGGATATCGGCCAACCTGTTCAAAAATATCTAGCTCCCCACCCGGTACATTAGATAACAGCCAAAAAGCTGGCCAGGTGCCAGGACCGGGCGGCAGTTGAGTACTTATTTCAAAATAGCCGTATTGCTGTGAGAAGCCCCGTTTATTAGCGGCCACTGAAGTAAATATACCGCTGTTCCAGTGGTTGCGTACTTTCGTCAGCGAAATATTCAACCCGCCGCCAGGAATTAATGAATAAGGATTCAGCCTGCCATCGCCTGGAAGCGGCGTTGGGAACATTCCCGTGCTAGATCCATCGGTGGTGCTCATGCAGCATTGTTCAGTGCCATTGTACCATTTGCAATCCGAGTTAAATTGTCCGTAGTCGCACATCGTGCTTAACGATGTAAAATTATCGCTATAGGTCAAATGATAATCAGCGAGATCGGGACCTTTATTGGCGGCGGGCGGGATTGACTGAGCCGATACGTGGGGCGCCCAAAAAATTACTAAAATTGCACACAGGCACAAAGCCCAAAAAACCGCTTTCATTTTAGTCTCCCTCACGCAGCCTTAGGGAAAATCACTTTGCGCGCTAGATCAAAGAGAACATAGCATAGAGTCTATCAAGCCGCCGCTGAAACCGCGATCAGCGCGGTTGCGGGGCCGTACTGCGCTCGCAAATGAGCTGCAGCCGTGAATCTGCAATGTTCGGACAAAAGTGTTTCACGTGAAACAGTTTGGTACGATTGGCAGTCGCGAGGAGCGTATCTTCTCAAGGCGCGAAAATTGTCTTCTGGACAAAATCTTTTGTCCGGTTGGGCGAGATGAAGCTTTGGGGAACCGGCCCGCTAGGTTATAACCTTTGTTACAACAAAGGAGATGAGCCATGAAGCTCAAGATAACCCCTATCGGCAATTCCCTTGGCGTGATTCTGCCGAAGGAAGCGCTGGCCAAACTCAAGCTCACGGGCGGCGATGCGGTTTTTCTCACCGAGGCGCCGGATGGTTTCCGGATCACGCCTTATGACCCAGACTTCGAAGTCCAAATGAATGCGGCAAAAGGAGTAATGAAGCGGCGGCGCAATGCCCTTCGAGAATTGGCAAAATGATCTGGATGGGTTTGCCGGTCGTTCTTGCCATTCATGACGAACAAATCGCCGAACACGGCGGATCGAGCGGCGTCCGTGATCAGGGCTTATTGAGTTCCGCCCTCGACTGGCCCAAAAACATCACGGCTTATGAGCCAGATGGGGAGCGTGACCTCGCCCGGCTGGCCGCCGCATACGGCTATGGGATTGTGAAAAATCACCCGTTCATTGACGGCAATAAGCGGACTACCCTGGTTGTCACGGAAACCTTCCTCAATCTGAACGGAGTGACGTTGCTGGCCGATGACGCCACCTGCGCCGCGGTCATCGAGGCCCTTGCCGGCGGGACGATGAAGGAAGAAAACTTTGCACGCTGGATCCGGGAACACATAGTATAGAGCTGATCACGCCGCCGCTGAAACCGCGAACGGGCTGGCTGCGGAACCGTAGTGCACTCGCAAAAGAGCTGCAGCCGTCGGCATTGCTCGGACCAAAACGTTATATTCGTTCGGCGAAATCTTTTGACTGGTCGGCATGAAAACGTTTATGTTGTTTTCGCTGGGAACGCCGTTAGGGCTGCGTCTGCGCCGCTTACGTGAAGTATATCGATAAACTTATGGAATTCGGACTGCTTCCAGGTGGCAACCGTTTTATTAAACCCTTCTTTGTACGTCATGCTCCCAAGGGACTTGTCGGCGACCCAGTCATCATAACGGCAGTGGGTCCAATAGGCGAAGGTGTCCTTCGGAATGAAGCCCCGCCGCCAAGACTCGAACTGGTCAAATTGCTGGCTCCAGAAGCGTTCGTAGAAGACGACCGGATTGTTCACAACATCATCATTGGCCCTCATCTCCCAAGTCCGGCTATAACGGGTATTGAACTCCGATATGAGATCGGCTTGCTTGCTCTGTTTTGCGAGAACCTGACTCTGTTTAGCGAGTTCCAGGCTGCGAGTGTTAAGCTTCAGATTGAATATCAGAACTGCGACGGTCGCGATGCCGATCACTACGGAAAAGAGGGCTTGAACGATCGCCGCTACCTGAGCGCCATTTGCAAGGTTCAACATTTCCGTAACAATCCCCTCAAACATACCGTCAAACAATACGTACGGCGCGACAATCAGGATGTGACAGTCCGCCAAAATGCGCGTAATCTGTCCCTAGCAATTAGAAAACTACAGTTTGAAGTTGTACGCAAAGGAATCCCTATTTCTGGCGGCCTTCCTTTCAAACAAGGCTCGTGCCCCGGCAGTGCCTCGGCTTGACCACGTGGCGCAACCGCCTCACCCAATCTCCTTCAAACGCTTCGCCACACGCGGCGCAAAATAGGTGAGGATCGCGTCGGCGCCGGCGCGCTTAAAACCGAGCAGACTCTCCAGCATGGCTTTGTTGCCATCGATAAAACCCTTCTCCGCCGCAGCCATGATCATCGCGTATTCACCCGACACCTGATAGGCGAAGGTCGGCATGCCGAAACGCTCCTTCACCCGGTAGAGAATGTCGAGATAGGGGAGGCCCGGTTTCACCATCACGATGTCGGCGCCCTCCGCAATGTCGAGCGCCACTTCGCGCAGCGCCTCGTTGCTGTTGGCCGGGTCCATCTGATAGGTCCGCTTATCGCCAATGAGCGTCGCATTGGTGCCGACGGCGTCGCGGAACGGCCCATAAAAGGCCGAGGCATATTTGGCGGCGTAAGCCAAAATCTGCACATCCTCGAAATTCTCGGCATCGAGCCCTTTGCGGATGGCGCCGACGCGCCCATCCATCATGTCGGACGGCGCGATGATGTCGGCGCCCGCGCGTGCCTGGTTCAGCGCCTGCTCCACCAGCATAAAGACCGTCTCGTCGTTCACAATCCGCTCGCCGCGCAAAATCCCGTCATGGCCATGGCTCGTATAAGGATCAAGCGCGACATCGGTGACGAGGCCAAGGTTTGGCACTTCGCGCTTGATCGCGCGGCAGGCGCAGCAGATGAGGTTTTCGGGATTGAGCGCCTCGGCTGCCTGCTCATTGCGCAGGCCCGGATCGGTAAAGGGAAACAAGGCCAGCGCCGGAATACCGAGCTCCGCCGCCTTGACCGCGGCGCGCACCGCCAAATCGATGGAGAGGCGTTCGACGCCGGGCATGGCGGCAATCGGCTGGCGCGTGTTTTCCCCTTCACAGATAAATATAGGCCAGATGAGATCGTCGGCGCTCAGAGTATTTTCGGCAACAAGCCTTCGGGCCCAGCCGGCCTTGCGGTTGCGCCGCATCCGCGCCGTCAAATCGAGTTTCTTCTCAGGCGTGGCGGCGGCGGGCAAACCGTTCCCCGGCGCGGTTTCGCGGGTTGGGCGTTGAGGCAGAAACGAGACCATGCAAGGCTCCGTTGAAAAGCTCGGTTTCTAGAGCGCTTCCTATCGCTCAGAGTCAAAGCGTTGGAGCATGTTCCGCGGGAGGCGACAAGATTTCCCGCGCTTTGCTGATGACTTCCGGATTTTGCCCGGCATGGGCCGAAAATGCGAGCAGCAGTGTCTCGTCGGCGGCGAGATGGTCGAGGATCGCGGCCAAAAATCCGGGTTCCGCCGCCGCCCTCCGTAAATTCCCCACGCCAAGGCCGGACAGGGCCAAGAAACGCTCAAGCCGCACCGGATCGGCTGCGAGAAAGCTTAAAACCTCGATTGCCAGGGTTTCAGCGGCGGATTTCGTGAGTTTGAGCTGTTTTGCCGAAGGGGATCTAAAATTTGAATTTTGCATTATAACGATTTCCCTTTCGTCAATTTCTATCCGTTAATGATCAGTGCGGCTGGACTAACCGGGGCACGCAGTGTCCGCCGTCCGGAACCGGGTTTTTTCGATGCAAAAAAGCATTATGATCGTAGAAGACAACGAGTTGAACATGAAGCTGTTCAACGATCTTTTGGAGGCGCATGGCTATAAAACGGTGCAAACGCGCAGCGGTGTCGAGGCGGTGGAACTCGCGCGTCTGCACAAACCCGATCTGATTTTAATGGATATTCAATTGCCCGAGGTGTCGGGACTCGAGGTCACCAAATGGATCAAGGACGACGCAGAGCTGCGCCATATTCCAGTGATCGCCATTACCGCCTTCGCCATGAAGGGGGATGAAGAAAAGATCCGGCAGGGCGGCTGCGAAGCCTATCTCTCCAAACCGATTTCCATCGTAAAATTCCTCGAAACCGTGCGCAATTACCTCCACGAACAATAATTTGGGCAAGGATTTGCGCGGGACGGGATCATCGGCCGGGTTCAACCTTTATCTTGGCGCTGGAAAACTCTGGCTTATTTCCGCTCGCGGCAAGGCGGACATTATTCGCCAAAGATCGAGCGCCAAAGGGCAACAAGCCAGTTGCATTTTGCTGCGTTCGCGGGTTAACTAACGCCGCCGGGCATGATCTTTATCTGGCGGCACGAAGCAGGCTCCCAAAGAGAAAGCCTTGCTCGATGCCGTGCGTATCCTAATGCGTATTCGGCAATGAACTTTGAGATACCCTGCGGAGTGCTCGGGTCCGCCGCATCTCCTGGGTCCGTAGGGTTGGCCGGCGTGCAGATGGTTATAGGAGTGGCCTCCTCGAAACGCCATTTGCCGCCGGCCACCTTCGCCGGCCAAGACGGCGGCGTGTTCTGGTCCGCCTTCCAGCGACATCCTCCGGGCCAAAACCGTCCGGACCCATTGTGCGCAGAGTTTTCGCGCGCAGGGTTTTCGTGCGAGGAATTTTAGCGCCGCGTGTAGAGCGGGTTTCTTAAACGTCGACGAGATCAGCCGCGGAGGCAAAGGCCGCGCGTTCTTGAATGAAGGCGAAGCGCGCCTCCGGCTTGTTCCCCATCAAACGCTCGACCGAGTCCGACGTGCCCGCCTGATCTTCGGCAAGGACAACGACGCGAAGCAGACTGCGCCGTTTTGGGTCCATCGTCGTTTCCTTGAGCTGCGCTGGAAGCATCTCACCGAGGCCCTTGAATCGGCTGATTTCGATTTTGGCTTTGCCCGTGAGAATCGTCTTGATCAATTCGTCACGATGCGCTTCGTCGCGGGCATAAACTTGTTTGGTGCCCTGGGTCAGGCGGTAGAGCGGCGGAACCGCCAGATAAAGATGCCCCTCATCGATGAGTTTCGGCATCTGGCGGTAGAAAAAGGTGATGAGTAAAGACGCGATATGGGCGCCGTCGACATCGGCGTCGGTCATGATGATGATTTTCTCGTAGCGCAGATCTTGCGCCTTGTACTGCAAGCCGGTGCCGCTGCCGAGCGCCTGGACAAGGTCGCTCAGCTGCTGATTGCCGGCAAGCTTGTCGCGCGTGGCGTTGGCGACGTTGAGAATTTTGCCGCGCAAAGGCAGAATCGCCTGGGTGGCGCGGTCGCGCGCCTGTTTGGCCGAGCCGCCCGCCGAATCGCCCTCGACGATGAAAAGCTCCGATCCTTGCGATGAGTTGTTCGAGCAATCCGCGAGTTTTCCGGGGAGCCTCAGCTTGCGCGTCGCGGTCTTGCGCGCAACGTCTTTCTCGGCCTTGCGGCGGGCGCGTTCCTCGGCGCGTTCGATTGTCCAATCAAGGAGCTTGCCGGCATGCGAAGGCGAGGCCGCGAGCCAATGATCGAAGGCGTCGCGGAGAATGCCCTCGACGATCTTTGCTGCTTCATTGGTCAAAAGCCGGCCCTTGTTCTGACCCTGAAACTCCGGCTCGCGAAGAAAGATCGAGACCATCGCGGCGCAGCCCGCCATGGCGTCATCGCTGGTAATGAGAGCGGCGCGCTTAGCCTGTCCGGTCCGTTCGGCGTGATCCTTGAGGCCGCGCGTGAGGGCGGCGCGAAGCCCGGCTTCATGAGTGCCGCCGTCGGGGGTCGGGATGGTATTGCAATAGGAATGGACGAAGCCATCGTCGAAAGCGAGCCAAACCATCGCCCATTCGAGCGATCCATGGCCGCCGGGTTTTTCGACTTTGCCAGCGAAAATCTGATCGGTCACGAGGTCCTTGCCCTCGATATCCTGAAGAAGGCAGTCCTTGAGGCCGCCGGGGAAGCGGAACACCGCCTCGGGCGGAATGGCCCCATTCGGCTCGAGCCATTCCGGCGCGCAATGCCATCTTATTTCGACCCCGCCGAAGAGATAGGCCTTCGCCCGGGCCATTTTGAACAAGCGCGCTGGCTTGAAATGGGCGCCCTTGCCGAAAATCTTTTCGTCCGGCTTGAACCGCACGCTGGTGCCGCGCCGGTTTTGCACCTTGCCCAGCTTTTCGAGGGGCGTGACCGGATGGCCCCGCTCGAAAATCTGCCGGTAAAGCTGCTGGCTCCGCGCGACCTCCACTTCGAGGCGTTCCGACAACGCGTTGACAACGGAAATGCCGACCCCATGCAAGCCGCCCGAGGTCTGATAGGATTTCTGATCGAATTTGCCGCCCGCGTGCAGCATGGTCATGACGACTTCGAGCGCCGATTTTTTTGGAAACTTCGGATGCGGATCGACCGGAAAGCCGCGCCCATTGTCGATCACGGTAAGAAAACCCGAGGCCTCCAAGCGGACATCGATGAAGGACGCATGGCCGGCGACGGCCTCGTCCATCGCATTGTCGATGACTTCCGCGAAAAGATGATGAAGGGCCGCCTCGTCGGTGCCGCCAATATACATGCCCGGGCGCCGGCGGACGGGTTCGAGCCCTTCCAGCACTTCGATCGAGGCAGCGGTATAGCTGGTTTCGCCGGAGGGTTCGGAAATCTGCGTCCTGCTCGCAATTTTGCCTGAGGGCGCGGCTTGGCTCTTCAATCCAGGCCGGGCCGGCGGCTCCTTGCGTGCCGCATTGCCGAAGAGATCCGCATTCCTTGCCATTTACGCGTCAATCCTTGTGATTCGATTTGGCTGCTGCTTATGCCATGAACATGGCAGGATTGGAACGGAACGAAAACATTTTCCGGTTCACAGATCCGGAAAGGATGGCTTCGGAGGGTGTTGGTCTCACTCGGGGCTCGCCTATCAAATAATGAAAAGGGCGGCCACGCCGCCGCCCTTCAACTTCTAAACGCAGACAGATGCCAGCGCGGTTAACGAGCCTTGGCGGGGCGCGACAACGCCGACGCCCCCCTCAAGCTTGGCTAATTGCTGGCGACCTTCAGAGACGGCGCCGCACTGGCCGCCGTAGGCACAGAGGCGATCGTCTTCAGAATCCGGGACGCGATTTGGTAGGGGTCGCCTTGAGAGTTCGGACGGCGGTCTTCGAGGTAGCCCTTGTAGCCGTTTTTGATGAAGCTATGTGGCATGCGGATCGATGCGCCGCGATCGGAAAGCCCGTAACTGAACTGATCTATCGCCTGAGTTTCGTGCAGGCCGGTGAGACGCAAGTGATTGTCCGGACCATAGACAGCGATGTGTTCCGCCTTGGCCTTGTCAAAGGCGCCCATTAGATTCTCGAAATACTCCTTGCCGCCGACTTCGCGCAGGTAGGTAGTGGAGAAATTGGCGTGCATACCGGAACCATTCCAGTCGGTGTTTCCGAGCGGTTTGCAATGATACTCGATGTCGATGCCGTATTTTTCACACAAGCGTTGCAGGATGTAGCGGGCGACCCACATTTCATCGGCGGCTTTCTTCGAGCCTTTGCCGAAGATCTGGAACTCCCATTGGCCCTTCGCAACTTCGGCGTTGATGCCTTCGTGGTTGATGCCTGCATCAAGACAGATGTCAAGGTGCTCCTCGACGATCTGGCGGGCCAGATCACCGACATTCTTATAGCCGACCCCTGTATAATAGGGGCCTTGCGGAGCGGGATAGCCGGCCTCGGGGAAGCCGAGCGGGCGGCCGTCTTTATAGAAGAAATATTCTTGCTCAAATCCGAACCAGGCGCCTGGATCGTCGAGAATGGTGGCGCGGGCGTTCGAAGGGTGAGCCGTGACGCCGTCCGGCATCATGACTTCGCACATGACGAGAACGCCATTCTTACGGGTGCTGTCAAAGAAGACGGAGACCGGCTTTAGAATGCAGTCGGAGCTTTTTCCCTCGGCTTGCTGCGTAGAACTGCCGTCAAAACCCCAAAATGGAAGTTGCTCAAGAGTGGGAAAGCTGGCGTATTCTTTGATTAGGGTTTTTCCTCGAATATTCGGGACAGGTTTGTAACCATCGAGCCAGAGGTACTCGAGTTTGTATTTGGCCATGTTTTAGTCTCCGTCCGTTGATGATGCGGTAGTGTCGTAGGCGATTCAAGCGCTTGTCACCCGAGCGGTTTTGACGGCTCAAAGGAACCTGGACGACGTGCATCATCCATGCCAATTCCGCTTGGTAAGTCATTCTTTTCTCGCTTTATCCAGCAAGTATAGGGCCTCGGCCCTTAGCAACGCGAGGCAATGGCCGAGGTTCATGCCCTATTCCTGAAGGTCTTGATGTAGTTCTTGAGGAATCTACTTGTCCGCGAGGACAGATATTACAAAGAGTAATACATATCGAATTCGACGGGATGAGGAGTCATTTCGAAGCGAATCACTTCTCCCGTCTTCAATTCGATATAGCTGTCGATGAAATCATCATCGAAGACGCCGCCCGCCTTGAGGAAATTACGGTCCTTCTCGAGATTGATGAGGGCTTCGCGCAGCGAGCCGCAGACGGTAGGGATTTTCTTCAATTCCTTGGGCGG
>CAYTRB010000121.1:0-9566 GCA_964440215.1 uncultured Methylocapsa sp.
CCCGAAACGAGTTTGAGCCTCTTATCCAGCGCCGCGATGACGCGGGAAAGATCGTGGCCGCGTTTCAGAATGAGGCCGGTCGCGGTGACGACGCTATAGAGTCCTTGCTTGCGCGCGAGCTTGGGATGTTTCTCGATCCGGTACAGCGCATATTCGGCGGCCCGCCGGTAAATCGAGAACACCGCTTTCTGGGCGGAAAAATCAATCGCATAGTCGCGCCATTCGCCGCCGGCGACCTTGCGGCCGTAGAGGTCAAAAATTTCGCGAAGTTCCTTGCGGTCAAACGAAACAACCTCCGCCACGCCCGCCGCGCCGCCTCCAGCCGGCAAGGCTTCGAGCGCACCGTTGCCCGGCCAGGCCGGGCTCGCGGGGCAATGATCTTCGGCTGACTCCATATCGCTCATGACCGGCGCTTTTTGCTTTTTACCTTGTTCCTTATCGTCGCTTGAAGCTGGCAAGACGGCAAGTGGTGTTTTGACGTTTTTGCGACAAGTTGCAAAAAATGCGAATCCCTGTTTTTTTGCGTCCGCGATGGCCCTAGGACAAAGAAGCGGGGGCGAAGCTCTTGCATCCGCCAGGCGGCGGGGCAATATCCTGGCCATGGGGGACGACGCGGCGCGCCATCGGCAAAGCCCGCGGAATATCCCCTAATGCCATGAAATCTCATTTGAAAGCGGAAAGGGGGCTAGCGAGCATGCCGGAGGCACAGGGTCACAGTCAAGCTTTTCAGGCGGATGTCGCCAAATTGCTGCACCTCATGGTGCATTCGGTTTATTCCGATCGCGATGTATTCCTGCGCGAGCTCCTTTCGAATGCCGCCGATGCTTGCGAGAAATTGCGCTATGAGGCGCTCGCCGACCCGGCGCTCGCGCCGGACGCTTTCGCGATCAAGATAGCGCTCGACAAGGAGGCTCAAAGCCTAACCATCGAGGACAATGGGATCGGCATGTCGCATCAAGATCTCACCGATCATCTCGGCACGATCGCCCGTTCGGGAACGAGGGCTTTTCTCGACCGTTTGGGTCCGGGGAGCGGGGACACCGCGGAAGGCGGGGAAGCGCGCGAAAAACTCGATCTGATTGGTCAGTTCGGTATCGGATTTTATTCGGCCTTCATGGTGGCCGACCGCGTCGATGTCTTCACGAGGCGCGCGGGTGCGCCGGACGCCTTCCATTGGCGTTCCGACGGCAAGGGCACTTTTTCGATTGAGCCGCTTGCGCTAGACGAGGCTCCGGTCCGGGGGACGCGGGTCGTTCTTCATCTGAACGAGACATCCAAGGACATTCTCGAACCTGGCCGGATCGAGCGGATCGTGCGCGAACATTCGAGCGCACTCACGGTACCAATCGAGCTTATCGAAGACAAAGGCGGCGAAGGGCGCAAGATCTCCGATGGCGCGGCGCTCTGGACCAAACCCAAAGCTGCCATCATGGAGCACGATTATAAAGAGTTTTATCAAACCCTTGGCGGAATGTTTGATGAACCAGCATTAGCTATTCACTGGCACGTCGAAGGGCGCCAGGAATATACGGTGCTGGCCTTTGTCCCTGGCTCGCAGCCGTTCGATCTCTTCGATCCCGCGCGTCCGGGCCGGGCGAAGCTCTATGTCCGGCATGTGCTGATCACGGATGATGCCGAGGTTTTGCCGAGATGGCTCCGGTTTGTCCGTCTCGTCGTCGATTCGGCCGATCTGCCGTTGAATGTTTCCCGTGAAACCATTCAGGAAAGCCCGGTTTTCGCCGCCATCAAGAAGGCGGTGACGAACCGCGTCCTTCAGGAACTGGTCAAGCTTGCCGAGAACGACAAAGAGAAATTCGCTAAGGTTTGGGAGCACTTCGGCGCCGTTCTGAAGGAAGGACTTTATGAGTCTCCCGAAAAGCGTGATGACTTATTCGGCCTGGCACGCTTCGCGACCTCGATCTCGCCGGAAGGCGGCCGCGGCCTCAAGGAGTATGTCGAGGATCTGCAAACCAACCAGACAGCGATCTATTATCTCCTTGGCGAGGATCTGTCGCGTCTGGCGGCCAGTCCGCAGCTCGAAGGATTCCGGGCAAGAGGAATCGAGGTTTTGCTGCTGCCGGACCCGGTCGATGCATTTTGGGTCTCGACCGCGGTTGGCTTCGACGGCAAGCCGTTCAAATCGGTGACGCAGGGCGCGGCCGACATCAAATCCATTCCCCTGAAGGAGCAAGCGGACGCGGCCGCCGATGAGCCAACCCCGGCGGCTGGTCTTGCCACGCTTTACGCGCTCATGAAACAAGTTTTGGGTGAATCGGTCGAGGATGTCCGTGCCTCCGATAGGCTGTCATCGAGCCCCGCATGCCTCGTCGCATCCGATACAGGGCCCGACCGGAGGCTCGAACGGATGCTGGCCGCGAGCGGAAGGCTTGGCCCGCCATCGAAGCCCGTGCTCGAAATCAATCCCCGGCATCCGCTGATTTTGGCCCTGGCCGCGAAAATTGGCGCCCCGG
This sequence comes from uncultured Methylocapsa sp., assembly GCA_964440215.1. Lineage (GTDB taxonomy): Bacteria > Pseudomonadota > Alphaproteobacteria > Rhizobiales > Beijerinckiaceae > Methylocapsa. The sequence goes on from CAYTRB010000121.1 coordinate 2,472, forward strand.
ACAAGGAAAAATTCGAGGATATTATTTGGCTCCTCTTCGACGAGGCAAGGGTGATGGAGGGGGAAAAGCCGGCCGATGCCTTCGCCGCGCGGCTGACCCGGATTCTGCTCGGCGCCGTGGGCCACGCCGCACCTTGAACGATGTCATGACGATCGAGCCCGCGCTGGATTTCGGACCCGCGCTGCCGCGCGGCGCCGCGCTAAAGGCGCTCGTCCGTGCGTTGCGGGAAGCCGGGATAGACTCGGCGCCAATCGATGGCCGTGTGTTGCTCTGCGCGGCTCTTGGCATCGATCACGCGATGCTCATACGCGATCCCGATCGTCCGCTTGGGTCTGGCGCTGCCACCCTCGTCGCCTTTGCGGCGCGGCGGCTGCAGCGGGAACCGGTCTCGCGAATCCTCGGGCAGAGGGAGTTTTGGCAAGCGCGTTTCAAGATCGCTCCAGAGGTTCTCGATCCACGCCCCGAGACCGAGACCCTGGTTGAAGCCATTCTCGACCATGCGGCGCGGTTCCCACGCGAGAACTGGCGAATTCTCGATATTGGGACCGGCTCCGGAGCCATTCTTTGCTCGGTTCTGCAGAGCCTGTCCGAAGCCTCCGGCGTCGGTGTCGATATTTCGCCGGCCGCCTGCGCCGTCGCCCGGGACAATCTCGCCGCTTTTGGGCTCGAATCGCGGGGATTCATTGTCTGCGGCGACTGGGTACGCGCTTTCCGCGGCCGATTCGATGTCATTGTCTCCAATCCCCCCTATGTCGCGAGCGGCGCCATCGGCGGCCTGGAACCGGAGGTTCGGCATGATCCGCGTGTGGCCCTCGATGGAGGCGAAGACGGTTTGGCGGCCTATCGTGACATCATCCCGGCGTTGCCAGGACTGCTGGCGCCTGGCGGTTTAGTGGCTCTGGAACTGGGGGCGGACCAATATTTTGCCGTCGAGTCCCTGTTACGGGGCCGATTCGAATACCCAGCCGAAGTAAGACTTGACCTATACGGACGCCGCCGCGTGGTTTTGGCGCGAGACGGCGCCAGAGGAGGGGCGTGACAAATTGGTCACGCCAAACAGGATAAGAGATATATTTTTTCAAAAGGTCTTGGCGTTTGGCGCGAAAGCGACTAGGTTCCCTCGCCAAGGGTTGTTTTTCGCTAAGGTTGCTTAGTTCCGATAGACGTTGAGATCAGCTGTCCGCGCAAATATTCGTTGCTACCGTAGAGCGCGCGGGCGATCGGTGATCTCCGGTTCGGAATGAGCCGCGATACCCGGCATGGCCGGGGTCAATATCCCCAGACTCTGAGACTCTATCAATCATGGGTCGAGGATCGGTTGCCGCGGCGGTTCCGTGAGCACCTTCGTCACCGGCTGGAGAGCCTAATATCCGCTCGCGCCTTCGTATTTTGAGAACAAGGGGTTCGACAAGGACGGTGAACGCACGCCCGCGTGGCGATGCGCAAATGTCGTGATGAGGGTTTTACCCTTCGCGATTACGATGCCACTTCAAGGATCATCGATGAGACCAACACAGAATAACAAACGTATGCGCGGCCGCCCGAACAACAACAACAACAACAACCGCAAGGGACCAAACCCTCTCACAAGGTCCTACGAATCGAGTGGCCCCGATGTGAAAATTCGTGGAACAGCCCACCACATCAGTGAAAAATACCTCCAGTTGGCGCGCGATGCGCAAACCTCTGGCGACCCGGTCATGGCGGAGAGTTATCTCCAGCATGCCGAACATTATTTCCGGCTGATCGCCGCGGCTCAACTGGCCCAGCAACAAGGGCAGGGCGCCTATCCGCGCCAGCCCGGGGACGCTCTCATCGAAGAGGCCGAAGACGACAGCGATTTCGGCGGTATCCCCGACCGGTTTGCGTCCACACCCGAGCGTTTTTTGCCGCCCCCTCAGCCAAGCCTTGTCGCGCAACCGCAGCCCGGTCCCGCGCAGCCAAGCATCGACCGGCCCTACCATGACAATGGTGAAAGACAGGGAGGTGAGAGACAGGGAGGCGAGCGACAGGGAGGCGAGAGACCAGGGCTCCCCCGGCCGGAGCGTTCCCCGCGTCCGGAGCGCCCTTTTCAGGATAGGAATTACCGGGACCGCGAATATCAAGCCTACCCGGACAAGCCTTATCAGGAACAACGCCCCTATCAAGATCGCAATGGCCGCGGCCGGGACCAGGAAAATCGCGGCAACCGTGGACGTGGTCCCCGCGATTATCGCAATGAGGCCACGTCGATCCGGGTCGATCAGCGGGATGAACCGCGGCTCGCGGACGTCGGCATCGAAGGCAACGGTCTTCCGGCGTTCATCACCGCTCCGGTGCGCGTTCCAGCCGAATCGCTTGACGCTTCGCAGCCGATCGAGACGCTAACCCCCTTGCTCGCCGGTCCGCCGGATACGGACGACGCAGCCAACGGATTTCATCCGCGTCCCCGCCGCCGGCGCCGGACCAAGGCGGAAATGGGCGTTGACGAAGCCCATGCCAGCGAAGAAGGGAGCGCCAATGAGTCGATCCAGGATTGAACCGCGAGACGTCCGCTAAACATTCCTGTCTTGATTTGCGCGGCCGGGCGAAGGATATTTGCTTGGGTGCGGCCAAATCGAGGTTATTTTTCCATGTTTTTAAAACCATCCGCCATAGCGGCCGGCTGTATGGTCGCGCTTATTTCCTTCGATGCCGGGGCGTTCCCGGCCTCGCTTCTTCCGGTGCAGCAACAATCATTCATCGAGCAAGTCGCTGGCGGCTGCGGACTTGGCTGGCATCGCGGCCCTTGGGGCGGCTGCCGGCGCAATTGGGGTGCATGGCGCCGCTGCTTTTTCCGGCCAACGCCTTGGGGCCCTCGCCGATTCTGCCATTGGTAAATGGTTCTGAAATTGGAAAACCCCGCGTTACGCAGGGTTTTCCTTAGCCCTGCTATGACGGGGGGCGAGATTTCCCCCGAACCGCGTCCCGCGGCCGTTCCATCGTCCTTCTGAACGAAAACGCGACGAATTTAACGCCGTTCATCTCTTCCACACGCGCCGTTCGCTCCTACATTTCTAACAAGAGGCGGCCATGGCCGGGCCATTTGATTTGCCGCAATGCGCGACGCCGAAATCATGAGACGCGTGAGAGTTGCCGGTAGCCAATCGCCGCTCCAGTTGCGACTGGCATGAGGGATGGCTTCGCGGAGGAGAGTTTTCTACCATGAACATTGAAAAATATACCGAAAGAGCGCGGGGGTTCATTCAAAGCGCCCAATCGCTCGCCATCCGAGAAGGGCACCAGCAATTTACGCCCGAACATATTTTGAAGGTTCTTCTCGATGACGAGGAGGGTCTTTCCGCAGGCCTCATCGATAGGGCAGGGGGGCGCTCGCGTGAAGCACTCCGCGACACGGAACTGGCGCTGTCCAAATTGCCGAAGGTGCAAGGCGCCGGCGCCGGGCAACTCTATCTCGTACCCGCGACAGCGCGTATTTTCGATAATGCCGAAAAGATCGCGCAAAAGGCTGGCGATTCTTATGTCACGGTTGAGCGGCTGCTGCTTGCTCTGGCAATGGAAAAAAGCAGCGAGGCTGGCAAGATTCTGGAGCGCGCGGGTGTCACCCCGCAGACTCTCAACGCGGCGATCGAGGATCTCCGCAAGGGCCGCACCGCCGACAATGCGACCGCAGAAAACGCCTATGATGCCTTGAAGAAATATGCGCGCGATCTCACCGAGGCCGCCCGCGCCGGAAAACTTGATCCGGTGATCGGCCGCGACGAAGAGATCCGGCGCACCATTCAAGTTTTGTCGCGGCGCACGAAAAACAATCCGGTCCTGATCGGCGAGCCAGGCGTCGGCAAGACCGCGATCGTCGAGGGTCTCGCCTTGCGCATTGTCAATGGCGATGTGCCGGAAAGTCTCCGCGATAAGAAACTTCTTGCGCTCGACATGGGATCGCTTATCGCAGGCGCGAAATATCGCGGCGAGTTCGAGGAGCGGCTGAAGGCGGTTCTGAACGAAGTCACCGCCGCGGCGGGGGGCATTATCCTCTTCATCGACGAGATGCATACGCTGGTAGGCGCGGGCAAGGCGGATGGCGCGATGGATGCGTCGAACCTTTTGAAACCGGCCCTCGCGCGCGGCGATTTGCACTGCGTCGGCGCGACGACGCTCGATGAATATCGCAAGCATGTCGAAAAGGATGCAGCGCTCGCACGCCGCTTCCAGCCGGTGTTCGTCTCCGAGCCGACCGTCGAAGACACGATCTCGATCCTGCGCGGTCTTAAGGAAAAATATGAATTGCATCACGGCGTGCGCATCACCGACGCGGCGATCGTCGCCGCCGCGACCCTGTCGCAGCGCTACATCGCGGACCGTTTCCTTCCCGACAAGGCCATCGATCTCGTCGACGAGGCGGCCTCCCGTCTGCGCATGCAGGTCGATTCGAAGCCGGAAGAGCTCGATGAACTGGACCGCCGGATTATCCAGCTCAAGATCGAGCAGGAGGCCCTGAAAAAGGAAACCGATTTCGCCTCGAAGGAGCGCTTGGAAAGGCTAAGCGGCGAACTCGCCGAGCTTGAGGAAAAATCTGCCTCCTTGACGGCGCGCTGGCACGCGGAGAAAGACAAGCTTGGTTCCGAACAGAAACTTAAGGAGCAGCTAGAGGCTGCCCGCAACGAACTCGTCCAAGCGCAACGCCGCGGCGAATATCAACGCGCCGGCGAACTCACCTATGGGGTTATCCCCGATCTCGAAAGAAGGCTGGCCGCGACCGAGGCGGAACGCGGCAGCGTTCTCGTGGACGAAGCCGTGACAGCCAACCACGTCGCTCAGATCGTCTCGCGCTGGACGGGTGTCCCGGTCGACAAAATGCTCGAGGGTGAACGCGACAAGCTCTTGAAAATGGAGGACGTGCTCGCAACCCGAGTCGTCGGTCAGGCCGAGGCGGTTAAGGCGGTCGCGACCGCGGTGCGGCGGGCCCGGGCGGGCTTGCAGGACCCCAACCGGCCGATCGGCTCTTTCATGTTCCTCGGGCCGACAGGAGTTGGCAAGACCGAGCTCACCAAGGCGCTCGCCGCGTTTCTTTTCGACGATGATGCCGCCCTCGTGCGCATCGACATGTCGGAATATATGGAGAAACATTCGGTGGCCCGCCTGATTGGCGCGCCGCCCGGCTATGTCGGCTATGAGGAAGGCGGCGCCTTGACCGAGGCGGTGCGCCGCAGGCCCTATCAGGTCGTTCTCTTCGATGAGATCGAAAAGGCGCATCCGGATGTCTTCAACGTCTTGCTGCAAGTGCTTGATGACGGCCGCCTGACCGACGGGCAGGGCCGCACTGTCGATTTCCGCAATGTTCTGATTGTCATGACCTCCAATCTTGGTGCCGATTTTCTCGTGTTGCAAAAGGAGGGCGAGGATTCCTCCGCAGTGCAGGCGGAAGTGATGCAGGTGGTGCGGGCGCATTTCCGGCCGGAATTCCTCAATCGTATCGATGAAATCATCCTGTTCCACCGGCTGCGCCGCGAGGATATGGGTGCGATCGTCGATATTCAGTTTGCGCGGCTTGCAAAACTGCTAGAGGACCGCAAGATCACGCTTGAACTGCATCCCGAGGCGCGTGCGTGGCTTGCCAGCAAGGGCTATGACCCAGCCTATGGCGCACGGCCCTTGAAGCGGGTGATCCAGAAGAATGTGCAGGATCCCTTGGCCGAATTGATCCTCGCCGGGGACATCCACGACGGCGAAAAAATTGTCGTCGGCGCTAATAAAAATGGTCTTCTGATCGCTGGCAGGGAAGTGGCCGGCGTGACCGCCTGAGCGCTTCCGTTCATGGGAGAATCCCGGATCAGAAGGGAAGGGCGCTTTGGCGGCTTGATCAGCGGCGGTCAAGGGAGCGCCTGCGGAAACCCCAATGCATGTGTGGACAGCGTTGCAATAGCTCCGAAAAGCGCTCGAAAATGGATTAAAAAACATGCACTTCAGGCGCATTCAGGCTATAATCGAAAATCAAATGATTTCGCCTTCACCAAACGCAGAAAGTTCAATTGTCCATGGCCGAAACCGCCGCCGTGCCGCCGGTTCCCTTGTCCCCTGAAACAGAAGCTTATTATGGTGCCGACTCGATCAAAGTGTTGCGCGGCCTCGATGCCGTGCGCAAGCGCCCAGGCATGTATATCGGCGATACCGATGACGGCTCTGGCCTTCATCACATGGTTTATGAAGTCGTCGATAATGCCATCGACGAGGTGCTCGCCGGCTATGCGACGCGCGTTGGCGTGACGCTTAATGCCGATGGCTCCGTCACCGTCACCGACGATGGGCGCGGCATACCGACCGACATTCATAGCGAGGAACGGGTTTCGGCGGCGGAGGTCATCATGACCCAGCTGCACGCTGGCGGAAAATTCGATCAGAATTCCTACAAAGTGTCAGGCGGTCTGCACGGGGTTGGTGTTTCTGTTGTCAATGCGCTTTCAAGCTGGCTGGTCTTGCGCATTTGGCGCGACGGCAAGGAGCATTTCCTGCGTTTTGAAAATGGCGACGTGGTCACGCCGCTAGCGGTCACGGGGCCCGCGCCCGATGTAGGCGGGAAACCAAAACGCGGCACCGAGGTCACCTTTCTCGCCTCGCCGAATACTTTCACCATGGTCGATTTCGACTATGCGACGATCGAACATCGTCTGCGCGAGCTGGCTTTCTTGAATTCGGGAGTGAGGATCGAACTCGCTGACCTTCGCGGCGCCGAGGTCAAGCGGGAAGAGCTCTATTATGAAGGCGGCCTTGAGGCTTTCGTGCGCTACCTCGATCGCGCCAAGACGCCGCTTCTCTCGAACCCGATCCTCATCAAGGGCGAGCGCGACAAGATGACGGTCGAAGCAGCACTATGGTGGAACGATTCCTATCACGAACATGTGCTTGCCTTCACCAACAATATACCGCAGCGCGATGGCGGGACGCATCTCGCCGGGCTTCGCGCCGCGCTGACGCGTCAGGTCACGGGATACACCGAGCGCGCCGGTCTTGCCAAGCGCGAGAAGGTCGATCTTAACGGAGATGATTGCCGCGAGGGACTAACCTGCGTGCTTTCGGTGAAAGTTCCAGATCCAAAATTTTCCTCGCAGACCAAGGAAA
>CAYTRB010000122.1:0-9422 GCA_964440215.1 uncultured Methylocapsa sp.
AATACCAGGAAGAATCGACGAACGTATCCATCGTGTCGGTTTCGCGAAGCGCCGGAGTGCCGCACGCGGGACAGGCCACATGTTTCCAGGTGGGATGCCGTTCGAGCGGATTGCCGGGCTCGTCAAAACTAATATCCATATTCGGCAATTCGACCGGCAAATCACTGGCGGGAACCGGCACCACGCCGCAGGCCGCGCAGTGGATCACCGGGATCGGGCAGCCCCAATAGCGCTGCCGCGAGATTCCCCAATCGCGCAGCCGGTATTGGACCTCGCGCCGTCCTTGCGGCCGGTTGCCAAGCAATTTTGATTCAAGCCGCTTGGCGGCTGCTTCCTTCGCATCCTTCGTTGTCATCCCATCGAGAAAGCGCGAATGGATAAGCATGCCATCGCCTTCATAAGCGATGGTCTCGATCTTGAACGTCGTGGGGTCTTCGCCCGGCGGGCAGACAACTGGCGTATTGCCGAGGCCGTAGGCGTTGGCAAAATCGAGATCGCGCTGATCATGCGCCGGGCAGCCAAAAATCGCACCGGTGCCATACTCCATCAACACGAAATTGGCGACATACACCGGCAGATGCCACTCCGGATCGAAGGGGTGCCGCGCCTTTAGCCCCGTGTCATAGCCTTTCTTTTCCGCCGTCTCGATCGCCTCGGCCGATGTGCCGCCATGGCGGCACTCGTCGATGAAAGCGGCGAGCTCTGGGTCTTTCCGAGCGACTTCTGCTGCCAAGGGGTGATCGGCAGCAATCGCCAAAAACTTGGCGCCAAACAGCGTATCGGGCCGCGTGGTGTAGACTTCGATCTCGCGGGACGCGGTCCGCGGCGACGGCTCCAGCTCGAAGCGAAGTGAAAGCCCTTCCGAGCGGCCGATCCAATTCGCCTGCATGAGGCGGACTTTTTCCGGCCAGCGGGGCATATCGTCGAGGGACCGCAGAAGATCCTCGGCGAAATCGGTGATCTTGAAAAACCATTGGGTCAGCTCGCGCTGCTCGACCAGCGCGCCGGAGCGCCAGCCGCGCCCGTCGATCACTTGCTCATTGGCCAGCACGGTATGATCGAGCGGGTCCCAATTGACCTTGGATTTCTTGCGGACAACGAGGCCCGCTTTCAGGAAATCCAGAAACAACTTTTGCTGATGCTTATAATAGCCCGGATCGCAGGTGGCGATCTCGCGCGACCAATCGAGCGAAAGCCCCATCGCCTTCAACTGGGTGCGCATGGACGCGATATTGGCGTAGGTCCAATCGGCCGGATGGCTCTTGTTGTGCCAGGCGGCGTTCTCGGCTGGCATGCCGAAGGCGTCCCAGCCCATCGGATGCAGCACGTCGAAGCCGCGCGCGCGCTTATAGCGGGCGATCACATCGCCCATCGTATAATTGCGGACGTGGCCCATGTGGATGCGGCCGGACGGATAGGGAAACATCTCCAGGACGTAATATTTTGGCCGAGACTCATCGTTCCCGGTCCGGAAGATGTCTTTTTCCGCCCAAATCCTCTGCCATTTGGGTTCCGCCGCGCGGGCGTTATAGCGCTCAGAGTCCATCTTATAATCGTCGATTGCTTCTGTCAGCTGGCCTAAATGTATGACCTACACAGCATTAATTAACAGACCCGGTCAATCACCCGGCTCCCAAGGCCTGTGCTGGTTTGGCTCAACAGGCCGCCAGCTGAGAAAGGCGCGGTCAAGATGCACGGCCTGCTTAGGCTACGCTTCGCCTGGTAGAAGCCATCTTGGAACGATCGCTCACACATGCCGCCGACCCGGTTTGCTGGGGTCGATCAAATGGGCGTGGGTTGGCCCCATTCCGGTGATCGCAATCACGGCCGGCTCGGCGGTGCCTTTCCTGACGCCATCATAATGAATGGATTTGGCGATGCGGCGGACGAAGGAGCCCGATGGCACGGGCACGGTCTCTTCAGGCGCGAAATCCTCGCCGCTGGCGACGTACCAAGTGCCGGATAAAACGACGCAGAGACGGTCCGTATCGTAATAATGCGGTGCGCTCATGTGGCCAGGGTGCCACCGGACGAGCACGAAATATTGGCCGGGGTCAGCGACAGTACCATAGAGTGGCGCTTCTTCGGCCACCCAAGGGATCTGAACCGGCGGCTTGATGATCGTCTGCTTTGGATCGACGCCGGATGCTTGCGCCGTGCCCAGGCCAAAGGATGCTGCCAGAGCCGCCAGCATCAGATCGCGGCGGTCGGTTATGAGATCGATCATCACGGAGTCCTCCAATTGAAGGTATCATTACACTCAGCGCGGCATATGAGCCTTGGCAAGGTTGTCCTGCTCCGGCGGTATTCTTGGCGTTCGCGCCTGCGCTAGGAGCCTTGTTGTCTCGGGGTCTTATCCGTGAACGATTTTCAACACGATAATCGCGCCGACAAAAACAAGCGTTAGGGCGTTGGCGATGATAACCGGCCAACTGCTAATCATAAGACCGTAGGCCAGCCAGAGCGCGATGCCGCAAGCAAACCCGCTTTGCGTGGCAAGAGAAATTGCTCGTGTATCGCGAGTCCGCAGGATCAAGATCGTCTGTGGCAGCCAGCACAGGGTTGTAAGGGTAGCGGCCATCATGCCAATCACATCGGCTAAATAAGGAGGCATTCGCATGGGCTCTGGTTTGGGGTCTGAAGTGACCGCCGTTCCTTCCTATCGGAAATTTTGGCACGGCGTACATTCGGGTTTTTCATAGTCACAACTCACACCAAATCTCATTGTTGGTGACGCTCGCCGGCATGCCTGGGCTTGACGGCGGCCGCTGGGTCATTGACTTCGAGACTTGGTCTTACGCGAATCTTCGCCTCGAAAAACATTCATCAGGCCGTTATAGAGTGATCGCGCGCTTTGGGATTAGTTACACGGAATTGGAGAACAAAATGATTAAACACCAAATCCTTCACAAGGCCGCTTCCACCCTTGGCGCCTGCGCGATGCTGCTCGCCTGCGCTCTGCAAACCGCGGAGGCTTGCACCGGCATCCGCCTGATCGCGGAAGATGGCACCGTCGTTCACGCGCGAACCTTGGAATTCGCCGTCGATCTTCACTCCGATGTGCTTATGGTTCCGCGCGGCTATGCCCGCATCGGAACCACCCCCGATGGCAAGGAAGGGCTCAAATGGAAGGCGAAATACGCAAGCGTTGGCGCCAATGGCGTGGGACTGCCGGTTCTGTTCGACGGGTTGAATGAAAAAGGTCTGGCCGCCGGAATGTTCTACTTCCCCGGCTCCGCCGGCTATTTGCCCTACACCGCGGCCGACGCGAGCAAGACCATTTCACAATGGGAAGTGATCTCGTGGATATTGGAGAATTTCGCCAGTGTCGCGGACGTCAAAGCCAACATCGGCAAGATCGTGGTCGCCTCCTCGGTGTTCGAGGGATGGGGTTTTGCTCCTGAAGCTCATTACATCGTGCATGACGCTTCCGGCAAGACCATCGTCATCGAATATGTCGGCGGCAAACTCAACCTCTATGACAACCCGCTCGGCGTCTTGACCAACACGCCGGCGTTCGATTGGCAGATGACCAATCTCCGCAACTATGTGAATTTTTCGATAAACAACGTACCACCGGTCAAACTGGGCCCTCTCACGCTTGAACCGTTCGGCCAAGGCTCAGGGATGCTTGGGCTGCCGGGCGACTTCACGCCGCCGTCGCGCTTTGTCCGCGCCGTCGCGTTCAGCCAATCGGTTCTGCCATCAAAAACTGGCAACGACGCAATTCTTGAGGCGTTTCATATCCTAAACCAATTCGACATTCCAAAGGGCGCGGCCCGCGAACACGAGAAAGACGCGCACGGCAATGTCCTCGCCGATTATACGATGTGGACTTCCGCCGCGGATCTCAAAACAAAGCAGTATTTTTTTCGCACTTACGAGAACAGCCAGATCCGGATGGTGGATCTTATGAAGATGAATCTCAATGGAAAGGACATCGTCACCATCTCGATGAAGGGCGGCGAGAGTATCAAGCCGCTAACGCCCTGAGCGGCAATTCGCCATAACGGGCAAGAATGCGAATGCTTCAATGAAATGTCGCAGGAAACGGCGTGTTCTCTCATTGCCGAGTTTGCCGTTTGCAGCAAAGAGTTTGTCGGCGCCGCCGATCTAGGCCGCCTGCTGTCGCTCTCCACCGCCTCTGCAAGCTCCTGCTTCGCGTTGGTCGATCGGTTGCCGCCTGCAGCCGGCCATGCCGAAACGATCTCTTTACTTTTTTACATCTTTGGGATGTTAACCTCCCAAAGCTTTTGGCGATGGAGAATTATATGCCTCTATCCGTTCACACAGGCTTCTTCGCCGCAATCATGGGGGTTGTGACGATCTCGCTTGTAGGCACGGCCCGCGCACAGGACGTTAAGTCGCTTTGCGCGTTGGTCACAAATGACGATCGGGTGCGGCCCATACCGATCACCCTTGTTCCACCGGCCCGCCAGCTTTTCAGCTTTTCGGAGAGTGCACCCGACAAATACATTCAGAAAGGCACCTCCTTCCGCTGCATGGCGGGCAAGGTATGGCTGTGCAACACGGGCGCGAACCTTGTGTGCGGCAAAGCCGATACCAGCCGCATCTCGGCGGGCGCTACGGATTTTTGCGAGCAAAACCCGGGTTCGGAGGTCATTCCGATGGCCGCCACGGGTCACGGCACGGCCTATGAGTGGACATGCCAGGGAAAGAAAGCGGTCATCTCCAAACAGATTGAAACCGTCGATCCTCGCGGCTTCATTGCCGAAAACTGGAAGCAGTTGGATTAAAGGCCAAAACATTGCAACAAGCAAAACAGCTTCGCGGGAACGTCCTCGATCGCCTCGCCTTGGTGCATGAGCGCATCGCCCGCGTCGCGCGCGATGCCGGACGCGAGCCCCAAGACGTGACCCTTGTCTGCGTCTCGAAAACATTTAGCCCGCAAGACATTGCGCCAGTGATCGGCGCAGGCGAGCGCGTCTTCGGCGAGAACAAGGTCCAGGAGGCGTTGGAGAAATGGCCGCCGCTAAAGGCCAATTATGCCGGTCTCGAATTGCATCTCATCGGCCCTTTGCAGTCCAATAAAGCGCATGAGGCGGTTTCTTTTTTCGACGTGATCGAGACGGTCGACCGGGACAAGATCGCCAAGGTGCTCGCATCCGAAATCCAAAAAACCGGCCGTCATCCCCGCCTTTATGTCCAAGTCAATACCGGCGCCGAGCCGCAAAAAGCGGGTGTGCTCCCGCTAGAGGCGGATCGTTTTATCGAAAGCTGCCGCCAGGCGTACGGCCTCGAAATTTCCGGGCTGATGTGCATTCCGCCGGTCGATGATCAGGCCTCGCCGCATTTCGCGCTGTTGAACAAGATTGCCGCCCGCAATGGGATCGCGGCGCTCTCGATGGGAATGAGCGCCGATTTCGAGCGCGCGATCCAGCTCGGCGCGACCCATGTGAGGGTCGGCAGCGCGATTTTCGGAGAGCGGTGACGCTGGGTCTCAGCGGATCCCCAGCACCACTTTTTTCGAAAGACGTGGCAACAGCCGGCGCAGATCGTCCGGGCGCAGCGCGACGCAACCTTCGGTCGGCGCGAAATCCGGCCGGGCGCAATGCAGAAAAATCGCGCTGCCAAGATTCTTGCGGCGCGGATGGATATTGTAATCGAGCACGATCACCAGATCGTAGAGGCGATCCGCGCGCCAGAGTTTCTCGTGGCCCGCCCGGATCGGCAAAGTGACCTGCCGGTTGTAGGCGGCGCTTGAAGGATCGTCGCACCAGCCATCGCTCGGCCGCACCGGCCGAATCGGCAAAGACCAAGCTCTACGCAAGACTCGATCCACACGGAAGAAGCCAGAGAGAAGGCGAAACTCTCCCGCTGGCGTCGCGTGGTCGCCTTCCCGCTTTGCATGCGTCACGCCGGCACGCCCGAACACGCAGGCAATCACGACTGGTCCGGCGTGCAGCCTGCCTAAAGAAACCTGTTGCGCGCGAGCCAGGCGCGGCAGGGGAGCCGCCACGAGACGGCTTAGTCCACGCTTGACCCCGCCTTTCCCGCAGCCTGGTGCGTTTGACAGTTTTTTTGCAACAGCTTTCATGCAAGTCTATGCTTTCGCCTGGATAAAAGCGATTCGTCAGAGTACGTCCCGAAAAACTTGCTCGCCTGTTTCGAAGTGGAGATGCTCCAACGCATTGAATCTGAGGGATTCCTTATCGCTCAGATGGGATCATGTGATCGATAAGGAGGCGCTCTTGCACAGCGAAATCTCTTCCTTTTAGCGCATTCCGGTGCCGCGGAGCGGATGTATCGCAGTTGAAATTGCTTCGGCATTCCCCGAGAATGCCATCTTTTCCGCCTTGTGAATCAAACTGGGGAGTTTCGATTAGAACCAGCAAAGCCATATGAGGAAGAAAAGGAGAGGAAGAGGCAGCTCCGCGCGGCCAGCGGAACCAGTGTGAATCCCCGCTGGTTATTGAACCCGAGGAAGCCCACTTCATCAAGGACAAGTTCATGACCACCGCACTTAAGATCCTGATCGCCGATGACGACGCAGATTTGCGTGCGGCCTTGGCTGAGCAGCTCGCCTTGCACGAAGAATTCTTGGCCGTCCAAACGGATACGGCGCGGGGCGCTCTCGATGTGGTGCATGGGCAGACACCGGACCTCATCATCATGGACGTCGGCCTGCCGGATATGGACGGACGCGAAGCGGTCCGGCAATTGCGCCAGGAAGGGTTCAAAAACCCCATCATCCTGTTGACGGGCCATGGTTCGGAATCCGACACGGTCGAGGGTTTCGACGCCGGGGCCAATGATTATGTGACAAAGCCGTTTCGCTTCGCCGAGCTGCTCGCCCGGATCCGCGCCCATCTGCGCCAGCATGAGTCGAGCGAAGAGGCGCTGTTCCGGATCGGTCCCTATACGTTCCAGCCGGGCGCCAAACATTTGATCGGCGAAAAGGGCAATAAGCTCCGCCTGACGGAAAAGGAAACCGCTATTCTGCGGTTCCTCTATCGCGCAGGCCAGTCGGTCATTTCCCGGGAAGTCCTGCTGCGCGAAGTCTGGGGCTATAACGCGAATGTCACGACGCACACCCTAGAGACGCATATCTACCGGCTGCGCCAAAAGATCGAACGCGATCCCACCAAGGCGCAACTTCTTGTCACCGCGGCGGGTGGGTATAAGTTGATCCCTTGATTGTTTGACAGGCCTTTTCCGGCCAGAATGGTTTGCGGCCGGGGGAAAGCGCCAGCATGGGATTGGACGACGATATCGGCAAACTCGCGTGCAATCCGATCTTTGCCGTGATCGAGCCAGATGCGCTGCGGCTGATGGCTTTTTCGGCCGAGGCCCTGTCTCTGCGCGCCGGGGACGTTTTGTTTCGCCGGGACGAAAGGTCGAATGGCGGGTTCGTGGTGCTCACCGGGTCGATCGCGCTGGATGGCGCGGGGCACGGCGCTCCCAAGGCACGGATTGTCCGGCCCCCGGCGCTCATCGGCGAATTTGCCTTGCTGACGGAAACCCGGCGGCCGGTGACGGCGATCGCACGCGAACCATCGGCCGTTATGAGGATTTCGCGGCAGCTTTTCCATCGTGTCTTGCAGGAATTTCCGGACAGCGCGGAACGGTTGCGGCAATCCTTAAATGAAAGACTGGGTCAGTTCATCGGCGAGCTTGGCACCGTGCGGGACATTCTAGCGCCAGATGATGAAGCCCCAAAATCCGAAGGATAGGGGGCGCCTATAGCTAGCCGCGCCGGTCCTCAGCGCTCTCGGCCTCACGTGCAAGACCCCGCCTATAAATCGCCAAGACATCTTCGAGGAGGGCGTCGAGTTTGTCTTCCCCGGTCAAATCCGCCGAAAGCTGGCGGTCGGCGATGAGATGCGATAGCCCATGGACCAGCGCCCAGGCGCCGATCGCGGCCGCGCGGCGCGTCGCTTCCGGCGTGATTGCTTCGATCGCCTGGCGCAAAGCCTCGAAACTGCGCGCGGCCACGGCTTTCAGCTCCGGGAAAAGGTTTTTTTCGAGCACGGGGCCAAACATCAATAGATAGACCGGAGGCCGCGCCCTGGCGAAAACGAGATAGGCTGTCCCCAGCGCGCGCAGGCGCTCGAAGCCGGTCAGTCCCTCTGCCGCCCGCTCCATCGCCGCGCCTAGCGCCTCGAAACCATCTGCGGCGAGCGCCGCCAGTAGCGCTTCGCGGCTGTTGAAATGCCGGTACGGCGCGTTGTGAGAAACGCCTGCCACGCGGGCCACCTCACGCAGGCTCACCTGCGCCGGGCCATGTTTTTCGAGCAGACTCAAACCCGCTGCGAGCAGGGCGCGGCGCAAATCGCCATGATGGTAAGGCGCCAGCAAGGTCCTGATTTTTGATGTTGACAACAGCAACATTCCTTTTAATGTAGACAGCGTCTACATTGCAGGTTCCGCGGGGCTGATCAAGATCAAGGGGAGAGATAGCGATGACGAGCACCCGTTATTTGGCAGGCTTCAAAACGCTCGACACCGAATTGACCGGTGTGGAACTCGCCTGGCAGGGCACGCCGCCACCCTGGCTGAGCGGCGTTTTGCTGCGCAACGGCCCCGCTAAATTCGAAGCGGGCGCGGGTGCCTACCGGCATTGGTTCGACGGGCTTGCCATGCTGCACCGATTTTGCTTCGCGGAAGGCAAGATTCGCTATAACAACCGCTATCTACGCAGTGGTGACTATCGCGATACGATGGCGCGCAATGCTATTGCTCGAGATGAATTCGCGACGAATCGCGCCGGACCGTACTGGTCGAGGCTGCTCGCTCGCCTCAAAAGCGAAGCGAGCGACAATTGCATTGTGAATGTGGTCGCCTTTGGCCCGCATGAAGTGGTGGCGCTAACGGAGTCGCCCCATTCGCTGCGCATCGATCCGAAAACACTTGAAACGCTTGGACCGTTTGAATGGACCGGCGGAAACAAGAGCCAAATCACGACGGCGCATCCGCATTTCGACGCAGCGAGACAGCTGATTTATAATTTCGAAATCGCCTTCCACCGCAAGACCAGCTATCGTTTTACCCGCATGACGCCAGGCTCGCATAGCCGCAGCGTGGTCGCCGAGATCGAAACCTCCGAGCCCGCCTATACCCACAGTTTTGGGATGAGCGAGCGCTATTTGATCCTCGCCGAATTTCCCCTTGTTACAAAACCGTTGCGGCTGTTGTTGAGCGGCCGCCCGTTTATCGAGACCTACCGCTGGGTACCGGAGCGCGGTGTCCGTTTCACCATCATCGACAAGGAGACCGGCGCGATGATCCGGCGCGCGGAAACCGACCCTTGCTTTTCTTTCCATCACATCAATGCCTTTGAAGAGGATGGCGCGATCGTGCTCGACCTCGTCGCTTTTAAGGACGCGCGTATTATCGATGCCCTCTATCTCGCCTCGCTCCGTGCCGGCAATGCCCTGCCGGAAGGTCTTTTGACGCGCTTT
>CAYTRB010000123.1:0-9406 GCA_964440215.1 uncultured Methylocapsa sp.
TGGCGAGTGGTGCGTCCACCGCCAACCTCCCAGCCTCTATTTGGACCACGCGGGGGATTTTCGCAAGCTTCGCGAACGAAAGGCTGGCCGGCGGTGCCAAAATCTTATCAATAGCCGCCCGACGCAGTGACGATGTCGCCCGTCAGCCATCCGGAGCTGTTAGATGCCAGGAAGACCGCAATCCGCGCGATATCCTCCGGCTGCGCTATGCGTCCAAGCGGGGTTTCTGCCACCATCTTCTTTTCGAAATCGCTTCCAAGAATCCCCAATTCGTGGACGCCCTCGGTTTCTACAGGGCCCGGCGCGATGGCGTTGACCCTGATCTTGCGCGCACCCAGCTCGTTAGCCAGAACGCGCGTGATAGCGTTCACGGCGCCTTTCGTCGCCGAATAGACCACCGAATTCGAAATCGGCTTCTCACCCGCGACGGAGCTGAGGTTGATGACGCTTCCCCCGGCAGGCCCGAAATATTTCAATGCCTCCTTCGTTGCCAGGATCGTCCCGAGGACATTGATGTTGAATTCCCGGTGGAACTCGGTCTCCGTCACAGCCTCGAGCGCGGCGAACTCAAAGACTCCGGCGTTGTTGACGAGCACGTCCAGCGATCCAAAAACCTTCTTCGTCTCCTCGAACAGACGCTGCACATCTTTTGCCTCGGCAACGTTGCCGTGGACCGCGATCGCCTTGCCGCCCTTGCCGGTGATCTCCGCGACAACGCGCTCGGCTCCCTCCTTGCTGGAGGCGTAATTCACCACGACCGCAGCCCCCGCGGCTGCCAAGCCCTTTGCGATCCCCGCGCCAATTCCTTTTGACGCCCCGGTGACAACCGCTACCTTGCCAGTCAGCTCACTCATCTCACTTCTCCGATCATGCCGTCATCCATTTGACAGTTAGACAGCCATCTAAGTGTTAATCGTGAGACGTCAAGAGCGGGCGGTCTGCAGCGTTAAATTGCCGCAAGCCGGTCGAGATAGGCGCTGAGTACATCGCGCTGGAGGATGATATTCATGAATTTGCCTTCACGAACGGTCTCTATCAAGCCCGCCGTCTCCAGCTCCTTGATATGATGAGACAGGGTCGCGGCGCTTATGTCGTGGGCTTCGTGTAGGACGGTGCAGGGGGTCGGCGACTCGCTAGCGCCGATCTGCTTGAGGATCTGGTAACGGCGCGGCTCCGCCAAGGCCCGGGAAATCCGCGCAAACTGCTGGTCTGTCAGTTGGAAGTGCCCGGCGGTTGCTATGGGTTCACGTACCATGAAAATATGGAGGTGGGTTGGACTGAATTTTCTTTGATGGGCGGCCCGCTAAGTTCACTCGCTAAAAAACGAGATACGCTGCGCGTATCGTCATCACGAGAAGAACGAACGAGCCAGCCATGAAAACGGCGAAACGGAGTAAGATAACATTAATGATCGCCTGAATCAGGCTGTGAGCAATTCTAAGGCCAACATATAGCCAAGCCAGACCGGTGTTCAAACCCGCGCCTGCATCGAGAAATGCCAAGGTAAGTGCCACCGCGTAAAAGAGCGTTGGTTGCTCCATGAGATTATTGTAATTATCCGCTTTCCAGCGAACTTCGGCAGGTAGCCCAGCAAGAAGCTCCTCCCCGGGACGCTGAGGGTCCAAGACTATTTTATTCTTCCTTATCGCTGGAATGCGTGTTGCGTATAGCCAGGCCCACATCACGAATGACCACAGGACGAGCGCAATCAAAGGTGCGAGTATGGGACTACGCAATGCCCCACTCCTGCGAAACGGCCAACAGTCGTGGCACGAACGTGTATCTGTCCAAGTCTCCTGCCTCGTAGTTGATTCTAAAATTAAATTACAAACAACTTTTCGCCTGGGCCTACATTGGGACAACCGACACGAGGGCCAAAGCTTCTTCGAAAGCGCTAAACCGCCGTCCCGTGCAGGTCATAGGCGTCCGACCGCTCAATTTTCACGGTGACGATATCGCCCTGCCGCAAGGGGCGGCGCGAGGCGATATGAACCTTGCCGTCGATTTCCGGCGCATCACCTTTGCTGCGGCCTATGGCAGTATTTGTCGAAGCCTGATCGACGATGACCGGAAAGCGCTTGCCAATTTTTTCTTTCAACTTACGGGCGCTGATTGTCTGGCACGCTTCCATGAAGCGCTTGTAGCGGATCGCTTGCACCTCGGGCGCGACATGCGGCAGGCCGAGATCATTGGCGGCGGCGCCCTTAACCGGCTCATATTTGAAAGCGCCAGCGCGGTCGATCTTTGCGTCTTGAAGCCAGTCGAGAAGCAGCTCGAAATCCTCTTCCGTCTCCCCAGGAAAGCCGACGATGAAGGTTGAGCGCAAGGTCAGATCGGGGCAGATCGCGCGCCATTTTGCTAGCCGTTCCAGCGTCTTCTCGGTGCCGCCGGGCCGCTTCATCGCGCGTAAAATTTTCGGGCTTGCGTGCTGAAAGGGAATGTCGAGATAGGGCAGGATTTTTCCATCCGCCATAAGTTCGATCACCTCATCGACATGCGGATAGGGATAGACATAGTGGAGCCTCACCCACACGCCGAGCTGGCCAAGTTCCCGCGCGAGGTCGAAAAATTTCGCCTTGACCGGACGCTCTTGATAAAAGCCTTCCGCATATTTCAGGTCCAACCCATAGGCGCTTGTATCTTGCGAGATGACGAGCAGCTCCTTGACGCCCGCCGCGACGAGCTTTTCGGCCTCGCGTATAACGTCCCCCGCCGGGCGCGACACGAGATCGCCGCGCAGCTTTGGGATGATGCAGAAGCTGCAGCGGTTGTTGCAGCCTTCCGAAATCTTCAAATAGGCATAGTGGCGCGGTGTGAGCTTGATGCCTTGCGGAGGCAGGAGATCAAGAAAAGGATCGTGCGGCGGCGTCACCGCTTCATGCACCGCCCGCATGACAGAGGCAAAATCCTGCGGCCCGCTGATCCAGCGAAGTTTTGGGAATTTTTCCAATATCACATCGGGCTCGGCCCCCATGCAGCCGGTGACGATGACCTTGCCGTTTTCGGCCGAAGCCTGGCCGATAGCAGCCAGGGATTCGGCCTTGGCGCTGTCGAGAAAACCGCAAGTATTGACGATAACGGCCGCCGCGCCTTCATGCGTCTTGGCGAGCTCGTAGCCCTCGGCGCGCAAGCGGCCGATAATCCGTTCGCTATCGACAAGGGCCTTGGGACAGCCAAGCGAGACGAAGGAAATCTTTGGCACGGGCGCGGCGCTTGATAACTCAGGGTTCATGCGCCTGCTTGGCACGCGTCGCGGCCTCTTGCAAGCGGGCCTCGCTTTCGAGCAGAGCACGCTTGCGCGCGACGCCCCAGCGGTAGCCGGAGAGCGCGCCATCGTTTCGCACGACACGGTGACAGGGAATGGCCACCGCGATGGGGTTCGCCGCGCAGGCGTTTGCCACCGCGCGAACCGATTTTGGTGCCCCGATCCGCTTGGCGATCTCGGCATAGCTCGCCGTGGACCCCGCGGGGATCTCCCGCAACGCTTGCCAGACGCGGTGCTGAAACGCCGTGCCGCGTATATCGAGCGGCAGATCGAGGCCAACTGCCGGCGCTGCAATGAAACCTATGACTTTGGCGACAAGCGCCTCGAACCCCGCGTCGCCACCGATCAGCCGGGCGCGTGGAAACCGGTCTTGAAGCTCATGCGCGAGCCTGACCGGATCGTCGCCCATGAGGATGGCGCAGACACCCCTATCGCTTCTTGCCACGAGGATGGCGCCGAGAAAGCATTCTCCAGTGGCAAAAGTGATCTCGATGTTTTTGCCGCCGTCCCGATATGTGGAGGGGGTCATCCCCAGCATCGCATTTGAGGTTTCGTAGAACCTCCCGCTTGAGTTGAAACCGGCGTTATAAAGCGCCCCGGTGACGGTTGCGCCAGGCTCGGCAAGCGAGTCCCGGACACGCTTGGCACGATGAGCCAGCGCATAGGCTTTCGGCGTTACGCCGGTGACGGATTTGAAGAGCCGGTGAAAATGTGAGGGGCTCAACCCTGCCCTGCCCGCCATTTCCGTGAGGCTCGGGATTTGCGGTGCGGTCTCAATGCCCCGGCAGATGTCCACGACTTTCGCGGTCTGCTGCGCAGCCAAATTGGGCTCATTTGGCATGCATCGCTTGCAAGGGCGGAAGCCCGCCCGTTCGGCGTCTTCGCAGGTTGCGTAAAAGCAAACGTTCTTTGGCCTGGCGGCGCGGGCGGCACAGGAAGGCCGACAGTAGACGCCAGTCGTCTTCACTGCATAGAAGAAGTGAACATCGAAGTTGCGATCCCGCAGGGCGATGGCCTGCCACCTCGGGTCCTGACAGTCCGGGGCCTCAACCTTATCCGGCGTGTTGAACATGGGACCAATCTCCATCGCCAATTTGCTCTCGAAGCTTTTAAACCGTTGCGTCCAGCCGCGCACTCCGGCTCTTGCTTTTGAATTCAGGATCAGCGGCCGGAATGATAGAGGAGTTTCTTGCCGAATTCCCAGCTGCGCCCGCAACCTTATCCTCCATCGCCCGTCATTGCCGGTAACGAGGCCGGAACCGGAACGCAGGATCTCGCTGTTACGTCGCGCGGCGGCAATTATTAAGCAGGAGAAATTTCATGTCATCCTTTCAAAACACTGCGCTTGCCGCCACCGTGAGCCTTGCCGTGGCCGGCGGCGCCGCGCTTTCTTCAGCTTTAGGCCCTGCCCTTGCGGAAATGACCGTGGAAGTCGGCGGCGCCCCGATGTATCCGTCGAAGACCATCATCGATAACGCGGTCAATTCGAAGGATCACACGACGCTCGTTGCGGCCATCAAGGCGGCAAACCTCGACGAAACCTTGCAAGGCGAAGGGCCATTCACAGTCTTCGCACCGGTGAACAAAGCCTTCGAGAAGCTTTCAAAAGGCACGCTCGAAACCTTGCTCCAGCCAGAAAACAAGCCGGCCCTGACTGCGATCCTCACCTATCACGTGATCCCCGGAAAAATATCCGCCGCCGATTTCATCGCCGCAATCAAGAAGGGCGGCGGCCAGGCCACCTACAAAACCGTCGAGGGAGAGGCGCTGACCGTGCAGCAAGATGGACGCAGACTAGAAATCATCGATGCCAGGGGCGACAAGGCGTTCGTGACGATCGCCGACGTCAGCCAGAAGAACGGTGTCATTCATGTCGTCGACACGGTGCTTCTACCGAAAAGCTGAAATTTGCACTGTCCGTGTTCGGCCAGTTGGGCGTGACCCGTCATCAAGACTAAGTTGCACGGGATCAGCGTTTTTTCCCGTACAATGCCGGTGCTTTCAGTGCGTCATAGATCGGCGGCTCGCGAAGCATGGTGGAAACCGCCATTGCCGAGAAACAAGCAGCCAGCATCGGCAGAAGCAATTGAGAGCTCTCCGTCATTTCGGTGACGAGGATCATTCCGGTGAGCGGCGCCCGCACGACGGCGGTGAACAAGGCCGCCATGCCTACCACCGCGAAGGCAACCGCGTGGGAGCCGGGATCCGCCATACCTGGATTGACCAGCCCCCCAAAGAGGCAACCCATTTGCGCTCCGAGCACAAGGAGAGGTGCGAACAAACCACCCGGCGTTCCGGCGGCGTAGGAAGCCGCACCCAATACGAGACGAAGCAGATAGATGAAGGGAATGAGAGCGAAAGCCTCGGTGCCATCAAGCACGCGCTGTGTGATCATGTCACCGCCACCCGCCAAGCCTGGTGCAAACCACGCGAGCGCCCCAACGGCTGCGCCCACCATCGCGGCACGAACTTCAACTGGCCATCGCGCGAGGCGTTCGGCAATTGCAAGCGCTTTAAAAAGCACCCGATTGTAGACAAGGCCAAGCAGTCCTGCGATGATGCCCAATGCAATGCATAAGAGATTGTCGCCGAGCTCTGGCGTTTGGACCTTTGTCACGAAAAAGTCCGGAGCTGGCCCTGTAAAGATTCGGGCCACCACGATGGCGCTGCCAGAAGCTCCGAGCGCGGCCACGGCGTCACGTGTGTCGAATTTCTTAACGAGTTCTTCCAGAACAAAGGCGGAGCCTGCGAGGGGCGCATTAAACGCGGCGGCAAGACCGGCACCGGCACCCGCAGCAAGCAGCGACCGGCAGTCAGCGGCGTTGCGGCCGAAGGTTTTGCCGATCAGGTTCGCGAGAGTCGCGCCCATTTGGACGCAAGGTCCCTCGCGGCCGAGCGCAAAGCCCGCGCCGATCGCCAGCAGGCCGCCAATGAATTTGACCGGCAAAAGAATAAACGGGGCCGGCGGCAACTCGCCGTTGAGGACGGCCTCGACGTGAGGAATCCCGCTGCCGGCGGCACTCGCGATGTAACGGCGAACAAGCCACGCGCTGAAGGCCGCAGCCACGGCCGCGCCAGCGATCATAAGGCTTGCGCCGATATAGGGCTGGTCATGCCACCGGGCGGGCATGGAAAGGCGATAACGATCGGCTGTATCCAGCGCCATTCGGAAAAGCCCGCAGATTAACCCCGCGCCCGCACCGGCAATGCCCGACACCACGGTTAGCTGGAACAAGCCTGGACCAACGAAAATTCGCGATGCCGGTTGAATATAGGACCCTATCCTCCCAAATCGCGCTGTTACGGGGGCTTCGCCGCTTGCCCCGCTTGAGCCGATTTCATACGGATCGTGGCCACTGATGCCGATAAAGTCCGGTTCTATGACAAGATCGCTCGGCCCCCCTATCATGATGAGATGTTCGACGTTGTCACGGCGAACGGTGACAAGCTGGCGCCTCGGGCCGAGCGCAGAAGACTTGCCGATGCCGAGGCGGCCCGTGATTCCCCTAGTCCTGGCGCGAAGCCGGCGCCGGAATAAGCGGCGAAGAATCAACAGAAGGAGATGCAGACCGGCGAGGAAGGCAATCACCGCGACGGCATATGTCAGTGTTCCGCTTTGGAAAAACACATCGCTCACGGCCAGCATCGGGGCAGCTCACTCAGCAAAATGCGTAGCGCGCCGCGGTAGTCAATCGCGTTCGACAGCGCCGGACGTGAAAGCGACGGCGTCAGGCAGACGAGATAGACGCTCATACGGTTCGGCCAAGACCCGACAACCCGGCGCCCCAAGGCCGTTCCATCGATAAATACGGCAACGATAAAACCGGCGCTAAGCTTCTGCTCCCCTTATCAGTTCGGCCGGTGCACGGCCAGCGCTTTTTCGATTGGACCCGCTTTCTGCGCAGCCCTGGAACCCTCGGGCAGGCTTGCGTGACCTGTGCGATTACGGACCGCGTGCATCCAAGGCATTGGTGCGGTAGAATGGTATTTATGACGAAAAATTTCGGACCGGAAGATTTCGCGTGGAGGCTTTTGCGGAAGCCGGTGACCGCCATGTTCGTGGCGGTGACTTTGCTGCTGTGTCTGACAAACAGCCCGCCCGCATTTGCGCAAGCCGATCCGTTTGCCTGGTTCGAGCAATTGTTCCGGCCGCAGCAGCCAAGCCGCGTGGCAAAACCGCGACCCGAATTCCACCGGGCCGCGCCGCGAGAGCATCTGGCTCGGCCACGGTCAGGCTATCCGGCGGCCGAAAGGTTGGCGCGCCGGCCAGCGGAGAGAGCGGGCGGAAAAACCATCGCAAAAGCGCCAGAAACGCCTGCCGTCGCACCAACCTTTTTCGTCGCGGTCCTTGGCGACAGCCTTGGCCAGATGCTGGCGCAAGGGCTGAGCGAGGCGTTCGAGAACCGGCCGGAGGTCGCGATCCTTCGCAAGGCGAAGGAAAATTCGGGACTCGTCCGCGATGATTTCTTTGATTGGACCAAAGCGACGCAGGATTTGCTCGCGAGCAACGAGAAAATCGACTTCGCGGTTATGCTGATCGGCAGCAACGACCGGCAAACCTTGCACGACGCCAACGGCAGCTATGAGCCTGGATCGCCGGAATGGCAGGCGGCCTATACACAAAGGATCGAAACGATCGCCGGGATGTTCCGCGATAAGAAAATTCCGCTCATATGGGTCGGCCTGCCGATCCTAAGAAGCGAGAATCTCTCCGCCGACGCCGTGACCTTCAACCAATTCTATCGCGCCTACGCCGAAAAGGCAGGCGCCACCTACATCGACATATGGGAGGCGTTTGCCGACGAGGCCGGAAAATACAGCGCTGCTGGCCCCGACATTAACGGCCAGATCGTACGGCTGCGTGCTGGTGATGGGGTCCATTTCACGAAGGCCGGCGCCCGCAAACTCGCGCATTTCGTTGAGCCGGAAATCCGCCGCAAGCTCGAAGAGACACTGCCCAATATTGAGCCGGAAATGGCGCCCGGTCCGGCGCCGAATCCGGAGACTGGTCCAAGCGATGGCGCGCAAACGCCTGCGGCTGTTTCGGCTTTGCCTGGAGAGCAAGCCGCGCCGCCGCCGAAGCCTATCGCGGGCCCGGTCCTGCCGTTGACCGCCCCTGCTATTGCCCCCGGCGGCGAACTCGCAACACGGGAGACAGCCGCCAGGGCAGCGAATAATGATGCGCGAAATTTTATCGAGCAAACCTTACAGCAGGGCAAACCGATCGCACCCAAGCCAGGCCGCGCCGACGATTTCTCTTGGCCGAGACCCTGACCAGTATATTCAGAATGGAAGCATGAATTTGAGGTCAATGGCGCCCGCGGCCGGTATGGTGCGTCAGGAGAAGCTCGTTTATTCCATCCGGTGAAAGACCAGCAAGGGCATCAGGAGGATGCCACTGCCGGTAGTGGCGCGTATGGCTGATCTCCTGTAAAGGCGTCATTATCACCCTCTTTCCCCAGCAAAACGCAGATCAAACTGAATCATAGCGAATGCTGGACGATGTTGGAAAAGATACCGCTCGATTTTATATGCCTGCCTTTATGACTTCCGTTTGAGAGCCATGGCCATTGCCTCCGCGGCGGCCTTTCCTTTGAACAGCTTTCCGTTGAGCACGGGCCCATTGCGCGATGACGATGATCCACGCCTATCGCGTAGAACTTTGCGCGTAGAACTTTGCGCTTTAGCCATTCCGGCCAAATAATTGCCACTTTGCGGTATTCGCGACGGAACAAACGGCGCAGCTTCCGCGTTAAGGGTTTGAAAACCTTGATTGCAATTATCGAATGGGGACGCCAAACGGATGTTGAAGATGCATCTTTCGAAGACAAATTTGTTTGCCGTGGCGGGCTTCGCCACGCTGATCGCCACCGGCGCACAAGCTTTTGACGGAGGTTCGCCCGGGGGGCTGACGAACCGTCCAATTCAGACAGTGAGCCTGCCAACGGACGTCCGGCGCGACGTTCAGCCAACGCGTACCTTGGTCGACGACCCCACCGGCGAGCATGCCGGCACGATCACGATCGACACCAAGAACCGCTATCTTTATCTGTCGATGGCGGATGGCAAGGCGATGCGCTATGAAGTTGGCGTTGGCCGCGATGGCTTCGCATGGAATGGCCGCGCCCGAATCGGGCGGCG
>CAYTRB010000124.1:0-9353 GCA_964440215.1 uncultured Methylocapsa sp.
GGAACCACTTTGCCGTTTTCGACGGTCAGGGCGAGCCGCCCGTGCTTCAGTTCGAGCGCCTGGGCGCCAAACAGGTCGCGCCGCCAGCCGGTCAGGGCCGCGACCTTGGCATGATCGTCAGCGGCGATCGCTTCGAGATCGTCCACCGAAGCGATCATCTTCGCGGCGACGCCGTGGCTCTCGCTGACATGGCGCAGAAGCACGCGCAAAAGTTCGACTGTCGCGCCATTGCAGCCGTTGCGCCGCTCGCGGTCGAGCTTCGGCAGAGTCTTGGGGTCGCGCCCAAGGCCGCGTTCGATCGCCGCCAATATCTCGGCGCCCGCGCGCGACCGGTCCATCCCGCGCGGAAAGGCGCGGAGATTGCCCATGGCCTCGGGCGTTTTCGGCGCCGCCAGCACGATTTCGATCATGATATCGTCCTTCAAAACCCGCGAGCGGGGCACATCGCGCGTCTGCGCCTCGCTCTCGCGCCAGGCAGCGACCTCCATGAGCACGGCGAGATCGCGCGGCTTGCGGATGCGGTTGCGGAACCGTTCCCAGGCATTCTCCGGGTGTTGCTCGTAAATGGCAGGCGAAGTCAGAATCGCCATCTCGTCGTCCAGCCAGCCAAGCCTGCCGGTTTCATCGAGCTTGACGCGCAGAAACCGGTAGATGTCGCGCAAATAGGTGACATCGGCGATCGCGTATTCGGCCTGGGCCGGCAATAAGGGACGCCGCGACCAATCCGTGAAGCGCGAGGATTTGTCGAGCGTGACTTTTGTGACGGTTTTGACAAGATCGCCATAGGAAACTTGATCGCCGAAGCCGCAGACCATGGCGGCGACCTGGGTATCGAACAGGGGCGCCGGGATCAATTTCGCGAGATTCCAAATAATTTCAAGATCTTGACGCGCAGCGTGAAAAACCTTCGTGAGCCGCTCGTCGGCCATCAGTTCAAAGAAGGGCGCGAGATCAAGCTCCTCGGCCATGGCGTCGATCGCGACGGCCTCCTCTTCCGAAGCCAGTTGCACCACGCAAAGGCGCGGCCAAAAGGTCGTTTCCCGCAAAAATTCGGTATCGACGGTGACAAATGGGTGGGCAGCGAGGCGGCGGCAGACGGCGGTCAAGTCTTTTGTCGTGGAGATCAGGGTCATAATGGCTCAATAATGCAAAGGCGGATTGACTTCTATAGTCCGTGTTGCGGCGGCAAGTTTGGGGCGATTTGCCCGCTCCGCCTTGACAGATGGCGCCACCCATGCGGTTCTCCGCCCGCTTGGCGCAAAGCGCAAGGCCGCGCCTGATCGCTTCCTCTTGCTCGTGACTTTGTTATGCATCGCTACCGTTCCCACAGCTGCGGCGCCCTGCGCGAAACGCACGCCAACGAGCCGATCCGTCTTTCCGGCTGGTGCCATCGTATCCGCGATCATGGCGGCGTCTTGTTCATCGATCTTCGCGATCATTATGGCATAACCCAATGCGTGGTGGACCCGGATTCGGCGGCTTTCGGGGCAGCCGAGAAGCTGCGTTCGGAATGGGTGGTCCGGATCGATGGCACGGTCCGCCGCCGTCCCGCGGGCACCGAAAATCCCGAAATGCCGACCGGCCTCGTCGAAGTCTATGTCACCGACATCGAGGTTTTGGGACCCGCCGCCGAATTGCCCTTGCCCGTGTTCGGCGAGCAAAACTATCCGGAAGACATGCGGCTGCGCTATCGATTCCTCGATCTGCGCCGTGAAAAACTGCATCAAAACATCATGCTGCGCGGGCAAATCATCGATTCCCTCCGCGCGCGCATGAAGGCACAAGGTTTTTTCGAGTTCCAGACACCGATTCTCACGGCTTCGAGTCCGGAGGGCGCGCGCGATTTTCTGGTTCCGTCCCGCCTGCATCCTGGCAAATTCTATGCCCTGCCGCAGGCGCCGCAGCAGTTCAAGCAGCTCATCATGGTGGCGGGCTTCGACCGCTATTTCCAGATCGCGCCCTGTTTCCGCGACGAGGATGCGCGCGCCGACCGCAGCCCCGGCGAATTCTATCAGCTCGATATCGAGATGAGTTTCGTCACGCAGGAAGATGTGTTCGCGGCGGTCGAGCCGGTGCTGCGCAGTGTCTTCGAGGAATTTGGGGCGGGCCGCGTGGTGACGCAAAAATTCCCGATGATCCCCTATGCCGAGGCGATGCTGAAATATGGGTCCGACAAACCCGATCTCCGCAATCCGCTCGTCATCACCGATGTGACGGCAGAATTTTCGCGCGATGACGTGAGCTTCAATGCCTTCAAGAATGTCATCAAGGCAGGCGGCGTCGTCCGCGCCATACCGGCGCCGGGAGCGGCGGCGCAACCCCGCAGCTTTTTCGACAAGCTCAACGATTGGGCGAAAGGCGAGGGTGCCGCTGGGCTTGGCTATGTGATTTTTGAGGGGACAGGCGGCGCGCTCATGGGCAAAGGCCCGATTGCCAAGTTCTTGCCGGCAGAAGCGCAGGCGAAAATCGCGGAAAAGGCGGGTCTTTCCTCTGGTGACGCGGTGTTCTTTGCTTGCGATCAGGAAGACAAGGCCGCCAAACTCGCGGGCGCCGCGCGGCTCAAGATCGGCAATGAGCTTGGCCTCACCAAAACAGATATTTTCGAGTTCTGCTGGATCGTCGATTTCCCGATGTATGAATGGAACGAGGACGAAAAGAAAATCGACTTTTCGCACAATCCGTTCTCGATGCCGAACTTCGATCCAGAAGCGTTTATCGGGCTTGATCCGGGCGACGAGAAAACCATCCTCGGCATCAAGGCCTTCCAATATGACATCGTCTGCAATGGCATCGAACTCTCGTCTGGCGCGATAAGAAACCACCGCCCCGACATTATGAAAAAAGCCTTCGCGCTCGCGGGCTATGGCGAGGATGTGCTTTTGGAGAAATTCGGCGGCATGTACCGCGCCCTCCAATATGGGGCGCCGCCGCATGGCGGGATCGCGCCCGGCGTCGACCGCATCGTCATGCTGCTCGCGGGCGAGGAAAATTTGCGGGAAATCGTGCTATTCCCGATGAACCAGCGCGCCGAGGATCTGCTCATGGGGGCGCCCTCGGCGGTGACGCCAAAGCAATTGCGGGAGTTGCACATCAGGCTCAATCTGCCTGACGCGAAGAGTTAAGGCCTTTCATCGGCGGATGGCAATTCGTAACGGAGGGTTTGATGGACATCGTGATGCTGCTTTTTCCACGATTCCAGCAGCTCGATCTCACCGGGCCTTTTGAAGTCTTGGCCAGGTTTAAGGAATTGAAGATCCATCTTATTTGGAAAACACGCGATCCAGTCCGGGACGTGAACGGTCTACAGCTTCTGCCGACCGGAACTTTCGCGGATTGCCCAAAAGCGGATATTCTCTTCGTCCCCGGCGGCCCCGGTCAAATTTCGCTCATGGACGATGCGGAGGTTCTCGGCTTTCTCCGGCGGCAAGCGGCGGGGGCCAGTTATGTGACCTCGGTTTGCACGGGATCGCTTGTTCTCGCTGCCGCCGGCTTGCTCACGGGTTATCACGCGACCAGCCATTGGCTGTCGATCGATCAGCTCGGTATTTTCGGCGTGGTGCCGGTCAAGGAACGCGTTGTGATCGACCGCAACCGGATTACCGGCGCCGGGGTGACGTCGGGGATCGACTTCGCGCTGACCTTGACGGCTCTCCTGTTCGGTGAAGAGCGTGCCAAAAGGGCACAACTCGCCATGGAATATGATCCCAAGCCGCCCTTTCCGGGCGGATCACCGGCAAGTGCTGATCTGTGGCTCATCGAAAGCGTACGCGCGGAAAGCGCCGCATTCCAGAAAGAGCGCGAAGCCGTCGCGCGCCGTGCCGCTGCCGCTTTGGCAAGCAATTGAAATGCCCAAGTGTTGACGGTGTAAGAGCCATGATCAGAGATCTTCGGCTCCGGCACGGTCGATCGCGGCGCCATGACTGCCAAATCGCTTCAGCTTTAACAGGGCGCCGGCCGCTCGCCGGCCATTGACAAGCCCATTGGCCGTGCCAAAGTGCCGCAGCATGAGTTGGAATTTTGTCGCCATCCGGGAGATGGCGACAAAAAAATTGTATGACTGTGACTTGGGCGGGAGGCCTGAACCGGTGAGCGCGCAGGAGCGAAATGAACTCAGCACTCGTTATGGCAATAGCAAACAAGATGAAGATCGACTGCTAATTAAGCAATCATCTATCCTGACTGGAACCTATGGGCACGTTCGGGCCATCATTGCGTTAGCCTCGTTATTTTTCGTTTTGATCTTTGCCCCATCGAGTCCGGCTCGGGCGGACCCTCCGATCACCGTCGGCCAATGTATTGAACACGGCGGCTCGACGGGCGACCCAGATGGCAGTCCGATCAAGTCTTGCTGCCTGGATAATGATGTCACCGGTATCAAGGGTTGCTACATCTGCGATGGACACTGGGCAAACTGCGTATGGGATGCCGGCCGAGGTTCGAGCTTCACTTCTGGCGCCCCGCCAAGGCAACCGGTTACAGGGCCTGTGTTGAGAGAGCCGACCGAAAATGCTTCTCCAAATGCGGCCGATCCACAGCTCAAACTGTCGCCGGAGACTGTGCCGGGTGGCCCGGCGACTACTCGCTGATCTCCGTTAAGCCTTAGCGCCAGTCCCCACCAGATCAATTTCGCGGAACCGTGAGTGGGAATCAGCACCAGCAGGCCATGGAGCGGCAGCATTTTGCCGCTCCATAGAAGCTCCCTTGGCAAAATATTCTATTGTTGCGGGTGAGCGCTTTGTGTTGCGGGACGGCGTGTTGCCGTCCTCGCGGCCGTCGCACCGTAGCGGACCGGGGCATTCGGCTTTCCGGTGTTTCGCCCCTCGGCTTTGCGGGACAAAAAGTTCGGCACGCCCGACCCATCGCTCCTTGGTGCCAGGCTTCTTGGCTTGGCGTTTCTTGACTGGGACTCGGGCTTGGCGCCGATCCCGCGCTCACGGGCGAGATCATGACCATTGCTGCCGGGGCGCCGGTGCGGCGTTGCTGGCCGCGTGACCGCCGCGACGGGACGCGATGCCGCGGGCGGCGCACTACGCCGGTCAACCGCGGGCAATTTCAGGCGGATTACCTTTTCAATATTGCGCAAAAGCGCCTGCTCGGCGCCGTCGCAAAGTGAAATCGCGGTACCCGCGGCGCCGGCTCGCGCGGTGCGGCCGATCCGGTGCACATAAGATTCCGCCACTTCGGGAAGCTCGAAATTGACGACATGGGTGACGCCGTCGATGTCGATGCCGCGCGCCGCGATGTCGGTTGCCACCATGGCACGGGCGCGGCCGGCACGAAACGCTTCAAGCGAGCGCTCCCTTTGGCTTTGGCTCTTGTTGCCGTGGATCACGCATGCGGCGATCCCATTGCCATCGAGATGCTGGGCGACCTTGTCGGCGCCGCGTTTGGTCCTTGTGAAGATGATCGTCCTTGTCATTTGCGCGTCCGTGAAAAGCTCGACGAGGAGATCGCGCTTGCGGCTTGTCTCGACGAGCAAGACCTGGTGGTTGACACGGTCGGCGGTCTTCGCGGCCGGAGTAACCGAAACCTCAACTGGATCGGCAAGAAGGCCGCCCGCCAGCGCGGCGATTTCGTCTGGCATGGTTGCCGAGAAAAACAGATTCTGCCGGCGTTTTGGAAGGGTCCCGGCGATCCGCCGGATGGCTTTCACAAATCCGAGGTCGAGCATGCGATCGGCTTCGTCAAGGACGAAGATTTCGGTCTCGCCAAGGCGCGCGGCGCGGCTATCGAGATGATCTTCGAGACGGCCTGGAGTTGCGACCAGAATGTCGAGGCCGCGCGCGAGCGCTTTGATCTGCGCGCCGTGCGGCACCCCGCCGAAGACAACGGCGGTGGTGAGAGGAAGGCCCGCGCCGAGGCAGCGGAAGCTCTCGGCGATCTGGCTTGCCAATTCGCGGGTCGGACTGAGGACCAGGACACGGCAGCCATTGCGCGGGGCGGCGCGCTTATTTGTCGCGAGATAATGGAGAATGGGAAGCGCGAAGGCGGCCGTCTTGCCGGTGCCTGTCTGAGCTATGCCGACGAGGTCGCGGCCAGCCATGATGGGGGGAATTGCTTTGGCTTGGATCGGCGTGGGATGAGTATAGCCTTGTTTGGTCAGGGCATGGAGAAGGGGCGCGGCGAGGCCGAGCTCAGAGAATTCAGTCAATTTCAATCTTTCTTAAAGCGGGAGCTTGCGCCCTTAAAGCGGGGCTT
This sequence comes from uncultured Methylocapsa sp., assembly GCA_964440215.1. GTDB lineage: Bacteria > Pseudomonadota > Alphaproteobacteria > Rhizobiales > Beijerinckiaceae > Methylocapsa. The sequence goes on from CAYTRB010000124.1 coordinate 6,199, forward strand.
GCGCCCTTAAGGCCGGGGTTTGCGCCTGAAAATCGGCGCGGCGGCCAGGGAGTTTTGGGGCGACGCCCCGCGTGGCTGGGCAATCGAAGGGAAACAATAAAGAGCGCCAGGAAGGAGGACATCAAGTCCGTCACGCGTCCAGGGCGTCAAATCCACAATGAAGCAGATGCACATACATGGCGGTTTTAACGCCGGAAGTCAAACGAAAAGCTTGGCCGGCGGCGTTGCCAGCTGTCTCAACGTTCGGGTGTCTTGGTCTGAAGTGACCGTCTTAAAATGAAAACCGCATAAAATTGCAGACAGCAAGCGACGAGAGGTCCTAGAGTTTTCCCTAGATCATGCTGATAGAGGCCGACACCGTATCTAAAAACTGAACGGCGCCCGCGAGACTCCCCAGAACGATTAACGCCGATGCCGAGCGGTTGTAAATCGCGATAAATATTATCAAAGTCAGCGGAATGGTACGCGCCGCCGCATACAAGGCGAATATAAACGAGGCTTCCGTCGGCGGCGAATTGACCGGCAGAAGGGATGCCGGACGGATCAACCCCGCGATGGAATAGCCAGTTGAGACCAAGACATTCGCCGCCGTGATCAAAGAGGCCAGACGCAGCGCGTTCGTTTGTGAAGAAATCGCCTTCATCATTTGCGGTTCCTATTGCGAATTGCAACTTGGATTATGGCTTCTTATCCAAACCTATCAGGGTAACCGGACAAACATATTTTACGTGAACGAGTTTGTCCGATGGTGCGGGCGCGGCACATCGTCTACCGGCTCAATCGCCGAACCCGTAAAAATCGCGCTATGCCAAGCAGCAAATAGCAACGCCCCTCTGGCATAACTCGACTGAAACCAGTTGAAGAGGCCGGGATGTCAGCGCAGGCAACAGCGCAAATTGATTTTAAGCGGCCGGAGGATTCCAGCTCTTTATCCGATAAAGGGCTGGGAGACGAGGCGCGGCTCAAAGGCGGAAGTCCGTGGCGATCCCTTGAAATCGATAGCCTGCGGGGGAGGTGGCAAACGGCGGCAAGCGCCTCGCCCGCCCTTCCGCCATTCGAGGAGTTGACGCTCGACCATCTGGGTGGTTTGGCGGACAATGTCGCGCTGGTGCAAATGGGCGAAGCGCACGCGTTCCAGATCCTGAGGGCGGGGAAAGTTTTTGAAATCTGGATCAATCGTCCAGCCCAAAACCTTAAGATCACCGAGCTTTCGGTGGACCGGGCGCGGGCGCTTCAGGACCTGCTTGACCGGGCCGTGAACGAGCGCCAGCCGGTGCAAATAGCCGCGCACGGGGTCGTCGACGGCTCGGTCTGCACTTATGACCTTGTCGCCTTGCCCCTCGCCAACCGTTTGGGGCCATCCCTATTTCTGGTTTATTTGCAGGAGCGTGAACAGAAGTTCAGCCTCGTCGAGGCCATATTCCAGGCGACTACCGAGGGTCTTGTCGCGCTGGCCGTCCTTCGCGACCAAACGGGTGCGCCACATGATTTCCAGATCGCCGCGCTCAACAATGGCGCGGCCTGCCTTATGCGGGGAACCGCAGAAGAGCTCCGTGGACGCCGTCTCTCGGAAATAGGCGCGGCTTTTCCAGCAGACGAAACGCTCTCGCGCCTCATCGCTGTTTTCAATGCCGGGGGCAGCGCCCGGTTTGAACTCGACTGCCGGCGGGATTCGGGCGGCCAGACAAACCTTAGCGTCAGCGTCTCGGCCATCGGCGATCTCGTCGCCATGACGCTGACCGATGTGAGCAGTCTGAAAGCCAGGGAGGAGTCCTTCAGATTGCTTTTCGAAGGAAATCCGGTGCCGATGTTTCTTTGCGACACCCAGAGCCTCGCCTTCTTGGCGGTGAACGAAGCTGCGATTTTGCACTATGGTTATGATCGAGACAATTTCCTGACTTTGACCTTGCTTGACATCTGCCCGCAAGAGGACAGGGACCACGTCCGGAATTCGATACGGGACAAGCCTGATTGGGGCAGAGGCCCCCACCAACCCTGGCAACATATCAAGGCGGACGGCTCGCGGATTGATGTCCTCACCTATTGGCAGACCACGATGTTTCGCGATCGATCGGCGGAGCTTGTGGCGATCATGGATGTGACCGAGAAGCGGCGGGCCGAAACACGCATAGCTTACATGGCGCAACACGACGCGCTGACCGGTTTACCAAACCGGTTATTGTTTCACGAGCGTCTGAACGAAGCCCTGGTGCGCCTGCGCAGGCGCGATGAAAAGCTGGCAATCCTTTATCTTGATCTTGATCATTTCAAGAACGTCAATGACACTTTGGGGCACCCTGCCGGTGATCTGCTTTTGAAGGCGGCGGCAGATCGTTTGCGTCTGTGCTTGCGCGATACCGACGTTGTCGCCCGCTTTGGCGGTGATGAATTCGCGGTGCTGCAAATGGGGCTTGCCGGAGCGCATGAGGCGAGCACCTTGGCTGATCGAATCGTAAAACTCATCAGTGAGCCTTTCGATATCGATGGTCAACGGATCGTGATCGGAGTCAGCGCCGGTATCGCGTTTGCTCCGAACGATGGCGATAGCTCCGATCTCCTGGTGAGGAACGCCGACATGGCGCTCTACGAGGCCAAGAAGGAAGGCCGCCGCGTCTTCCGCTTTTTCGAACCCGGCATGGACGCCCGTCTGCGAAGCCGCCGCGCTCTGGAGCTCGATTTGCGCAACGCGCTCGCAGCCAGCGAATTCGAACTCTATTATCAGCCTCTCGTCATCCTTGAGACGGGCGTCATTTCTGGCTTTGAGGCTTTGCTTCGCTGGCGCCATCCGCGGCGCGGCATGGTGCCACCGGCGGAGTTCATCCCGCTTGCCGAGGAGATCGGCCTGATCGTACCGTTTGGCGAATGGGTGCTGCGCCAAGCTTGCGCCGAGGCGGCACTTTGGCCCGGCGATTTGAAAGTCGCGGTGAACCTTTCGCCGGTTCAGTTCAAGAACGGCAACGTCCCCCAGGTCGTGGTGTCCGCGCTCGCGAACGCGGGACTGCCGGCGGCGCGCCTCGAGCTCGAAGTCACCGAATCGATTCTTTTAGAGGAGAGCAAAATAAACCTCACCACATTGCATAAATTGCGTGCCCTAGGCGTGAGTATTTCCATGGATGACTTCGGCACGGGCTATTCTGGCATGAGCTATCTGCGCG
>CAYTRB010000125.1:0-9340 GCA_964440215.1 uncultured Methylocapsa sp.
CCGCCAAGGAGGCGGGCGTCGCCAAATCCACCATCTCGAAAGCCTTGGCTTCCGGCAAGTTATCCTACCGCGAAAAAAGTTCGGAGGGATACAAGATCGATCCGGCCGAACTTTTCCGCGTGTATCCGAGAACCTCGAAAAACAGTGCGGACGAAACCGCATCGAACGATTGGCAACTGGATCAAGTCAGCGCGGAAACCATCCCCTATTCGGCAAGATTCGAGATCCAACTCGCTGGGCTCAAGAGTCTCCTGGCCGAAAAAGACCGCCGCATCTCTGATCTCGAAACCGACCGCGCGCAGCTGCGCGAAGACCGCCACCGGCTGACCGAAAACTGGCAGGACGAGCGAGTCCGGCTCTTGAAATTGCTTGAGGATCAGACCGGCACCGTAAAACTCCTCACCGACGAGCGGGAAAAGCTCGTGGCGGAAGTCCAACGCACCTTCTGGCAGCGGGTTTTCGGCCGCAAGCCGGCCATCGCGGCCTAGGATTCACCTGCCCAGCCGGGGTGGTGGTATCCTTGTTGCTAGCGCTTAACGCGATAGGATCAAAGCCTGCCGTCCCGGGGTTCTGCGATGTCTTCGCCTTACACGGTCCATGTCGCGACATCGATGAGCGAGATCGACGCCGCGCAATGGGATGCTTGTGCCAATCCAGGGGCCAGCTCGCTGGCGGAAGGCCCGGGGTCCGTGGCCGGCGACCCCTATGAGACCGAGCGGTTCAACCCTTTTATATCGCATGCTTTCCTAACGGCCCTAGAGACATCCAAATCGGTTGGGCCGCGGTCCGGCTGGACCAGCACGCATATTCTCGTCAAGGATTCGAGCGGCCGTCTCGCCGCTGCCGCGCCAGCCTATTTGAAAACCCATTCCATGGGCGAATATGTGTTCGATCACGGCTGGGCCGACGCCTATCACCGGGCGGGGCTGCATTATTATCCAAAGCTGCAAGTCTCCGTGCCTTTCACGCCGGTCACTGGCCGGCGGCTGCTGGTTGCGTCCGGATATGGTGAACCGGCGCGTTTGATGCTGCTTGCCGGGCTTCGCGCCTTCCGCGAAAAAGCCGGAGCCTCGTCAATCCACATTACTTTCCCCACACGCCCGGAATGGGAGACGCTTGGCTCTAGCGGATTCCTGCAGCGCACCGGTCAACAGTTTCATTTCATCAATAAGGGTTACGCGGATTTTGACGCTTTCCTCTCCGATCTCGCGTCGCGCAAGCGTAAGATGATCCGGCGCGAGCGCAAGGAGGCGCTTGCCGACGGTATCGACATCGAGCTGCTCACAGGCGCTGATATCAAACAAGTTCATTGGGACGCTTTTTTTCATTTCTACATGGATACCGGCGCGCGCAAATGGGGAACGCCCTATTTGACCCGTGAATTTTTTTCGAGCGTGGGCGCAGCGATTGGCAATTCTATTCTTTTGGTCATGGCCAAGCGCAAGGGCCGCTATATCGCGGGCGCGATCAATTTTCTTGGGCAGGATGCGCTCTACGGGCGCAATTGGGGGGCGATCGAGGAGCACCCATTCCTGCATTTCGAGGTCTGCTATTATCAGGCGATCGAGTACGCGATTGCACGCACCCTCACCCGGGTCGAAGCTGGCGCTCAGGGGGAACATAAGCTCGCTAGAGGCTATCGGCCGGTCGCGACCTTCTCGGCCCATGATATCGGCGACAAACGTTTTGCCCGCGCGATAGAAGATTATCTCCAGAGAGAGCGCATTCATATCGATGAGGCGCTGCGCGAATATGAGGAGGCGGCGCCATTCAAGAAGGGGCCTTGAGTCCTCATCCCGCCGGTTGCCGCATCGAATAGCGGATTCATGAAGGAGCAAGCCGATGCCGCCGCCGACCTATGACGAGACAAATATCTTCGCTAAAATCCTGCGCGGCGAGTTGCCGTGTCACAAGGTCTATGAAGACGATGTGGCTCTGGCCTTCATGGACATAATGCCTCAAGCTGACGGCCATGTGCTGGTGCTGCCAAAACATGCGGCACGCAATATCTTCGACGCCAATCCTCAGATGCTCGGCGAGCTCATCGTTCGCGTGCAAAAAATCGCGCTGGCCGTCAAGGAAGCCATGGCAGCGGATGGGATCACCATCCTGCAATACAACGAGCCCGCCGGCGGTCAGACCGTATTGCACCTGCATTTCCACATCCTGCCGCGCTGGACGGATGTAGAGCTGCGCCGGCACACAAGCACGCTTGAGCGGCCAGAAATGCTGGAGGCTTTTCGCAGAAAAATCGTGAACGCGCTGAAGCCGGCCTGATCCAAAGCCCGTCCCTGGCCGGCTACAATCGCTCGTCCCTACGCCACCCGTTCAGTGCTTCAGATCCGGTTCATCAAGCGTTTCGGCCTCATCGTCGCCAGGTGCATCGTCGTCCAGATCGTCCTCGTCTTCACCCTCCTCGCCTTTAAGGCGGCGGGATTTGGCGCGACGCACTTCAGGTTCTGGCCGGACACGTTTTTTGCTCGCCTCAACGATGTCGCGCTCCGGCCGCGGGAGAACAGGCCCTTCCGGATAGACAAAGCCCAATTTCTTAAGACCGTCTTCTTCAGCGGTGACGACGACACGCACGGTCCCGCCATTTTTCAAACGGCCGAACAGCACTTCGTCGGCAAGCGGCGTCTTGATCACCTGTTGGATGACGCGTGACATCGGCCGCGCGCCCATCTGCTCATCATACCCATGCTCGACCAGCCAGCTGCGCGCCTCGTCGGTCAGCTCAATCGAGACATTGCGGTCGGCAAGCTGGGCCTCGAGCTGCATGATGAATTTGTCAACCACCTTGACGATGACATCCGCAGGCAGATGCTTGAATGTCACAACCGCGTCGAGACGGTTACGGAATTCCGGCGCGAACATCCTGTTGATGGCCTCGATATCCTCGCCTTCACGTTTGGAGCGGGTGAACCCATAGGCTCCACGCGCCATATCCGAGGCGCCGGCATTCGTCGTCATGATCAAAATAACGTTGCGGAAGTCGACGGCCTTGCCACTGTGATCGGTGAGCTTCCCATGATCCATGACCTGCAACAAAATATTATAAAGATCAGGATGCGCCTTTTCGATTTCGTCGAGAAGCAAAACACAATGTGGATGCTGGTCGATCGCATCGGTGAGCAGGCCCCCCTGATCGAATCCGACATAGCCTGGAGGCGCGCCGATAAGCCTTGAGACGGTGTGGCGCTCCATATATTCTGACATGTCGAAGCGCACGAGCTCGACGCCGAGGCTGACCGCGAGCTGGCGGGCAACCTCGGTCTTGCCAACACCGGTCGGCCCGGAAAAGAGATAGCTGCCGATCGGCTTCTCGCCGTCGCGCAAACCCGCGCGGGCCAGTTTGATCGCAGCCGTCAATGCTACGATCGCATCATTCTGGCCATAGACGACACGCTCGAGCGTTTCGGTCAGATGTTCAAGAACCTCGGCATCGTCCTTGGAAACGGTTTTGGGCGGAATCCGCGCCATCGTCGCGATGGTCGCCTCGACTTCCTTGATACCGATCGTCTTCTTCCGTTTGGCTTCCGGCAACAACATCTGGCTCGCCCCGGTCTCGTCGATCACGTCGATCGCCTTGTCGGGCAATTTGCGGTCATTGATGTAGCGTGCCGAAAGTTCCACCGCCGCTTTCACGGCTTCGTTCGTATAGCGAATCTTGTGGAACTCCTCGAAATAAGGTTTCAGTCCTTTCATAATTTCGATGGCATCGGGAATCGAGGGTTCATTGATGTCGATTTTCTGGAAGCGGCGAACGAGGGCGCGGTCCTTTTCGAAATACTGCCGGTATTCCTTATAGGTGGTCGAGCCGATGCAGCGTAACACGCCTTGCGCCAAGGCGGGTTTCAGAAGATTCGACGCATCCATGGCGCCGCCCGACGTCGCACCCGCCCCGATCACCGTGTGAATTTCATCGATGAAAAGAATCGCCTTCTTGTGGTTTTCGATTTCCTTCATGACCTGCTTCAAACGTTCCTCGAAGTCCCCACGGTAGCGGGTGCCGGCGAGGAGCGTACCCATGTCGAGCGCGAAAACCGTCGCCTCGGCGAGGACTTCCGGCACCTCGCCTTTGACGATCTTGCGAGCGAGGCCCTCGGCGATCGCGGTCTTCCCGACACCTGGATCTCCGACGAGCAGAGGATTGTTCTTGTGGCGGCGGCACAACACCTGGATGGTTCGCTGGACTTCCGCCTCACGCCCAATCAGCGGGTCGATCCGCCCATCTCGGGCCTTCTTGTTGAGATTGACGCAATATGCATCGAGGGCGCCTTCCTTTTTCTTCGAATCGCCGCTTTCCTTGGCGTCCCTTGCCTCCCGCGCTTCGGCGTCGTCCTCGGCACCACGCGGGGTTCTTGAGGAATCCGCAAGGCCTGGCCGCTTGGCGATTCCGTGGCTGATATAATTGACCGCGTCGTAGCGCGTCATGTCCTGCTCCTGCAGGAAATAGGCCGCGTGGCTCTCGCGTTCGGCAAAAATCGCAACAAGCACATTGGCGCCGGTGACTTCCTCCCGCCCCGAGGATTGGACATGGATGACCGCACGCTGGATCACGCGTTGAAATCCCGCTGTCGGCTTGGCGTCCTCTCGATCGTCGCTGACCAGATTGTCGAGTTCCTGGTCGATATATTCGCGAAGATTCTTCCTCAAAAGGTCAAGGTCAACCGAACAGGCCCGCAGAACCGCGGCGGCATCCCCGTCCTCGGTCAAACTGAACAGCAGATGTTCAAGCGTGGCATATTCGTGATGCCGTTCGTTGGCGATGGCCAAGGCCCGGTGTAGCGATTGTTCGAGATTGCGGGAGAACGAGGGCATGGGCTCCAACCTCTCACTTTTTTTCCATGATGCACTGCAGGGGGTGCTGATGCTTGCGGGCGTGATCCATGACCTGCGTTACTTTTGTCTCGGCGATTTCGTAAGTATAGACCCCACATTCACCGACGCCGTGCTGATGAACATGAAGCATGATTCGAGTTGCCTCTTCCGGACCCTTATTGAAATATTTTTTTAACACGGAAACCACAAAATCCATTGGTGTATAATCATCATTCAAAAGCAAGACGCGGTACATGTTCGGATGCCTGACCTGCGTCTTTGGGCGTGCGATGACCGCCGTACCAGACCCTGGGCTGCCGTCGCCGCCCTGCCGCGGGTCCTTGGCGGCCCGAGCTGGAGAGGCGGCAGCCGCAAGGGCGCATTCCCCTCCCCTGCCGGATCCGGCGCGAGCCAAGCCGTCAATCCAACCATCCAACCGCCAATCGCCGAATTGCCAAACCATGTCGTCCGTCACCACCAAAACCTCGCCCTTCAAAGATATCCCGTCCGGCGGATTCGCCAAGTGGCGGAACTCCAGTGAACAACGCGCGAGCTTTGCCGGCAAGAAGGAATTGACGCAGGGGCCGACGCCTTTCGACCGGAAGATCTAATCTTACCCCGGGTTCGTCTTCTGAGCCACACGAGTTTTTGGGCAAACTACGCAGGTTGGCCCGATTGCCGCCACAAGACAACGCTGTCTCGCCGAAAAAACAGGCAGACGCCGCTGGGACAAAACAGCAGCCCATGCGACAAAAAGCCCGGCGGAAGCCGGGCTCATCAAATTTCGGGGATTTCAATTTGTGGAACAGGCGGCCAGGGTTAACCTGAGATTTAGGAAGGCAGCCGGCATAGGTGTCGGGCCGGCTACTTCGCGCAGCCTTCCACCGGGGCCTCGCACCGCACCCTGCCCCGTTCCTTGATCCGCCTAAGACTTCGCGCGGTCTACCGTTCTCCTGGCCGTCAGTATTTCGATCGGCTTGGAAGCCTCTCCGAGGTACTTCCAGTAGAGACCACTCATTTTCACGAGATGCGCCAGGAAGCGGGCATGGGCTGTCTTGGCATAGCTGACTTGAAACTGAACGGCACTTTCAAAAGATTTGGCGCCGAGCAAGGCTCCGACGAAAGCGGCTCTGCTTTCGAGACACTTCTTCGAGTAATCCGCTGCTTCAGTGGCGAACAACTGAAAGCTGCCGGAAATAGAACTTGCAACGGTTTCCGCCTCTTTCAGTCCTTCCTTGCCGAGTTTTTCCAGAACTTCGAAATCTTCAGCCAGGGCCGCTTCAATGATCCCTGCCACCGGATCGACGGTGGCTGCCGCTACGGTCTCTTCGACAATGCTAGCACTGGATTGGCTAGCAACCGGTTGGCTAGCCAAGAGTTGGATGTCCGGCCCAGACTGGATTTCTTCAGCTCGCGGGACGACGGATATTTCTTCCGCTATGGGAACAATATCTTCAGCCGCGGGAACAATAATCTCCGCCTCGGGAACGTTATCCTCTGCCGCGAGCACAGTATCGTTTGCTGCAGGAACAGTATCTTCATCGGTTCCGGCTATTTGAGCATCCTTCGCCAATTCAGTCCCGACTGCCCCGTCTGGCAAGCGGCCTCTTTTTCTGGCCATGTTTCCCTCTTTCGCCCAATGCGATGCGCATGCGTTCAAAATCGGCACGTAATGAACCGGGTTGAAGAAATTGCGGCGCAACCCCCGGCGTGTTCCGCGACGCCGGAAAACATCGGCCATTCATGCCGAAAATTTCTACGGCGAAGGGAAATTCTGTGACGAAAAAGCCCAGCCACAGCCGAGCCTTTTATTCGGCGTGCCAAATCCGGGCTGTTTCCAGCCGGTTCGAACATTCACTAGTCTCTGCTACGCGGAGCCTTCGGCCCAAATCGCGCGAAGATTAGCTCTTACTACCGTTAACGCTTTGCACCTTGGCGAAAGCGGTCTCGATCGGCTTGAAGACTTCCTTGGCAAGGCTGGAATAGAGTTCGCTGAGTTTCGTCGCCTCGGCTACGAAGCCGGCGTAAGAGCTCTTCCAATAGTCCGACTGGATCTGTATCGCGCTTTCGTAAGACTTGGCGCCGAGCAATTTTTCGACGAAAGCCGAGTTACTCTCAAAGGATTTCTTGGAATAATCAGCCGTTTCCGTTGCGATCGCCTGCAGTGTCTTGGTGAACGTTGTCGTTGCCGCGGCCGCAGCATCGAATTGCTCCTTGCCGAACTTTTGGATGTCTTCAAATTCCTGAGCCATGTGAGTCTCTTTCCCGTGATCGAACGAACGCCCGCTCTCGATATCCGAGGCGGTTGAAATGCGAGCTTATTAGGCTCGCTGAGAATTTATTTAGTGCATTGCACAAATAACGTCAAGGTGATTGTGCGACGCAACATTTTATCGGTCTAAGACAATGCGCTTTAGACCGGAGCCTTAACCAACCAGTAACCGCGTCCGACTAGCGTTCCCGAGAGGATCATTCGGCGGGCAGCCAAAGGCGCTTGCCAGCCGGGAGCGGAGACGCTGGAGATGCTGAAACTTGGCGCGGCATTTTGCCGCAATCATGCGACCGCGGCCTGGGCTGGCCTCATCATAGGGGGGGTAAGCTTCCTTGCGTCGCCGGCCGAGGCCCGCCATTGGCGCGGCCACCGCCATGCCTGGGTGCAAACGCATCACGAAGGCCGGCATCATGAAGCCTCCTTCCAGTACCGTCACGCCCGCGCAACCGGTCCCGCATCGCATATCGCGGCCATTGTCGTCGACGGCAATTCGGGCCGGACGATTTACGCCCTTAACGAAAACGACCGGCGCTTCCCAGCCTCGATCACCAAGGTGATGACGCTTTTTCTGTTGTTCGAACAGCTCGAGAAAGGACGTCTGCGGCTCGACAGCGAGATCCGTGTCTCTTCTTATGCCGCCGCGCAAAAGCCAACCAAACTCGGACTCAGGCCGGGTGAAACGATTGGTGTCGAAGATGCGATCAAGGCGGTCGTCACCCGTTCAGCGAATGACATAGCGGTCGCCATCGCCGAAGCCGTCGGCGGGGACGAGGCGAGTTTCGCGGAACTTATGACTGCGAAAGCCCATGCGCTCGGCATGAACAACACACATTTCGCCAACGCTTCAGGCTTGCCGAACGGCGAACAACTGACGACAGCCCACGATCTCGCGATTCTCGGGCGCGCGATCCAGGAGCGTTTCCCGCGCTATTATCATTACTTCTCCACTCGCGCCTTCTACTATGACGGCGAGACGATTGTGAACCACAATCACCTCCTCGATCGCGTCGAGGGGATGGACGGAATCAAGACCGGCTATACGCGCGCCTCGGGCTTCAATCTTCTGACCTCGGTCAAACGCGATGGCCACTTTATCGTCGCCGTGGTCCTCGGTGGTGCCAGTGCGCGAGCCCGCGACAACATTATGGCGGATTTGATTGAAAACGACATCGAAAAGGGCGCGATCATCCGGACGGCCGCTTCGGTCACCGAAACAAATGTCAATCATCCAATCGCGGACGAGGCAGCGAGCCAGGAAACAAGCCAGCGTGGCACTGGATCCCCGTCGCGGATCGAGCCGAGACTAGCCTATGCGCCAAGCGCGCCTAAACCCGATCCCGCACTTGATGCGATCCAGGTTGCTTCCCTGGATTCCGAAGTTCCGCCCGAAAGACCTCGCCCGGCCTATGTCTCCGGCGCGCCCAAACCAGAGCCCGCGCTGCCCGGCGCATCCCAAGGCGAAAATCATGGCAAACAGGTAAACCTCGATGGTTCCACCGTTCGCAACCGCGCTTGGCCAAGCGGCGGTACCTCGACCGCAACCCCTTCTGGAGTGCACCCGGCCACGGATCCTTCGGCGGGGCGACCCCATCCCGACAAAATCGCGGCCGCGATCGTAGATTCCCCTTATGGCGGCCTCGTCAATATTGCCAACAGCCGCCCCCCGGCAGCGCGAAGCGGCTGGATGATCCAAATTGGCGCCACCCCCGACGTAAGCAAGGCCGCCGCACTCCTCATCCGCGCCAGATCGGAGAGCGGCAAGACACTGACGACAGCGCAGGCCTTCACCGAAAAGGTACAGAAAGGCTCAGAAACGCTCTATCGGGCGCGCTTCACAGGCCTCGAAGTCGATAGCGCGGAACGCGCCTGCAAAAACCTCATACGTTCGGGATTTTCCTGTTTCGCGACAAAAAACTGAAGCGGCCGGCACGCCCGTTCCACCGGTCCGCCGCAGCATCTATCTCTGGACCTATTGATGACGACGCATCAGCACATCCTTGGCTTCGTTGACACGAGCCGCCAGATCCGTAGACCCCCCGTGATCGGGATGCAATTTCTTCATCAGCGAACGGTGCGATCGAACAACTTCCTCCTCCGACGCACCCTTCTGAAGTCCCAAAACTTCATACGCTTCATCTTCGGACATCGAGCCAGGGCGTCGGCGCGTGCGTCGGCGCCCAGGGTCGCTCTGATTCTGCGCTGCAGCACGCCATCCGGCAAACCGGCGGTCGAGATAGGCTTCCATCA
>CAYTRB010000126.1:0-9306 GCA_964440215.1 uncultured Methylocapsa sp.
ACCGCTATTTTCCCGACCCCGATCTCCTGCCTCTCGAATTCGATCAGGCCTATGTAGATGCCTTGGCCGCCTATCTGCCCGAGCTTCCCGATGCGAAGAAGGCGCGTTTCATCAAGGATTACGGTTTGTCGCCCTATGATGCGGGCGTCCTCGTCGCCGACAAGGATACCGCCGACTATTTTGAAGCCGCGGTCAAGCATGGCGGGGGGAAACGCGATGCAAAGCTCGTCGCCAATTGGATCAATGGCGACGTGGCCGCCTTTGCCAATTCGCAAGGGTTGTCGATTCCGCAGACTCACATAAAGCCTAGCCAGGTCGCCGCGATCGCCGATCTGATCAGTGCGGGAACGATCTCCGGCAAGATCGCCAAGGATGTGTTGGCGATTGTGATCTCGGAAGACAAGCACGGCGACCCGTACGCGATCGTCGAGGCCCGTGGCCTGACACAAGTCACCGATCAGGGCGCGATCGCCGCCGCTGTCGATTCAATCATCGCCGCCAATCCAGACAAGGTTGCGCAAGCACAGGCGAAGCCTTCGATGCTCGGCTGGTTCGTCGGTCAGGTCATGAAAGAGACTGGCGGCAAAGCCAATCCGCAAACCGTCAACGAGCTTTTAAAAGCAAAACTCGGGCTCTGAAACATGGCCGCGAATCAGCAAGTGATTCGGGTGATTCGCGCGATGCGTCGCGATTGGAGCGGCCGCCACGCCATTTCTCACCAGATTTTTTTCATCCCAACAAATTTTTTTTTGCGCCCAATTCACGCTTCCAATCCTAACGCTCGGCGGTGCGTGAAGACCGCGCGGCACACATAAAATCGACACACTGAAATTGCTGTCGCCAATCGAAAACGCGTCTTACGAAAACACCGCCGGAACACGCTTGAGCCTTTGCAACTCATCACGATACGCGATGATGCAGAGAACTTGAAAATAGAATAGAGCCTTTAAATATAATAGGTTTTTGAATCTGCGGATGAAGTTCAAAAGAGTCGGGCGCGCGATCGCTGCCTCGCTTCATCGCATCTTGTTCATATCCAAGTTTGGGTCGAGACTGGTCACTCGCACGCGCTAACAACGCCTAATCAAAAAGCGGCTCGCTGGTCTGGACCGAACACATAAGGAAACATTCTTGGACGTGTTGCTGACACGTTATTCGCGCGCATTTGCGTCGCTTGCGAAGCAACGCCTCTTGCACAGCCGATGAACAACGCTACCCTATGCACGCCTCTAGTCGGCATTTCGAATCAGCCGACTAAAACAGCAGAGGGAACTTCGAACATGGTGAAGGCAACCACCAAAAAGTCAGTAAAGAAAGCCGCGGCAAAGAAGAGCGTCGCGAAGAAGGGCTCCGTAAAAAAGAGCGCCCCCAAGAAAACGGCGCGGAAGGCCGTGGCCAAGAAGAAGCCAGCTAAGAAAGTCGCCGCCAAGAAAGTCTCCGCCAAGAAGGCGGTGGCAAAAAAGAGCGCCAGGAAGGCTCCGGCTAAGAAAGCCAGCGCCAAGAAGGTGGTGCGTAAACCGGCCGCTCGTAAGCCGCCGCCGCCGCCGCCAAGCCCACCGGAGACTGTTTGACGGCGAATACACGGAGAATGAGACGGCCGGCCGCGACTCTTGGGCGCGATGTTTGTGCGAGAGAGTTTTCTCGCGCCGCCGGTTGTCCCACCTCTCACTGCTGTAAGCAGCGCTCCCTTGGAAGATGGTTACGGAAAGTCTTGTGTCGGGCGGGGACAGATCCTCGCAGCCCGCATCAGTGATTGAACTGCACGGGCGCTGAGGTCTTTGCGCGGTCTCGTCTTCTCAAGGCAAATGAAGGTTCATTTCGTCAGGCAAACCTTGGCGAAATCGAACCAGATTTTGTCGGCCGCGGCGCCTGATTCCTTCATCTTTTGCCACTCAAGTCCGCATTCATGCATCCGCTTGCGGGACGCGGACGGCAAAACTTGCGGTTGCGATGGCGGCTCCGCTGGAGGCGCCGGTGCCCCGATCGGCACGCCAGGACTTGCTGGAGCCGGAGGCGATTGAGACGACGGTGGATGACCTCCAACCGGCCCCGCGGGACGCACTGGCGGCAGCGGCGCCGTGAACGATGGGCGCGGCGCCGTTGGCGCATCGAGCGCATATATCGGCTGCGAAATTAGCTGCGCGGCGGTCAAAAAAACAAGCCACGTCATACGCGTCGATGCAGGAGGTCCACCCGGGAGCGGATGCCAAACTGGGCTAGAGCGTGCGTTTATGCGTGTCGGTGTCACGGTTTTGTCTGCTCATGGCTTCCGGTTCAATTGGCGGCGCCTAAATTCGGATGGTCCCGAATGCCGCGACGCCGCGAAACTCAATGGACGGCCCGGCCAAAAATCATAGGCCCTAAATCCAGCCCCTGATATCCGCGTTGATCCTATAATGCGGCATACTGTAACCTTGAACGTGAAATCATAGGTTTTTCTATCTCTGAGAATTTAAGCTTTGAGCCTGTCGTGAAAAAGCAGCTCGGCATTTTCAATTTTGACATGCTCCAACTCTTTGATTCTGGGCTAGTCCGTATCGATCAAAGGATGGCATTTGAGCGGGACGCGCCCCAGCCCCGCAGATGGCCGCACTCCGGTGCAAGATCGGATGCGCCCTTTGATGCCGGCATCTTCAGCATGGGCAAAACCGGAGTTCCGGTGCCGCGGAAAAACACGACAATCAAGACTTGCCCCATGCCTCGATCCCATGCCCGTCTGGCGGCGCGCGAGAGAGCGATGCAAATGGCTCCCCGGTCCTGGACATGGGTTTCATCAGTTTTCATATAGGCTAGCTACAGGCGACTCTGGACTCCTTGGTGGCTGCGAGGCGTGGCCCTTGTACCGAATGATTCGAGCTTATTCGTCGAAGTAAGGCTTGTGATTAAGCCCATCGACGATGTGAGGTCAACGCCTATATCAGGCGTGGTCCCTACAAGGGCCGCCGTCGCGAACCGCGGTAGCATGCCGAACTTCAACGCCGATACAAATTCCCGTGTTCGCGGATCCGCGGCACCGCAACGCCGGACGTAAAGAAGCAGGATGAAACCGCCAAGAAGCGCCACTCCGATGATGCCGGTGCTGCTCAATATGTTGACGAACCAATTCGAGGTCCGGGCGGAGCCGAGGCCAACCCCGAGCCCATTTGTTTTGAAAAAGGCCTCCAGCGCCACCCTGCTCCACATGGTCCGTTCTTCATAGGAATCCGACTGGGTCTTCTGGAAAACCATCCCATTAATCATATCGAAGGCATAATCCAGCGCATGGGGTGACAGCGCGAGGACGGCTAGGAAGACAAGAGTCGCAATCAATACAAAGATCGCCTCCACTGGAAGCGAATCCCGGTACGGGGCATTGGGAGACATGGCACGGCGCAGCCAGTTCGCGGCATAGACCATTGCAAATACCGCTAGGCCGACGTAGCCCGCAGAGGAAGTCGAAAGTGCGGCCATCGCCAGAAGCCCCAGAATGACAAGGGGCACGAGATAATTGCGCAACCGGTCATTCTCGAAACAAGGCCGGAGGAACACGAGATTCGCCAGCGCCGCCACGCACGCCGTGCCATAGCTTGAGGCCTCTGGCATGAGACCGACGACTCGCTTAGCCCCCATCACCTCATTATCGACGAGAAGATGATAGGCGTTGCGAAACGGTTCCAAGAGAGAGCCAAGACCGGCCGCCGACATCGTCAGGTCGGCAACACCGGTGGTGACCAGGACGATGTCGCCAATCAACAACGCCTGCAAATAGTGGTGCCGGAAATACGCACTCCCGCCGGAAAGTGCGAAGACAAGAGCGACGCCGACCGACAGGGTCATATAACAGGACTGCGCGATGTTGGACGCACTCGGCTCGAGCGGAACCGGCCAAGGGATTGTAACAGTCATCATGATAATTTCCACCGTATGGGCGAATAGCCGGGGCAACACATAGGTGGAAAAGAGCGCATAAACGAGGAAAGCGAAAAGGAGACCGAGACCAGATGGATCGATTGCCACATCGATCGCGCGTGACAGCTGGCCCTCGGGAAGCAGTATTTTGATAACAAGGAAGACACCGCAGCAAATTTGTGGAAGGAGGATCACGCTATCGGCCGGCAGCACGTTTAGGGACGTAATGGCGCCCAAACTGAAAAAGAGGTAAAGCAAATACATCGGACTGCGGAAGAAAACGCCGGGCAGAACCAAGATCCACACCACAACGGCTGGCCAAGTCATATCTAAACTCCTGAGACTTGGCGATTGTGAGGTTTCGCGACGATCATTTCTTTTCAACCTCTCCGGGGAGCTATTTTACGAACTACACATTTCACACTCGTTGTGTAAAGTCGCGGCCACGCAGCAGGCGCCCTTCTCGAACGCTGGCCCTGCGGGATCAAAATACAAAGATTTGGTGGGTGCCATAATCAAAAAAGCCGGGCAACTTCTTCAAAACAGGCTCCCGGCCACGATCGCTTCAACAGGAATTGCATATAGTCTCCGTCTTTTTGTCTCGCTCAGATTCAAAAATTTAGAGCATGTTCTTCTCGAAAAAGTCAGTCAACTTTTTCGGAACATGCTCTAGCGAGGCCGCTGGCCCAGCATTGCTTCAAACGCAATCGCTCGTGATTGGTATCTTCGTCTCTATCTGATTGTTTTCTCGTATCCATAAATGCGAATTATGGCGCATCGGGCTGCGTTTCGGGCGCCGCCGCAGCAAAGGCAGGCAATTTCCGCGCTTCTGTGTCGGCCGCGAGGATGCGCGGATAAGAGACCATATCGAGATTCAACCGGCGCGCATTATAAACCTGGGGCACAAGACAAATATCGGCCAAGCTAATCTGATCCCCCACGGCGTACCGGCCGGTGACGGCGGCAAGGCGCGTTTCGATCGAGTCGAAGCCTTTTGCCATCCAGTGCCGGTTCCAATCCGCCCGCGCGTCCTCGCCGGCACCATAATCCGCCGTGAGCTTGTCAAGCACCCGCAAATTGTTGACCGGATGGATGTCGCAGGCGATCGCATAGGCGATCTCGCGGGCGAGCGCCTTCTGCCAAAGATCACCTGGCAGCAAGGGGGGATCGGGAAATTTTTCATCGAGATATTCGATGATGGCGAGCGATTGGGCGACAGTAAAACCATTGGCTTCACGCCATAGCGGAACGAGACCTGCTGGATTGAGCAAGCGATAGTCTGCGCTCTTCTGCTTGCCCTCTAGCAACGGCACCGGAACGTGTTTTACCCTAATCCGCTTCAAATTCAGCGCGATCCGCACCCTATAGGCGGCGCTCGAACGCCAATAACCGAAGAGGCACGGCTCAGGCTCAGGGCCTTGCATAAGGTTCAACCGTTTGTTCGATGGCCCCAAAAATGGATTGGCCGGCCGGAGTCTTCATTTCAATGCGCACCGTGTCGCCATAGCGCAAAAATGGGGTTTTTGGGGCGCTGCCGCTGATGGTTTCGACCATCCGCGCCTCGGCAAGGCATGAATAGCCAACGCCGCCCTCGGCGAGCGGGCGGCCAGGGCCGCCGTCCGCTTCCTTATTGGAAACGGTGCCGGACCCGACGATGGTGCCGGCGCCCAAGGCCCGAGTCCTGGCCGCGTGGGCAATGAGGGTCGCGAAATCGAAATTCATGCTGGTGCCGGCATCCGGCCGCCCGAACGGCATGCCGTTGAGGCCGACAAGCAAGGGCAGATGCAGGCGCGCACCATCCCAAGCTTCGCCGAGTTCGTCCGGCGAAACCGCGACCGGCGAAAACGCCGAAGAGGGCTTCGACTGGAAGAAGCCGAACCCCTTTGCGAGTTCCGCCGGAATGAGGTTACGCAAGGAGACGTCATTGACAAGGACGACAAGGACGATCGACTCGGCCGCCACAGCCCTGCTCGCACCCATCGGGACATCGTTGACGATGACCGCGACTTCTCCCTCGAAGTCGATGCCGAAACCTTCGTCCGGCATTTTTATCGGCTCCCGCGGGGAAAGAAAAGCATCCGACCCGCCTTGATAAAGCAAGGGGTCGGTCCAAAGCTCCGGAGGCATCGCGGCGCCGCGCGCCTTTCGCACCAGCTCCACATGGCTCAAATAGGCGGAGCCGTCGATCCATTGGAATGCGCGGGGGAGCGGCGAGCGCGCCTCGTGCTCGCGGAACCGCTCGCGGGGCACCGAGCCGGTTTCAAGCGCGATCGCGAGCGTTTCGAGCTTTGGGGCGAGGCGGGCCCAATCGTCGAGCGCGTCCTGAAGCGTCTCGGCAATGCCGCTCGCCTCCGTGGCGTAGGCGAGGTCGCGCGAGACCAGCACCAGGCGTCCGTCGCGGGTGCCATCGGCGAGAGTCGCAAGCTTCATGAGGCTGCCTCAAGGCGTTGATCAATCCCGGCGATTTGGATCGAAGCGCTTCTCCAAACCCTGCCAGCAATCGGCGTAGTCGCGTTGCAACGTCGGCAGCTTGGCCGCATAGTCCGTCACTTGCTGGGGGTAGCGCGTCTCAAACATAAAGGCGAGAGTATTTTCGAGTTTTTGCGGTTTCAGCTCACTGACGCTCGCTTTGTCGAACGCCTGCGTGTCCGGCCCATGCGGCAGCATGCAATTGTGGAGCGATATTCCGCCTGGTGCAAAGCCTTGCGCCTTGGCGTCATATTGGCCGAGTATCAGCCCCATGAACTCGCTCATGATATTCATGTGATACCAAGGTGGCCGGAACGAATGTTCGGCGACGAGCCAGCGCTCGGGAAATATCACGAAATCGACGTTTGCGGTGCCAGCCTCGCCGGACGGCGCGGTTAGGACTGTGAAAATGGAAGGGTCGGGGTGATCGAACAAAATCGCTCCGACCGGCGCGAAGGTGCGAAGATCGTATTTGTAGGGCGCGTAATTGCCGTGCCACGCGACGACGTCGAGCGGCGAATGGCCGATCTCGGTGACATGGAAGCCGCCGCACCATTTTATCGTAAGGCGGCAGGCTGTTTCTTTCTCCTCGTAGCTTGCCACCGGAATTTTGAAATCGCGCGGATTGGCGAGACAATTGGCGCCGATCGGCCCGCGCCCCGGCAAGGAGAACTTGGCGCCATAATTCTCGCACACATAGCCGCGCGCCGGACCGTCTTTCAGCCCCACCTTGAACTTCATACCGCGCGGCACCACCGCGATTTCGCAAGGGCCGATATCGAGATGGCCGAGCTCGGTCGCAATGTCGAGCACGCCCATTTGCGGCACGATGAGCAATTCGCCGTCGGCATTCATGAAATAATCGTCTTCCATGGTCTCTGTCACATGGAAGACATGGGCCGCCATGCCGGTCTGGGTTTGGACATCGCCCGCGCTCGTCATCGTCCGCATGCCGGTCACGAAAGTCAAAGGCTCATTGGGAATGGGCAATGGATCCCAGCGCAACTGGCCAAGCGGCAGACCATGCGCGACGATATGCGGCGCGGTTTTCCAATAGGGAACATCAATGCTGGTAAAGCGGCTTGCATGTTTGACCGAAGGGCGCATGCGGTAGAGCCAAGAGCGCTCATTGGCGCCGCGCGGCGCGGTAAAGGCCGTGCCCGACAATTGCTCGGCATAAAGCCCATAGGGGCAGCGCTGCGGCGAGTTTTGTCCTTGCGGCAAGGCACCCGGCAACGCCTCTGTCTCACAATCATTGCCAAAACCGGACATGTAAAGATGTTTCATGGGAGGAGCCAATTTTGGTGCCATTTTCCCGGCCATCAGAATAAAAAGGCGTACCGGCGCTGGGTGCGCTCGCCGGCGCCGGATTCCTTTACATATATAGGTCAGTGCGCAAATAGGGCATGATGCGATGAGGGATTGGTCTTGCCTCGAAATATCCTGCCGCCAACGCCGTCCCGTCGCGCGGCCCTTCAGCACGGCGCGGCGCCGGGGAGAAGACCATGCCTGACAAGAAACTCACAGCTTTGGTGGTCCTCCTGATCGTGCTGAGCCTGGGTCATGACTTTGACCATATTGCGCGCGGCGATATTCGCTGGCAGCTTCTGCCTATCTTTATCTTTTTTGGGAAATACGCTTTCCTCGGCCTTGGGCTATTTTTCACCCTGAAAAATAAGCTCGGGCCGCTGTTCTGGGCCATCACCGCAGGCCTTGGCGTGGCGCTGGGCTGGCTCGCCCATTTAAGTCCTTTCACGAACCAGACTCCGCAGTTCATCTATCATGCCTACGCAACGCCCGCTGCCGGCTTTCTGGCGGTGGCTTGGCTTGCCGCGCTCATGCTCACCCTGATTGCGACCACACTCTATGCGGAGTATCTCTGGGCGAGAGGATTACCGCTGCGATAACTGGCGCCGATTGAAATTTCTGTGGCAGTTACCGCTAAGTGTGCTCGAGCAGCCCCAGCCTTCAGGCGTGGAGCACACCGCGTTCGATCTGATCGGCTTCGATCGACTCGAAGAGCGCCTTGAAATTTCCCTCGCCAAACCCCTCATCGCCCTTGCGTTCGATGAACTCGAAAAATATCGGGCCGATCACCGTCTTTGAAAAAATCTGCAATAAGAGCTTCGGTTTGCCACCTTCGACAATCTCGCCATCGATAAGAAGGCCGCTGGCACGTAAAGCCTCCACCGGTTCGCCATGGCCGGGAAGCCGCCCGGCGATCCTTTTATAATAGCTGTCGGGCGGCGGCGGCATAAAGGCGAGGCCCCGCCCCGCCAAGCGCTTCACGGTGGCATAGATGTCCTTGCAGCCACAGGCAATATGCTGAATGCCTTCACCCTTATAGTCGTGCAGAAACTCCTCGATCTGGCTTTTGTCGTCGGCGGATTCGTTCAAGGGAATCCGGATTTTTCCGCAAGGGCTCGTCAGTGCGCGCGACGTGAGCCCGGTCATTTTCCCGGCGATGTTGAAATAGCGAATCTGGCGGAAGTTGAAGAGATTTTGATAAAACTGATACCAGCGGTCCATGGCGCCGCGAAACACATTGTTGGTCAAGTGATCGATGTAATCGATTCCGCAACCCGTCGGCAACGGGTCTCGCTCGCCGGCCCAGTCGAATTCAGCCTCATAGGGTGAACCCTTGGCGCCATAGGTGTCGATGAAATAGATGAGGCTGCCGCCAATCCCAAGGATAGCGGGGGCGTCGATGGTCTTCACACCCATCTCGCCATTGTAAGGCTGCGCACCGCGCTCCAGCGCATGGGCGAGAGCCTGTTTCGCATCGACGACCCGCCAGGCCATCGCGGGGGCGCAAGGGCCGTGCAGATCGACGAAGCGACCGCCGAAACTCAGGCGGTCGGCGTTGAGGATGTAGTTGACACCACCCTGGCGGTAAAGATCGATGGCACGCGTTTTGTGCCGCGCGACACGCTCGAAGCCCATTTGCTC
>CAYTRB010000127.1:0-9297 GCA_964440215.1 uncultured Methylocapsa sp.
AGAAGTTAAGGTGTTCGTGGCGAAAAGAATGTTGACGTCATGAACGCCAAGAGACCGCTGGTCATTGCCACCGGCGCTGACAATGGTGGATAGCAATCTAAATCTTGCAATCTCAGACGTAGTAAGTGGGGACTCGGTCAGATTACCTTCGGTCCGGGTAATAAAGTCTCTGAGGAATGCCGCGCCTTCAGAGGAGAAGGGACTGCCGGTGGACTCCTCGGATGTAGGCGTTTGGTCCGATCCGGTTGCTTGCGCTGCTTGCCTTTGGTCCGTACGGTCTTCGGCGTCCTGTTTTCGTAGCTTTTGTACATAGGCCGTAACGGAGCGGC
Organism: uncultured Methylocapsa sp.; assembly: GCA_964440215.1. Classification (GTDB taxonomy): domain Bacteria; phylum Pseudomonadota; class Alphaproteobacteria; order Rhizobiales; family Beijerinckiaceae; genus Methylocapsa. Next base: position 330 of record CAYTRB010000127.1, read on the forward strand.
GGAACTTGCTTTCGAAATCTCGCGTGCTCTCGAAGGTCTGGAAAAGGATCTTGTGCCCGGCAATTAGCTTTTCTTTGAAGGCCATCACCCTTTTCAAAGAGTCGCCCGGGTCACGTAGGAATTCGCTCTCGATCTCCTTGAAGAACATGCTGATTTCAGGTCTGCCTTCGAGTTCGTGACGTTTCACGGATTCTTCGAATTCTTCCTCAAAGCCTGACGTGTAGGCGCCAGTGCTGGTACCCCAGTGTTTCCACATCATACCCACAAAGAGTTCGCAGCCTTTTAAATCTCGATTGATAACCGCTTGAGGCCGCGCGAACTCAGAAACCGTAAGTTCCCACCCAACCAACTCAACCTGATAACCAATTTCCGCTGACCATTCGCTATTGAATTCGTCGACGACGACCTTTGCGGCTTTGCGCTCTTCCTTGAGATCGCCCGGGGAGGCCAAAAACACCTTGATAATTTTTCGAACCTCAGCCATCGGCCCTTCGCATAGTCAGAAAATTCGCCTCGACCTTATTAATTGCTACGATGCATCATTATAATTTTAGCACAAGCGTGAGCTGCGGGCAGGACACTACCAAAGGCGCCAGGGTCAATATGATTGACACAGGCAGTACGCACCGCCTTCCACAGAGCGTTCCGAAAGGATCGGGGTCTTAACCTTTGGCGTCCGCTTTTGGGCAGTGCGCGAAACGCCACTCCTGGCTCAACGTGGACCATATAAATGGGGCCATCATTTCTCAATCATGCTCTGGAGCTTTTTGCCTGCCCGGCGTGTGCGCTTGCTGCCTAAGCCGCCGCCGTCGCTGCACCAACGAGCTTGCGCGCTTCGATCGCGCTGATCGGATGCCCAAAAGCATAGCCTTGCGCATATTCGCAGCCGAGCTGATAGAGTTCTATCGCATCGGATTCCGTTTCCGCGCCTTCGGCGACAACCTCCATGCCAAGATCATGGGCAAGCGACACGATCGAGCGCAGGATCACCGGCCGCGCACCATTCCCATTTTGATGCACGAAGGACTGGTCGATCTTGATCGTATCGAACGGAAACCTTTGCAAATACGCCAAGGACGAATAGCCGGTGCCGAAATCGTCGAGCGAGAGGCCGGCGCCGAGCTCGCGGATGCGGGTCAGCATTTGCGCGGCATATTCCGGATTCTCCATCACCAGGCTTTCGGTCAATTCGAGTTTGAGCGTGCCAGGAATGACATTGGCGCGGCTCAGCACCCCCCTGACATCCGCCAGAAGATCGTGGCGGAGCAATTGGCGGGACGAGATATTGACGCTCGCGAAAATCGGCGGATCGACGTCGAGCGCCCGTTGCCAGGCGGCAAGCTCGTGCGCCGTGCGCTCCAGCACGAAAATGCCGAGCTCGATAATCATCCCGGTCTCCTCGGCGAGCGGAATGAATTCGCCGGGGCCTAACCGCCCAAGGCGCGGATGATCCCACCGCAGCAATGCCTCGAAGCCCGCGACCGTGCGATCCTCGAGCCGGACGATCGGCTGAAAGAGAACCTTGATTTCGCCGCGGTCGAGGGCCTTGCGCAGATCCGCGTCGAGACCCAAGCGATCCGTGCGCAAGCTGCGCATGGTTGGCCGGAACACCTCGATGCGATTGCCGCCCAGGCGCTTGCCATGCCGCATGGCGATTTCGGCATCTTTCAGCATGTCCTCGCGCGTCGCGTGCAATTGCGGGTCGTAGAGCGCGAGGCCGATCGAGGCCGTGAGCGGGATTTCCCTGTCGCTGAAGATCACCGGCGTCGAGACGACGCGGCGAACCAGATTGGCGAGACCGCTGATCTGACTGGTCTCGAATTCCGAAACGATCAAGACGCAGAAATGATCGCCGGAAAGCCTCGCCAGCGTATCCTGCGGTTTCAAAATACGCGATAGGCGCCGGGCGACCGTGAGCAGAATGGAATCGGCTGAGGAGAGACCCGAAGCCTCGTTGATTTGCTTGAACCGGTCGATATCGATGCTGAGGATGGCCGGGCGTATTTTGCCGTCGGTTTGGGCGAGCGTCAGGGCCGCGTCGATGCGGTCGAAGAAAAGTTCCCGGTTCGGCAAACCGGTCAAATTGTCATGCACCGCGTCGTGCAGCAGCCGCTCCTCGGCGATCTTCGCTTCGGTGATGTCGCTGAGCGTGCCGATGATGCGGACCACATCGCCTTCGGTCCCGACGACGGGCCGCGCCTTCATGCGGAACCAATAGTAATCGGCGCCTTCGCCGCGCAGGCGGAATTCCTGATTGATTCTGCCGCGCCGCTGCTCGAGCATAGTGTCGAGACAGGCGCGGAAACGGTCCCGTTCGGCTGGATGCACGACATCGAGCCAGGCCGCGGCCGGCCCTTCGAGGGCGCCGCGGGCAAGGCCCAATTGTGTCTCGATCTCGGGACTGACATGGACATGGTCGTCAGCCACATCCCAGTCGAAAATGGTGTCGCCGCTTCCGGTCAGGGCGAGCGCCTTGCGCTCCACATCCGCAACGCCGCTGCCGCCAAGCGCGCCGCCCGCGAAGGCGTTCTGCATGATCGTGAAACCGATCAGCATGACGATCAGCACGAGGCCGCCGATCAAGGCGGGAGAGACGAGATCGTTGGTCAATGTTCCAGTGACCGTGAAGGCCGCGCCGATGACCCAGATCAGCAGCAAAAACCAAGCCGGAATCAGCATCACCGCGCGATCGTAGCCATGCGTGGCGAGGTAGAGCACCAAGATAAATCCAGCGCCCGCGATCGTCGCGAGCGATATCCGCGCAACGCCCGCCGCGACCGGTGCGTCATAGAGGGCCAAACCCGCCAGGGCGGCGAGAAAGATCAGCCAGACCGCCGCCACATGCGACGCCCGCACATGCCAGCGATTGAGCTTCAAATAGGCAAACAGAAAAACCAGCAAGGTCGCCGAAAGAGTGGTTTCGATGCAGGCGCGCCAGACGCGGTCGGATTGGCCTTGCGTGCCGAAGATCCGGCTCCAAAATCCGAAGTCGATGCAGACATAAGCGAGCACCGTCCAGGCGAGCGCGGCGGCGGCGGGAAAGATCACCGCGCCCTTGACGACGAAGACGATGGTGAGGAAAAGCGCGAGCAGCCCGGCAACGCCGATGACGATGCCCTTGTATAGGGCCAGACTCGTCATTTTGTCTTTGTAGGCGTCAGGTTCCCAGAGATAGAGCTGGGGCAGGTTCGGGGTCCGCAGCTCCGCGACATAGGTGACGGTCGTGCCCGGCTCGAGGGTCAGGCGGAACACATCGGCGTCGGCACTTTCGTCGCGTTCGATTGGAAACCCCTCGCTGGCGGTCACCGCGGAAATGCGCGAGGAGCCGAGATCGGGCCAGATTACGCCGGAGCCAACCAGCCGGAAATGCGGCGCGACCAGCAACCGCTCCATTTGCTCGCTGGTATCGTTGGTGAGCGCGAAGACGATCCAGTCCGGGCGCGTCCCTTCGTCCCGCGCCCGCACCTCGATGCGGCGAACGATGCCGTCGGAGCCGGGAGCGGTCGAGACGAGTAGGCGATCTTTATCCGAATGATAGGTTTCGAAAGCCTTGCTCAGGTCGATCGCTTGCGACTCGAGCGGCACGCGCACTGATTCGATGGCCTTGGCCGGAGAAAGCCCGGCCGCAAGCGCCAAAAGCACAAAAAGAAAACGCCAACAAGACACGAGGCTCGACAAAAAGATCTTTCCCGCTTGATGGACCGGAACCGCGAATTCTGGCGGAACGGCGCCTTTGGAGCAAGGTTGCCGCATGATCTGATCCAAAACGAGGCAAATTTTTGGGAGCATGCTCTAGCGGCCAGGATTGGTAAGGCTTATGGAGCCGCGCGGCAAGAGGCTGGTCAGACGCTGACCCTACGTGGTGTGAAAACTGTGAGAATATATCAGAATCTACACAGGCTGGAGCTTGCGCGAGAGGAAGGCACGGGGGGATAGGGCGTTTTCAGGGGTCCATTCCAGAAGGCGGAGTGGCTTTGCGATGGTGAGGATTATGGACTGAGTCTGCTGAGCGGTGAAACATCGCCGAAGCCTACCGTCGGCGATGTTTAAGCTTCTGGCGCAGGCCGCGTGCTCTGGTGAACCATCATTCGGCGGCGGCCAGCCTGGCCGCTGCCGCGTTTTCATCCACTCCCGCAGGGATTACGGTACCTGCATTCTTAGAAGTGAGAATACGGGCCAAGAGCCATTTTGTCAGGCCTGGAGCCGTGTATTTCGCGACCATTCCGGTGGCGAGAAACAAATCGGCGAGCGGCAGGACGTGGTTGCCAAGCACGACCCAGGCCATGGTGATGCTGCGGGTTCCGCTGATTAGACCCGCCGTGTAGGCTGCGGTCCTGCCGTAGCGCCAGAACAAGAGCGTTCCGGTCAATTCCGCCCCGAAAAGCAGCGCATAAGCTAAGAGCACAAAGGCCAGACCGGTCTCAGGCTGGGCCAGGAGCTGGGCTTGCATGCCTCGCATGGATCCCATCCCGGCGAGGAACATCGCGAGGACCGCAATTCCGGTTATCGCTTCGGGATTATCGCGAATGAATGTGCCCGCGAAGCGTTTCACCGCCAAGGATGCGAGATATGCGCCTCCCACAATAAGGAGGAGGTGCCGGCACGTCTCGATCGGATCGATATCGAGGTGATAACCACCAAACACTGCCGCGAGGGCCGGAATATAGAAGGGTGCTGCGGCGGTCCCTAGGACGGTCGCCAGAAGTGCTATGGGAATGTTGAGCCGGAGTATGGCCGCGAAGGCGACAGTGGCCGGACTGACCGGGACCAATGCCCAGAAGAGCAGCCCCTGCGCCAGTTCCGGCCCGGGCCGGGTGATATTTATCATAAGAATGATGATGAGAGGGACGCCAAACGTGGCCCACAACACCATCATTAAATTTCGCTTCAAATTGGCGACTTCGCCTGCGATCGACTTGACGTCGAATTTTAGGAAGGAGCCAAAGGTGAATATAAATATTGCGATGGCCAAATATGGCCTCGCCAGTTCCGACAAAAAAGGAATGGATAGGCCGATGACCACGCCGGCAATAACAACAAAAGCGCCGTTCTGCCCCGCCCATCGTAAAATGCGGTTTAGCATTTTCATCTCCAGGGTCTGCAATTGACAGGGCGATCAAGATCCCGGGACTGAATTTTCGACTGTGAGAAAACGCACAATGCGTTGCGCTACGTGCGTCCCGGATATCCCCGGCTCTAGGGATGCCGTCTATTTTTACTGATGCAAGGTTTGTAACAGCAAGAAGCGCGCCATTCAACATTTCGGGAAGGGCTGTGCCGCGAGACTTAAGGATGCCGTGACGGCTGTTCGCCCTCACGTCGTGTCGAGCCAAAACGGTCACTTGGACCACCGCCGCAGAATGCGCGAAGAAAGCTCTAGCGGATACGACGGATTTACTCTCCCCAGTTCTAGCGGCAAAGTTTGGATATTAATGTTGGTGCGTCGATTGCTTCAGTAATTCAGTTCCGCTTCTTCGCGGCCAACGCATTCAATTTTGTCCGAAGGGTTCCGCCGATGAATGAGCTTTTTGCGATATGCCGGACATTCGAGATTGACGAGGGTCAGGCGAGAGGGTTTGTTCTGATGCGGGCGGAGGAGTGTGGCGAGGCCAAGCCGTGGCCGATCCTGATCTCGCGCAAGGCCAATCAGTTGTTCGGATTTGAAAACGCCTGCCCGCACCACGGCACGCGACTGGATACGAGGCCAGGCGAGTTTCTGGACGAGGATGGCAATTTCATCACCTGCGGCAAGCATCGCGCCCAGTTCGATCCGGATACAGGCCATTGCTTCATCGGACCTTGCCAAGGCCAGCGCTTGACCCCCATCACGCTGGTGATCGACGATGGCGATGTCTGCCTGACCGGGGTCCGGCTGGCGGAAGAGGACGGGCTCGATATTCCTGATCCGGAGGAGATCCCGGAAGTCATGATCACGGGAGATTGACCGGTTTAGTGCGGCCGCGCAGGTCATTGTCACGATTTTCTGAATGTTGGATTATCTTTATCGCCATGGCTCCCAAATTCACCTTGCTTCCCTCAGACTTGGTCCAGACGCATCCTGGGCTCGCTATTCTGCGTCTGGCGGCTCTCCTCGCCGAAGAGGATGGCGAGGTGGATGATGACGCGCTGGACGCTTTGTTCGAACTAGTGGAGGCCGGCGAACTAATTGACACGCCGCCTGCCGGGATGTGGCCGGAGCTGGTTCGCGGCCTTATGGCCAGCTCACCCTCCAGGATGATCCGGGCGTTGCGCCAATGCGGGGCGCTCCAGGAAGTTCTGCCTGAGGTTGCGGTCCTCTTTGGCGTCCCCCAAATCGCGGACGACCCAGCAGAGGTCGACCTCGGCGATCATTTGCTGAATACCCTTGCCGAGGCGGGGCGGCGTGGCGCGCCTTTGGCGGTGCGTTTCTCGCTTCTGGTGATGAATGTCGGCAAGGCCGATTCGCCACGCGAGCATTTGCCGGCCCATTATCGTCACATTGAGCGCGGCCGCCCGCGCATTGAAGCCATTTGCAACCGCTTCGAGGTGCCGGCTGAGTGCCGTGAAATTGCTCTCCTGGCGCTCGCCGAATGTGAGCGTGTGCACCGGACCTCGGAAATTCGCGCCGGACCTGTCGCTCTGATGCTGGAACGGCTGGGGGCATTTAACACCCCGGATCTTTTCAAGCTGCTGATGATGGTTTGCGCTTGTGATTACAGTGCTTACGGTGACCGCACGGGGCAGGATTATCCCAAGGCAGTTTTGTTGGAGACGGCGCTCAGGGCCTGCGCCGAAGTCGACGAGACTGAATTCACGGCTGAGCTAAGCGTTACCGACGCCGTGGATGCCGTGCAGACGGCGCGTGCAACGGCGATAGCGCAGGTTTTCCGCTCGCAACGATGGTCCGCCGAGTGATATGGACGATTCTCTAAGCAAAAGCGGAGACCCGAGCCTCGCCGCTTCGCCGGATACCAATGCGACAAAGCGGATGTGTATGAACGGTTCGCCTCTTTAAACACCTAGTTTTACAAGAACGCCGAACAATGGCGAACATCCACGAACAAAATGATGGTGCCCAGAAGAGGACTCGAACCTCCACGGCTTTCACCACTGGTACCTGAAACCAGCGCGTCTACCAATTCCGCCATCTGGGCATGCGGCTCTGATTGGAGCCGGTTCCAGGTTTTGTCAATACAAAGCATGGACCAGCCGCGCTTTCGCAATTCCCTTGCGTGCGAAAGCCCTTTAATAGGGGGCGGGCAGCAAACCTTGCAGCGGAGACCAGCGGCGATGGCGGATGAATTAACGAGAACAAACCAGCTCGTGACGGTTTTTGGCGGTTCCGGCTTTATCGGCCGCCATGTGGTGCGCGCCTTGGCGCAGCGGGGCTGGCGGGTCCGTGTCGCGGTGCGACGGCCGGATCTTGCGTTTCATTTGCAACCGCTCGGCAAGGTCGGTCAGATCCATGCGGTCCAGGCCAATTTGCGCTATCCCGACTCCGTCGCTCATGCGCTGCGGGATGCGGCGGCCGCCGTCAATCTGGTTGGCATTTTGCAGGAACAGGGCGCGCAGGGGTTCGACGCGATCCAACATCTTGGCGCGCAAACCGTGGCCAAGGCGGTGCGGGAGGCGGGCTTGGACGTTTTCGTGCACACGTCGGCCATCGGCGCCGATCCGGCGGGGACCTCGCTCTACGCGAGAACCAAGGCCTTTGGCGAGGCGGCTGTGCGGCAAGTCTTCCCCGGTGCGATCATCGTGCGGCCTTCCGTCGTTTTTGGGCCGGAGGATCAATTCTTCAACCGGTTCGCCGCCATGGCGCGCTTCCTGCCGGCGCTTCCTTTGATCGGCGGCGGCCAAACCAAGCTACAACCGGTCTTCGCCGGGGATGTGGCGACGGCAATCGCTTTGGCACTCGGGGGCAAAGCCACGCAGGGAACCACTTATGAATTGGGCGGACCGGAAGTCGCGACACTCCGGCAAATCAATGAATTCGTCCTCAAGGTGACAGGCCGCCGCCGCTGGCTCGTGCCCATCTCATTCGAACGCGCGAAACCCCTCGCTTCCGTCACCGAAACATTCACAAAACTATCACTTGGCCTATATCCCGAACTATTGAGGATAACCAAGGATCAGGTCGACCTGTTGCACCACGACAATGTCGTCTCGGCGCTGGCGGTGACGGAAGGGCGGACATTGCGCGGCCTCGGCATAATGCCGGAGCCATTCGAGACTTTCGTGCCGTCCTATCTTTACCGTTACCGCAAAACCGGGCAATTCGCTGGCACAAGGGCGGTCTAATCCCTCACCCAGTCCCCGGGCGAGGCCGCTTAGCCGCGTCTCGCATGATCTTGCTCGCAATACGGACCATGAAAGCGGTGCCGAACAGGGGCGTGAGCAGGTTTACTATGGGAACGGCAAGGAGGGCCGCGATGACAAGGCCCGCGCCGAACAAGCGAAGCTCGTTTACTTTGCGAAGCCGCCGGACCTCCGCGAAGGGCAGATGCCGCGCCGCCGCGAGCTCGAAATAGCCGCGCCCGGACAAATAGGCATTGGCGCCGAAAAACGCCGCGGCGTTGATGCCTGGAACCAGCAGGAGCAGAAGCGCCACGGCATTGACAATCAGCGACACGGCGGCAAATTTCACCGACAACCGGAGCGAATCCGTGAAGGCAAGGGCGCGGCCAGGCGCTTCGTCAGGGGCGAGCGTGAGCTCGACTGCTTCCGCCAATTCGTCAAAGAAATATCCGGCGACCAGGAAGGACACAGGCGTCACCAGAAAGGCGAGGCCGGCGACGAGGCCAACACCGCCGATCAGAGACAAAGCCGTCATTGCCCAAGACACCGCCCAAGAATTCGCCCAGGCGTGGGGGAACGCGAGGCCGGCGACAAGAAGCTTGTGGAGCGCGATCCACACGAGGCCGAGCAAGGCCAGAGTCAGCGCCAGCGTCTTCCAAAGGACGGCGCGAAACGGCGGCGTGAAAATTTGGCT
>CAYTRB010000128.1:0-9293 GCA_964440215.1 uncultured Methylocapsa sp.
AACTCGATTCGTTCATTGGTCCAGGACATCGAGGCCTCCTAGAAACTTGCCACTTAGGAACTTAGAGCCGTTTGGAATTCCGCTCCATACATCGAAGGGAACGGGAATGCTTCCAACAGACGAAGCGCCATCAAACAATAACTCCGCACCCGGGCGCAAAGTTCGACGCGGCACAATTTCAAGCTGTTCATCGCCTAAGCTCTCACAGCCAACACGGCACAAACTACACTAGCGATTGAATCCTGTGCAAGCTGCGTATCGTGCCACAAAATGTTTTCAACAACAGCTTGCATGGTGCGGGCAAATGTCATGAGCAGACGCCATGCCATGATGCCATGCCATAATGCGGCCTCAAATCGAACTGGAGCATGCCGCGATGAATGCGGCAGGACCAACGCATCGTTTCAAAGTGAGCTTGCGCCGGGCTGGCCTCGTCATCCGCGCCAACGAGTCAACGCCGCGCGCATGGTGCTTGGCTACAAACGCCACTCACGCGGCGGCGGCGACCGCGCGGTCCAACACCGCGAGCGTCTGGCGCGCGATCATCGCCTCCTCGTCCGTCGGGATCACGAAGACGCGGACGCGCGAGCGCTCCGATGAAATCACCTGCGCGCTCGCCCGGTTGGCGGCGCGGTCGAGTTCGATGCCGATCCACTCCATGCCTTCCAGCACGCGCTCGCGCACATGCCACGCATGTTCGCCGATGCCGCCGCAGAACACCATGGCATCGAGTCCCTTAAGCACCGCCGCCAGGCCGCCCAGTTCGCGGCGGATCCGGAAGACGAAATATTCGATGGCCTGCTGGGCCTCCGGCTGGTCGGACGCCTCCAGCACCCGCATATCATTCGATATCCCCGACAGGCCTTTCAGCCCGGATTCACGGTAGAGTAGGTCGGTGATCGCCGCCGCGCTCATCAACTTTTCCTGCATGAGATAGAGCACGACGCCCGGGTCGAGCTGACCGCAGCGTGTCCCCATCGGCAAGCCGTCCAGCGCCGTGAAACCCATCGAGCTCGCGACGGACAGCCCGTCACGGATGGCGCACATCGAGGCGCCATTCCCAAGATGCGCAATGATCACCCGCCCCGCCGCATAGAGCGGCGCGACCTGCCGCAGCTTTTCAGTCACATATTGGTAGGAGAGGCCATGAAAGCCGTAGCGCCGCACGCCCTCTTCATAATAGATTCGCGGCAAGGCAAACACGTCATTGACGAAAGGATGCGCGCGATGGAAAGCGGTGTCGAAACACGCAACTTGGCGCACATGCGGCCAAGCCTCGCGCGCCGCTAAGATGCCAGCGATGTTGTGCGGCTGATGGAGCGGCGCGAGGGGGATCAAAGATTCGAGGTCGCGCAGGACTTCATCAGTCACGAGGACCGGTGATTCATAGTGGATACCGCCATGCACGACGCGGTGGCCAGCGGCCACCACATTGGCATCCGGGAAGGCGTTGAGCCGCCATGCCAGGACACGCCGCAGCGCTTCCGCATGGAACCCAGCGCCCGCCGCATCCGACCACTTCTCCTCAAGAAGCGGTGCCTTGTTGCCATCGTGCACCGTGATGCGCCGTTCTTCCCCGAGTATCTCCGCCTCTCCGGCAGCGACCAGCAGGGGATCGTGCCCGTCGAGCTCGAAGAGCGCGAATTTGATCGAGGACGACCCGGCATTGAGGCTGAAGACGTGACGGCTCATCCGGCGGCTTCCCTTTCGCAGCTCTCAATGACGCTTTCGCACCATGCGCAAAGCTCCCATGGCCGTGGAATTCCCCGCGTATCAGGCTGCGTCTTCATTGGGGACGGCGATCGGCATTTCCGGCACCTCGCCAATGATCAGGAGATCGGCGCCGGTTTGGGCTACGATGTCCTCCACGCTCACACCTGGCGCCCGCTCCCGCAGAAGCAACCCCTCCGGGGTTGGTTCGATCACCGCCAATTCCGTGACGATAAGGCTGACACGCCTTGTCGCGGTGGGCGGCAAGGTGAGGGCAGCAACGATCTTCGGCTCGCCCTTGGCGGCATGCTGCATGGCAACGATGACGCGCTTGGCGCCCACCACGAGATCCATGGCGCCACCCATGCCAGGGACCAGTTTGCCGGGCACCATCCAGTTGGCGAGCCGTCCGGCCGCATCGACTTGCAGGCCGCCGAGAACCGTCATGTCGAGATGGCCGCCGCGAATGAGCGCGAAGCTCGTGCTGCTATCGAAACTCGCCGCGCCGGGGAGCGCTGATATAAAGCCGCCGCCGGCGTCGGTCAAATGCGGATCCTCCATTCCGGTTGGCGGCGGCGCGCCGAATCCAATGATTCCGTTTTCGCTCTGAAAAGCGACGGTGATCCCATGCGGCACGTAGCGCGACACCAAGGTCGGCAGTCCTATTCCGAGATTGACCAGCGTGCGATCGTGAAGCTCGAGGGCGACACGGCGTGCGATCAGTTCCTTGGCATCCATCAACGTGGCCTTTCAACGAGATGATGCACGAGAATTCCTGGCGTGCGCACCGCGTCTGGAGGAATGACGCCGACCGGCACGATCTCATCTGGCTCGGCGATCACGCAATCGGCGGCGAAAGCCATGAGCGGGTTGAAGTTCATGGCGGTCAAGCGATAGGTCAGATTGCAATTATAGTCGGCCTCGCGGGAGCGGATCAGGGCGAAATCGGCGTGGAGCGGAAGTTCAAGCAGAAAAGCGCGCCCCTCGATTTCGATAATCCTTTTACCCTTTTCCACCACGGTGCCGACGCCGGTCGGCGTCAGGATGCCGCCAAGGCCATTGCCGCCGGCGCGGATGCGCTCAGCCAGCGTGCCTTGCGGGATCAGATCAATCTCGATCTCACCGGCGATCATCTTTTTTTGCGTGAGCGGGTTGGTGCCGATGTGCGATGCTTTCACCTGCGCGACGCAGCCGGCGTCGATCAGCTTGCCGATGCCAACCCCCGGGAAGGCGGTGTCGTTGCCGATCACGGTCAAGCCGCGCACGCGGCGCGCGACGAGGGCGTCGATGATACGGTCCGGCGAACCGACACCCATGAAGCCGCCAATCATCACGCTGGCCCCATCCGGAATGAGCGCCGCCGCGTCGGCGGCCGAAATTGCTATGCGCATACTGCGGTCCTCTTAGCCCATGTTGTGAAGTCCGGCATCGATGAAGATCGTGTCTCCGGTCATGCCATAGGCGCCGCCGCTGATGAGGAACGCGACCACCCGGCCAACCTCGGCGATGTCCACCAAACGGTGAGCGGGTGTGCGCGCCACCGCTGCCTCGACGAGTTGGTCGAAATGGGTGATGCCGCTCGCCGCTCTTGTCTTCAGCGGGCCGGGCGAGACCGCGAACACGCGGATCCCTTTCTCGCCAAGTTCGGCCGCGAGGTATCGTGTCACTGCTTCGAGTGCTGCTTTCACGGGCCCCATTATATTGTAATTGTTGACCACCTTGTCGGCACCGTAATAGCTCATCGTAAGCAGCGCGCCGCCGGGTACCAAGAGCGGCTCTGCCAGCCGCGCCATCTCAATAAACGAATAACAGGAAACTTGCATCGCCTGCTGGAACCCCGCAAGCGAGCAATCCACGACACGCCCGTGCAGATCCTGGCGCGGCGCGAAGGCGATCGAATGAATGACAAAATCCAAACCGCCCCATTCGGCGCGGATGCGATCGAAGACCGCCTCCAGCTGCCCGGGCTGTTCGACGTCCAGCGGAAGGATCAGCTTTGCCTGCAATTGCTCGGCGAGAGGCCGGACATAGGGTTCCGCCTTATCATTGAGGAAAGTGATGGCCAGATCCGCCCCGAAGGCATGCAGTTTGACGGCGCAGCCATAAGCGATGCTGTGCTCGTTGGCGATCCCAACCACCAGGCCGCGCTGCCCCCGCAACATGTCCCCGACGCGGCTATCGGGGTCCCAAACCCTGGGCAGGGAATCAACGGATTGAGTACTATCTGGCATACGCGCTTTCGTGGGTTGCCGCCGCCGGCACAGTGCAGCCATTTGCCAGGAAGGTCCATCTGGAAACGAGTGCGGTGCAACGTAACATTGCGGCACGGAGCTGGCCAGTGGGCGAGAAAAACTTGGGTGTTGAATGATTAGGGGTCCTGATCGAGGATGTTTTTGCTGGAATGCTTCGGAGCCGGGCCCTTCACGCGTAAGCGTAAGATCGGCGTGAATCGATGCTGGCACCGGGATACGCGAGCCGCTGCCAATTGGCCGCGTACACCCCCCGCTTCCGCGGCGTCCATTCTCTGTCATAACAATTGACAGAACTGATAATTCGTAGTCGTATTGTTATCATTAAAGCTTCACGAAGACACGGGAAGCGATTAGAATTTGTATTGCCAGTCATAATTGACGGGATAACAAAGAATATAACCTATTATTGTCAGGTGAGTGTCAAGATCTTACCAGACTAGTCGAGATTGCACCTGCGTAGATCGCGATTGTCTGCAGGATAAACGGCAACCGCCGTACTCATTATGTTACAGGTCATATCGTTTTGAGTGTGCAATTATTGCTAAGAGTAGCAATATTATATTTCCAGGATAATCGGTCATGTTGAAAAGAGACAACTTTCCAGAGAGTCTTATCCGTAAGTGTAATCCTGTAAGCCTCAAAGTAAAGAAATATGATGCTGCCGATTTAGAATTTATAAGACTTGCCAGCCTAAATGTAGTGGTTTGACAAGCACGATGAAAAATATCCTGCGGATATGTCCGTCGCGGAAGAACCATTCCGGCCAAGAGGTCATGAACGGCCGGTCTGGGCGATCCAATTTCGCCGCTGAAGAACTCCCCTCGCGTGGCCAATCTAGCGCGGCGACCTTTTTTCAAAAGGAAAAATTGCCGTGAAGCTACGCCTCATAACGCTTGGGTTTGCCGTGAATATGGTGGCAATAACCGCCGCGGCCGCGCTTGATGCGGAGCTTCCGGCCTATCAGATCGCCGGTGGCGTTTCGGGAGAGATCAACTCGGTTGGATCGGATACGTTGAACAACGAAATGGCGCTTTGGGCCAAGGGGTTCGAGACTCTTTATCCCGGCGTGACGATTGATATCGAGGGGAAAGGCTCGGCGACAGCGCCGCCGGCGCTCCTCGAAGGCGCTTCACAATTCGCCCCAATGTCGCGTCCGATGACCACCGAGGAAGTTGATGCCTTTAAAATCAAATACGGCTATGTCCCCGCCCACTTCCGCGTGGCGGCGGATGCGCTCGCCGTCTATGTCAACAAGGATAATCCCATCCTCTGCTTGACACTGCAGCAACTCGATCAGATTTTCTCGTCGACGCGGCAAGGCCGCGGAAGCCTTGGAAGCCGGAGCATCACGACGTGGGGTGAGGCTGGCATAACCGGCGAATGGGCGACACAGCCGATCTCGCTTTACGGCCGCAATTCTGTTTCAGGAACCTACGAGTTTTTCAGGCAAAATGTTTTATACGGCGGCGCGTATAAGGAAGACGTGCGGCAGCAGGGTGGTTCGGCAGCAGTCGTGCAAAGCGTTGCCAACGACAAGTTCGGAATCGGCTATGCCGGCCTCGGCTACAAGACGGACGGCGTCCGTACTGTCCCGCTGGCCGCATATTACGGCGCGAAATGCTACGATACGACCGCCGAAGCGACCTATTCCCGGAAATACCCGATCGCCCGATATTTGTACATTTATCTGAACAGGAAACCAGACGAGCCGCTGGACCCTCTGCGGGCCGAGTTCATCAAATACATTCTCTCCAAGGATGGTCAGACGCTCACGGAAAATAGCGGGTATTTCCCGGTCACTAATGAGATTCGCGAAAACGACTTGAATGCGCTGGGAATTCCGGCCGTTGCGAACTGAGCGTTCTTGCAGGCCCATTCATGACCGCCCGACAGACCTTGGGTTTGCGCGCCTGGCGAGCGCCTATTCTGCGGCTTTTTCGATTATCCCTAAGTCATCCGCGAGGTTGCGGGGAGACGAGCCGGCAAGCGCTTTGCCGCGTCCGGAAAGGCTTGGATTCGTCAAGAAATAGGTTTGCGCGCTGAATGGCTTTTCGCCCGCCGCCCGTTCAACCCGCCGGCTCGAGCCATCGTCGAGGATCGTCCAACTCTGCTCGTTGTCGAGAAGATTGGCGAGAAGCACCTGCTCGAGCACTTGCTCATGCAGGGTTGGATTAAGGACGGGAAACAGGGTTTCGACCCGCCGGTCCAGATTGCGTTGCATGAGATCGGCCGACGAAATATAAACGGCCGCGTCATCATGCGGCAGGCCATGCCCATTGCCGAAAGCATAGATGCGGGAGTGCTCGAGGAAGCGCCCGATGATGGATTTGGCGCGAATGTTTTCCGAGAGCCCGGGGACGCCTGGCCGCAGGCAGCAGATGCCCCTAATGACGAGGTCGATCGAAACGCCGGCTGCGCTTGCCTCATAAAGTGCATCGATAATTTGGGGATCGACCAGAGAGTTGCATTTCAGCCAGATAGCACTCGGTCTTCCGGCTTTGGCATGCTCGATTTCGGCGGCGATATGCTCCAGAATGCGGCTCTTGGATGAGACCGGCGAGATCGCCATGCGTTCCAGTGCGGCCGGCTCGCCATAGCCGGTGATGAAATTGAAGATTCGGGCCACATCGCGTCCGACGGCGGGGTCCACGGTGAACGCCGACAAATCGGTATAGATTCGTGCCGTGACCGGGTGATAGTTGCCGGTACCGACATGACAATAGGTCACGAGAGTCCCCAGCTCCTGGCGCACCACCATAGAGAGTTTGGCGTGCGTTTTGAGTTCGGCGAAGCCGAAGACGACTTGGACACCCGCGCGTTCGAGGGCGCGCGCCCATCGGATGTTGGCTTCCTCGTCGAAGCGCGCCTTGAGTTCGACGATGGCGGTGACGGATTTGCCGGACTCGGCCGCCTCGATGAGCGCTTTGACGATTGGGCTGTCGGAGGAGGTGCGGTAAAGGGTCTGCTTGATGGCCACGACATTGGGATCGCGCGCCGCCTGCTGGAGGAACTGCACCACCACATCGAACGATTCGTAAGGGTGGTGAACGATGATGTCTTTCGCGCGAATGGCTGAGAAGCAGTCGCCGCCAGCCTGCCGGATACGCTCCGGAAAGCGAGGCACGGCGGGCGGGAATTTGAGGCGGGGCCGCTCAACGCCGATCAGCTGCGTGAGCGAACTGAGCCCCAGTATCTCGTCCTGGCTAACCACCGTGTTCGCCTCGACGCCGAGTTCCCTCGCGATCAAATCCCGAATCACCGGCGGCATGGCGGCATCGACTTCGAGGCGAATCACCGAGCCGAGGCGGCGTTTCTTTAGGGCGGCCTCAAAGACGCGGACGAGATCGTCCACCTCCCCCGAGAATTCAATATCGAGGTCGCGAATGACCCGGAACAGGCCCATCGGGCCAAGCTTGCAGCCGGGAAAAAGGCGGTCGGCGAAAAGCGCGATCACGTCCTCCACGCGGGCGAAACGGGCAGCGCCATCGGCTCCATCGTCGAGCCGGACGAACCGCGTGAGCTTTCCCGGCAAACGCACAAGGGCGGTGAAGGATCGCTTGTCGCTGCTGCGGACAACCTCCAGCGCTAGGGAAAGCTCCAAATTCGGGATGAAAGGAAATGGATGCTCGGGATCGATCGCCATCGGCGTGACCGTCGCGAAAATGCGATCGGCGAAATAAGTTTCAAGTCGGGCCACGTCGGCGGGGGCTAGCCCGGTGCGGTCGACGACCAGCACACCTTCGGCCGCGAGCTTGTCGCGCATGGCTCGCCAGCATTGCTCCTGATCACGGGTGAATTGGGCCGTGGCCTCAGTGATCTTTGTCAGAAGATCGGTGGGAGCCAGGCCGTCCATGGAGAGTTCAGTCTCGCTGGCCTCGACTTGCTCGATGAGACCGGAGATCCGGACCATGAAGAACTCGTCGAGATTGCTGGCGGAAATCGCCAAAAAACGTAATTGCTCAAGGAGCGGATGCGCGCTGTTGGATGCTTCTTCCAGTACGCGCCGGTTGAACGCGAGCCAGGAAAGCTCGCGATTGATGAAACGTTTCGGATCCTGGGCGAAGCCGTCGCCGGTGTTGTCAGGAATCGACGATTGAGATTTCCGCGAGCGGGCCGTCGCCGGGCGTTCGGTCGAACCGGTCATGCTGATTCCATTGGTTTGGTTGTTTTAAAGCTCAGGCCAGAACAGCAAGGCCCTGCGAGGCTAATTTAGCTAAGCCCAGCATCCCGGTATGACAAGCTGATGACAGTGCTTTCATATTCCATGAGGCAACGGTTTGCCGTCCCGGTGCGGCAGTAAAGGCCGCCCAGGACGGTCCCCTAATGCCCTGAAGTTTCTAGGAAATCACTAGCAAGCATTGGAGTGGTGTCACACTCAGCCGTTTCGATTGGGCAGGTTTCCGGCAGCCGCACGGATGAGGATTTCGCCGCGCAGGATGCCAAGCAAGCCCTACTGGACGAAAATATCGGACGGCCGATCCGTGACTATGAGCAAGCCAATTCCAATGAGGAGGAAGGGCAGGACCCATTTGGCGAGCTTTTCAAGATAGGATTTCGATGCGGGATGGCGGGCAAGACTATCGGCGAGCGAGCTCATGGCGATGGCTACCGCCACTGCGGCCCCGAAACAGGCAAGAACGAAAACGGGTTTTAGATCGGCTAAGAGCGGCGTCATGATGCTGATGCTGTCGCTGCTATTTGCCAATAAGACCGAGGCAAAGCCGAGATAGGTGAAAACACCGATAGAATTTAGAGGTTTGTCCAGGCTTGGAGCCTCACCGCCGCCCCGCCGTCCGATAATCAGTTGCAGGATTTGATAGCAGCCGAGCGCTATGGGAATGAGACCAAGGTAGCGGATTTTGTCGGCTGGCAGAGTGTCCACGGCATGGGCTAGCGCCAGACTGACGAGGAGAACCGTCAAGCAAACGAAGATAAATGTCAGTTTGACGAAAAGCGGCCTGTAGCCAGGCTTGGCGCCATAGGCCGAAAGGATAATGAGATTGTCGATATTGGTCGAGGCATAAGAAACAGCGGCTATGCCCGCAACGCTCAATGCTTCGATCAGAACATGGGATGACGCGGGAGAGCTCACTCTGTCACCCCCTTTCCAATGACAGCGCCATGCGCCGGCCACTGTGCAATTTGCCTAATGGAGCGCTTTGTCTCATGCATTCGCATCTTTGGACTCGGCAACATGAGCCACATGCTTGTTCTGCTGTTCGGGGTATCATTGGGCGCCAAGCACTCAATTTTACAGAATGGCCAAAGCCTCTTAAGCCAATATGCCGCAAATAACTAGAGCTCGGAACTGGGCTGGGCGCAACGCTAAGA
>CAYTRB010000129.1:0-9109 GCA_964440215.1 uncultured Methylocapsa sp.
CTGAACAGCCCGTGGGACCGGCGCGTCCTTGTTCAGGGAAAGGTGTATTCTCGCGCTGTAATAGGCCATATAAGAAAGGAGGAGGTGGCGCAGGTGGCGTCCGCCGAAGACGATGACATGGTCAAGACATTCCCGCCGGATCGAGCCAATCAGCCGTTCCGTATGGCCATTCTGCCATGGCGATCGCGGCGCGGTGGGCCGATCACGAATGCCCATAGCGCGAAGCCGCCGCTTGAATATCTCGCCGCCTTTGGCCTGCCGCCGCGAGACCGCGACTTCCATCGCCAGAACAAGCGAAAGCCCGCGCGATGCCAGCGGATAACAGTCTCCGGCTTGACGATCACTAGGGCGTTCAGAACATTCGGTGCGATCCTACAGAGGCCGGCAAAAATGAGACGATCGAAAATTCTAAAGGCGAGCCGTTTCGGCGATTTTCTTCGCAGCACATTGAGCTGGTGGCACAGCGCCACGATCTCCGCCTCGAGAGAGGCTCGTGATCTGAAGAGCCCGATGACCACCCACCAGATCAGTTTGAGCATATCCCCCATGAGACGGAGCATCGCCCGATTCGCGATTTTGCGCTATAGTGGGACAGAGTTTACGATATGGTCAGGTGGGCATAGGAAATGGGCTTCATGGCCTGAACTGTTATCACATACGCAGGCCGATTTGTTCGTTAACGTGTCAATGCCTTTCCACATGCTCTATTCGATAATGTGACAAGCACTTTCAAAGTCTTGAATCGATCGGAACGACGGTCAACTTGCCTAATGCGTTACGGGCGAGAATCATTTTCAATTTCGTCCCCATTCAAATAACTTGGCAGTGGTGCTGGTAAGCGAGTTCACTGCGCTCTGCACCAGCCCTAAAGGCCCACCGTTGGCTGCCGGGTTTGGCTGGGTCGTCGGTGTTTCAGCATTGGGAACGGCTATCTGTGCCGGCACGCTATTGTTTGGGTTCACAGGTGTCGCCTTGGCATTGGTCGCAATCTGACGGCGCTGGCCATGACTGTCCGAATGTCTTGCTACGGCAGGTTTTGGCGGCTTCGGCACGCGTCCCGCCGCTTTTGGCGTCGGAGCCTTGGTGGCCGCAGGGGATTGTGAAGCTGGAAGCGGGGCTCCATCGATATTTGCTTGCGGGGCGGCGTTGATAGTCTCGACGGGCGTGCTGAGTGGCTCTGCCGGGGTTTGCACCAGCGCAGGCGTCATCACCGGCGTATCTGGGGGCCCATTGTCAAGTTCGGCATGGGAGTCAGCGGGCAGTGATTTCTCCTCCGCTGGCGGCAAATCGACGGTTTGTTTGATGCCATTGTCGAGAGCCATGGGCGATGGTTCTGGCGGCTTGCTCAGATTACCGGCGTCCGGAGTAGGAACATCCGCACTGCTCATGGCTTCTGTTTGCTGGTTGTCTGGTCCGTCATCAGCCTTGATCGATGCGATGTCGGGTTGACCTGACAGCCGGTTGTTAAGGCCAAAACTCACGGCCGCGCCTGCCAGTCCGACGATGAGGATCGTTCCCAAAACATAGGGTACATAGGGCCGGCGCCGCGATTTAATGTGCACGCCGGCGACGCCGGGATGGCGGGAAGCTGGCTGGTCGTGCCGATCGAGTCTACGTTCCGATCCGAGGTCCACACTTGGAAAAGCATCGGTAATGTTGGCTTCTGAAACTGTCGTTGTGGTTTGTTCTCGCAGCGCGCCCAGCAACCCGGCTTCGATCGCTGCAAAATCGCCACTGAGGAGGGGCACTCGCGCATTTGACCTTTTGTACTCGACCGTCGACCTCTCGGCGTCCGGCAAAATCGCTACTTGTGGCTGCTTGCTGCCCAGCAGCCCGGCCTCGATTGGAGCGAAAACGTCGCCGACCAGGTGCACTTGCGCATCAGGCTGCTTACACTCGTCTGTTTCCCCTGTATCGGGCCGTGCCATTGCTGAAAGCTGGGCTTTTGGTTCGAAAACGGTCTTATGTGGTTCGTTTTTATCATCGATGATGCGGCGAAGTTCAGTTAGCGGGTCACCATCCCTTTGATCGGTTGAGCATGGCCGGCCAAGGCGCCTCTCAAATTCGTCCAAATCGACCATCGGGCGCCGTTTTATAATAACGTCGTTCATGCTTCCGGCCTCCTGATTACGCTAACATGTTAGAATTACGTCGCGGGCGCTTGAGGACCCAAAATTGGCACCCCATAGCTTCAGTCGGGAGGGCTACCCTTCAAAATGGCTAGCCCCCGCGCAAAGGAACCACTACGCTCCTGTTAGCACACCAAGCTTGCAGCAGCCCGGGGTGGCCAATCAGCATTAAGGTTTCATTAAGAAAGCGGAATTGTGGCCGAGCATTTCCACGCTCAGGAGGGAACTCAACCGTGAAAAACCTTGCGATATATCCATTAGTGCCAACCAGCTGTTTTTGCGTCTGAAACACGTCGCCCAATGATCAAAATGGGGCACCGATCAGCAATCCCCCCTCGCCCGCCTCACGCATGATAACTGTCCGTTTATCATGCGCGAGATTTGTGGCCATCGTCAGCGACGTCGCCAAAGCGCACCGCGGGCAAGTGACGATCGAGGTCGGCAACTCCGGTGTCGGAACACTCGTTACCGTCTGCTTTCCTGAATGCTACGACAACACTCTCTAGACCGCGCGCAGCCAGAAGCTGTGAAGTATGCGGTAGTGATACTTGAGTGTTGACGCTCGGTTCCAACCAATACACCGGTTTGTCTTCGGGGATGCCGATCTTGATAAGCGAGATGGCTAAATCGCGGTTTCCTGTGCTGATAGCGCCATCCAACTGCCATTTTGCTTGACGAACACGTCGGTGAATCGCTCGCGCGATAGCACTTTGCCCGACCGAATGACGGTGTTCAATCCGTGAACCACAGCCACTTCGCCGGCAAAGTCGACTGTCTGCTCGGTCGCGTTCATCGTAAATGGCTCTATGTCCGTGGTCGCGAGTTCTTGAGCGCGATCGAGGAGCTTGCCTCGAGCTGTGATGTGCTTGAAGTTCGTACTCAAGATCGATTCGATTGTTTTGCGGTCGTTGTTAACGATAGCCGTCAACCATCGTGCCTCCTGGCCAAGAACCGCGGCCTCCGGCGACGGCGACGAGGCCGCCACCGTGCAAGCCGGTGGCAGTAGCAACGCGGCGAAAGCAAACGCGGAAACCAACGAAGCGAGGCGAACGTATTTCATGATTATCTCCTGAGGACACAATCGGACACCTGACCTTATCACCTCGTGCGCACCACCTGCTTCACCCGATTACATGACCGGGAAAGCTGTCGATCGAGGGGCACGCCACGCGGGGCGGAAACAAAGACGACAGGCACCGGTATAGTCCGCTGCTGTTGCTTCGCTAATCTCCACCTTCACGGTGGCTGTAATGGCCGGAATCTTCGCAGGAATTGGCGGCGACGTCCCATGTCATGCCAGCCAATAAAATCGCTGCCATAATGATCGCGGGCCAGGGGAGGGCTGGATGGCCTTGTTTGTCAGCGCTCGGCTTCGCCGCGAGTCATTGGGGGATGCCGTGCGGCGCACCTTTCCATAGAATTCGATGACAGTGTTTCGTTCGCGCGACCCTTTGGGTTCCTTTATTCTTTTCGCGGGGGGCAGGGGGATCAATCCCAATTATTGCTGATTTCAAGAACGTATTCGGGATGGATTTGCTGCTCGTCGGCTTTGCGCTCGACGACGACCGCGTACATTCGCCGAACGAGAGGTTCGACTTGAAGTGCTATCACAAGGGCGTCAGGAGCTGGGCGTGTATCCTCGATACGTTATCAGCCAGCGACCGACCCTACCTCAGCTGATCGGCGACCTTGTCGATGCCGGCTTGCGAGCAAACGTCGTCCTTGCCGGGCGAGCCGGATACGCCGACGGCACCGACCACCTCGTTGCCGGCCTTGATTGGCAGTCCGCCGGGGAGCGCGAGCACGCGGTTATAGTGCACCGAGCCCGCCGTGTCCGGTCTATCCGTCATTCGTTTGACAAAATCGGCCGACGGTTGGTCGAAGGTGCGGGCGGTATAAGCTTTGCGTTCGGCACCCTCGGGGGTATGCAGGCCGGCGCCGTCGCCTCGCAGCATGACAATGACCAGGCCGGCGCGATCCACCACTGCCACCGAAACCTTAAAGCCCATGCTTTCACACTGGGCGAGCGCTGCCTGGGCGATTGTCTCCGCCATTGCGAATGGAATGTTCTTTTGGGTGACCAATCCTTGCGCGGTGGCGGTTGACGATAGCGCGGCCATCAGCGCCAAGGCTACGGACGTTTTCGATATTGCTGACATGAACGTGCCTCCTTCAATTTCGTTTCTGGCTACTTTTTCAGTTGTATCCGGTTCTGAACGTCCACCAGACCATGGCCAGGCAGACGAAAAGGAAAAACAGTGTCTTCCGACGCAAGCGCTGTGGCTCGCATCGGCAATCTCAAAGAAGCTCCAGGGGAAGAAGCTAGCTCTACGGGACTCTCCTCAGAATCAGCCCTCGACCCTGAAAGCTTTAGCGCCTTTTCGATCTGTCTGGCCGTCTCCCAAGGAATGAATTTTACGGGTCCGATAACCATGCTTTCTGCGCAGTCGCATGCTGTACCGCTTGGTGAGGCCCATGTCATGGAACATCGCGCCGGGCATTGACACGTTAACGCGCAGGCGACAAGAGACCTGACTGTTGAGGTTTCAATTTATGCGGCCGCAACTGTCGCATCGCTCCAAGAATTATGCGCTACAGTCCGAAATTGTCTCTGGATCCGCCGGCTGATCAAATGCCATTGCACGTTGAACGTGTTGTAAACGGCCGCGTGGACGGAAAAAAAGCGCTGAGCTGAGTGGGCCGACTTGAAGCCTTGCATTTTACGTTCGCGTCGTCGAAGCGGCTGATGCGAGTTCTCTGTGCGATTGTTGGCGCGCAGTCCTTGTTCATGCAAACCCGAGAAGCCAAGTTCGCGAAGCGCCGCTCCGTAGGATCTCAGTTTGTCGGTGACGATCACCGTCGGAACAAAGCCCTGGAGTCGAAGAGTTTCCGTAGCAGCCGCACCGCCGCGGCTTTGTCGCGTTGGGGCTGGATCAGGATATCGAGAACCTCACCTTCGCTGTCGACATCACGCCATATGTACATTTGCTGTCCAGCGATTGAGACCACCATTTCATCGAGATGCCAACGACTGCGGGGTTTAGGCCGGGTTCCATGTAAGTTCTTGGCAATGAGTGATCCGAATTTGAGCACCCCCCAACAAATCGACTCATTGCTAACCGTCAGTCCGCGCTCAGCCAGGAGATCCTCGACATCCCGGGAGCTCAAGGTGAACCGGAGGTAGAGCCAGACAGCGTGCCGGATGATGTCGGGCGGAAATCGGTGGCGGGCATAGGAAATGGGCTTCATGGTCTGAACTGTTATCACACACGCCGGCCCATTTGTTCGTTAACGTGTCAATGCCTTAATCCACGATAGCGCCCGCTATGTCATTGGGGGTGGCACTTTTTTGTCCGGCGCTTGAGGCCGCACGCGCGGAAGATCGCGGCGCCAGGACGCCGTAGCTATGCAGTCCACCTGGTACGAACACCGCGGCAATGTGCGCTTCCGCACGGCGTCGAAAATGTTCTTAGTCTAAACACTTTAGTAATTTTCGGGAACTAAACATATTGTTTCGACTAGAGGCTCAGAGCATCCAAGTAGCGGTAGGCTAAGGACAAGATCACAGCCCGGACACGAAGCGGCTGCTAGAGCCCTCCAATCGATTAACGCGAGCAAAACGTCGCGGCGCCGCGACGTTTGACTGCCCTTTAATTTTTGCCTGAACCGTCGATTTGCGGGTCCTCGTCATGCGAAAGTGACCTCTTAGGCGCCTCCCTCGACCGCCCGGCGCTAGCAGCCACCACCAGCTTTGGATTCTTCCTTATCGATGCCTTGAATCCGATCTTGCTGGCATCCGCGATCTTGTGCATGGATTGGGATCATAATCGGCTTTTCATTGTCCGCGCGTCGCAGGTCGGTAGCGAAGCCGCCGTTATGATTCTCGACACATGATATGGGGAGTTGGCTGATGCCGCTGGAAGGAGAGGCGCCGGGCTGGCCCGGGAGTTCGGCGCGGTGGACCTCCAGCGCCAAGAGTGGCGTTGGTACAGCGCGCTCTCCACTGAGCCGCGTCTGGTTTACCTTGAGCCACGGCATTCTCAACGAGATCTATTACCCCCGCATTGATCAGGCCTGCACACGCGATTTCGGTCTTATCGTGACCGACGGACGCAGCTTTTTCTCTGAAGAGAAGCGCGACACGACAAGTTTCATTCGGCCGCTCGCCAATGGCGTGCCAGCCTTCGTCATCGCCAGCTCCTGCATCAAAGGTCGCTATAGACTCGAAAAGCTCGTACTTTCCGATCCCCGGCGCGACGTCGTGCTGCAGCGCGTCAATTTCTGGGCACTCGCCGGCACTCTCGCCGATTACCATCTTTACGCTCTGCTGGCACCGCACCTGGTCAATCGGGGGGCCGGCAACACTGCCTGGATCGAGGATTACAAGGGTGTGCCAATGCTCTTTGCCGAAGGCTGCGGGACTGCGCTCGCCGTTGGCTGCTCGGCCCCGTTCGTCGCCCGTTCGGCCGGTTTCGTCGGCGTTTCTGATGGCTGGCAGGATCTCTCTCGCCACTGCGAGCTGCGCTGGCGTTACGACCACGCGCGCGATGGCAATGTCGCGCTAACCGGTGAGATCGGCATCAGCAACTGCGGCGGCAGTTTCGTGCTGGCGCTGGGATTTGGGCGGCGCGCCGAAGAAGCCGCGCTTCGCGTGCGTGCCAGTCTGAGCGAGGGGGTTGATGCTGCGGCAGATGAGTACGTTGACGACTGGCGCGCTTGGCAGGAGTCATTGCTACCCCTCGATGCCGTATCCCACCAGGCTCGTCAGAGTATTTACCGGATCAGCACCGCCGTGTTGCGCACGCATGAGGCGAGCTCTTTTGCCGGCGGCTATATCGCCAGCCTCTCGGTACCCTGGGGCTTCGCCAAAGGCGATGACGACCTCGGTGGCTACCATCTTGTCTGGCCACGCGATCTCGTCGAGACCGCGGGCGGTCTCCTCGCGGCGGGGGCGAAGACGGAAGCGCGGCAGGTCATCTATTATCTGCAGGCGATTCAAGAGCCGGACGGTCATTGGCCACAGAATTGCTGGCTCGACGGCACGGCCTATTGGAGTGGCATTCAGCTGGATGAATGCGCATTTCCGATACTGCTCGTCGATCTTGCCTGGCGTGAAGCTGCGCTGACCGAGACGGAGCTGCGCGGCCTCTGGCCGATGGTTCAGCAGGCGGCGGCCTTCATTGTTCGGAATGGGCCCGTGACTGGGCAGGACCGATGGGAGGAGGATAGCGGCTATTCGCCGTTTACGCTCGCCGTCGAGATTGCCGCGCTACTCGCGGCCGCAGACCTCGCCGACAAGGCCGCGGCGCGACAGCAAGCCATTTACTTTCGCGAGACCGCCGATCTCTGGAACAGCCTGATTGAGCGCTGGACCTATGCCAACGGCACACCGCTCGCGAAGGAACTGGGAGTCGATGGCTATTACGTCCGCATCACTCCGCCCGAAACAGCCGATGGGGCCTCGCCAGTCGACGGGTTTATCCCGATCAAGAATCGTCCGGTTCAGGCGAGCAGCCAGCCAGCCTCTCTGATCGTAAGTCCGGACGCACTCGCTCTTGTCCGCTTTGGGCTGCGCGCTCCGGACGATCCACGCATCCGCAATACCATCCGCGTCATCGATGCCGTCCTCAAGATCAATTTGCCTGCGGGACCGGGTTGGCGGCGCTACAACGGCGACGGCTATGGCGAGCATGAGGACGGCCGACCGTTCGATGGGACCGGGGTCGGGCGAGCCTGGCCGCTGCTCACCGGCGAACGCGCGCATTATGAGCTGATCGCAGGCAACCTGAGTGCCGCAGAGGCATTGCTCGCCACGCTCGAAGGATTTGCTAGCGACGGCCATCTTATTCCCGAGCAAGTATGGGATGCACCGGACATTCCCGAGCGCGAGCTTTTCCGCGGCCGGCCATCCGGTTCGGCCATGCCGCTCGTTTGGGCGCATGCCGAGCATGCCAAGCTGTTGCGCTCGCTGGCGGATGGCTGCGTTTTCGATATGCCACCCCAGCCGCGCCAGCGCTACCAGATCGAAGGTGTGCATTCATGCCGCGTGGCCTGGCGCTTCAATCACAAGTGCCGTCGCATGCCTGCGGGCAGCATACTGCGCATCGAACTCCTCGCTGCCGCCGCAGTCCATTGGAGCGCCGATGGTTGGCACTCGGTCTATGACACGCCAACACAAGACAGCGGTCTTGGCGTCCACTTTGTCGACCTCGATACAGCAGGACTGCGGCTCGGCCGGGAGGTGGTTTTTACCTTCCGGTGGCTGGCGGAGGGCCGCTGGGAGGGAGTCGACTATAGGATAGACATCGACTGACTGCCATGTACGCATCGGCTCGCAGCCGAGTCAACAAAGGTCTTGTCTGGACATCCGATGATCGCAGTCGGGATCCTGTCCTTGAGCGATAACGACGCATGCAAGCTCACTCTAACGCTTGCCGAAGTCGTCCAAAACGATCAGGTGAACGGTCTAGCGGCCGTCCGCGCGACGGTCGCCGTCGACGCCGGCAAGGTTGCGCACTTCGATACAGCCGAGGGCAAGTCCTTAGAGTTCAAGTGCTAGGCCGGGGCACAGACGATGAGCGCCAATGTGTTAAATAGGGTTGCATATTAGTGTATTAGGGTCGCGGGAGGATGGGGTCGGCGAAATCTGCACACCAGCCTTTCTCATACTGGTACAGTAGCTTCAGAAAAGGGTCGAAGATGCCCAATCGCCCCAACTGTTTGGCAGCGCCGCCATGTTTATTCTGGCTTCAATGCACGGAGCGGCGGCTTTCAGCGCAAATTTTTCATGGTCGGGGATCAGACCTTGCGGCGGGGTATCGCCCGCCTTCACGATCCACGATGCGCCAAATGAAACAGCACGCCTCCGTTACATAATGAGCGACAAGGACGCGCCCCACTTTAAACACGGTGGCAGCACTGTTCCTGTCCGGCGTCAGCGCCCTTGAGACAGAACTGGCAACTTGAAGAAGGGAGGATTT